>CABUDZ010000006.1 GCA_902490445.1 uncultured Collinsella sp.
GAGCATGTCCTCGATAAAGCCGACGCGGTAGTTTTTGAAGATTACCTCGCCGCCGTCTTGCGTGGCGTCCAGATCGACATCGCCCATGATGCCAAAATCGTGGTCGCCATCCTCGTCGGCAAAGATCTGGTGCACGTGCCATACGTGCGCGGTCTTCTCGTCGGACTCATCGATGGAAAACATCGCGGCACTGCGGGCGTCTCCGTCGGTGAGAATTTCCTCATGCTGCTCATGGTAGGCATCGAGGGCCTTTTGCCAGCGGATCTCGCTCATGCCCCAGTCGTCGTCGAGTTCGCCCAGGTCGCGAACGTGCTCGCGGGCGGCAAGGGTCACGCGGCGGAAGAGTGCGTTGCGCACCAGCAGGGTGCAGCCACGGCGGTCTGCCACGACTTCATCGATGCCCTGCGGCGGTGCGGCGTCGAGTGCAGCGGGGTTGCCGGCGTTCTCCCACTCGTCCACCAGGCTCGAGTCCACCGAGCGCACCACAAAGCCCAGCCACGAGATAATGTCGCGCAGGCGTTCGTCGCGCTTCTCGATGGGCACGGTGCGGTCGAGCGAACGATAGGCCTCTGCCAGGTAGCGCAGCAAAATGCCCTCGGAGCGGGCGATGCCGAGCTTTTGAATGTAGCCCTTAAAATCGCTCGCGCTCTCCAGCATATCGCGCAGGACGCTCTTGGGAGAGAGCTGATAGTCGTTGGCCCAGGGCACTTCCTGGCAGTACTTGTCAAAAGCGGCGTCGAGCAAATCCTCGAGCGGCTTTTCGTACGTGACGTCTTGAATGCGCTCCAGACGCTCCTCATACTCGATGCCGTCGGCCTTCATCTCGGCCATAGCTCGATCGCGTGCGGCACGCTCCTGCGCACGCAGCACTTGCTTGGGATCTTCGAGCGTCGCCTCGACCATTGAGATTAAATCCATGGTATAGGTCTCGCTCTCGGGATCGAGCAGCTCCAACGCGGCGAGCAAGAACGGTGAGAGCGGCTGATCGAGCGCAAAGTCCTCGGGCAGGTCGACCGTCAGCGCGTAGTCGATGTCCGGCGCGGCATCAGCCGGAGCGTCGGGTGCGGGCGGTACCTCGGTGCGCACGACGACGCCGGAGTCGATGAGCGTGGCGAAGATTTCGTCGGCGCGAACCTCGAGCTTAGCCTTTTCCTCGGGAGTCTGCAGGCTCGTCTCGATGAGGTCGTGTACGCGGGCGCGGGCGTCGCCGCCCTGCTCGACCACGCTAATCACCATGGAGTGTGTGATGCGAAGGCGCGGCTTGAGCGTTTCGGGCTGCGTCTCGATCAGGCGCTCAAAGGTCTGCTTGTTCCAGGTGACAAAGCCCTCGGGGGCCTTCTTCTTTTTAATCTTGCGGAGCTTCTTGGGGTCGTCGCCCGCCTTGGCCATGAGCTTGGCGTTCTCGATCTCGTGCTCGGGTGCCTCGGCAATCACCATGCCCTCGGTATCGAAGCCCGAACGGCCGGCGCGACCGGCAATCTGATGAAACTCGCGGGCGCGCAGACGACGCATCTTGTAGCCGTCGAACTTGGTGAGCGCGGTGAGCACCACGGTATGGATGGGCACGTTGATGCCGACGCCGAGCGTATCGGTGCCGCAGATGACGGGCAACAGGCCCTGTTGTGCCAAGCGCTCGACCAGCAGACGGTAGCGCGGCAACATGCCAGCATGGTGCACGCCGACGCCGCATCCGAGCAAGCGCTTAAGAATCTTGCCAAAGGCCGTCGAGAAGCTCGTGCCCTTGGCCGCCTCCTTGATGGCCTCGCGCTGCTCCTTGCTGGCAATACCAAAGTTGGCGAGGGATTGCGCCGTCGCAAGTGCGGCGTCCTGGCTAAAGTGCACGATGTAGAGCGGGGCCTCGCCGCGGCGCATTGCGAGCTCGACCGTGCCCTCGAGGGAGGTCGTCACATAGTCATAACTCAGCGGAACCGGACGCGGGGCGTCGACAACCAAGTCGCAGGTTGCGCCGGTGTGCTCCTCAAGTGAGGCGGCGATGGCAGTGACATCGCCGAGTGTGGCGCTCATGAGCATGAATTGCGTGTGAGGCAGGGTGAGCAGCGGCACCTGCCAGGCCCAACCGCGATCGGGGTCGGCAAAGTAGTGGAACTCGTCCATGGCGACGCAGCCAACATCGGCATCTTCGCCCTCGCGCAGTGCGTCGTTAGCAAGGATCTCTGCCGTGCAGCAGATGACGGGCGCTTTGGTATTGATATGCGTGTCGCCGGTGATCATACCGACGTTATCGCGGCCGAGCACCTGTACCAGGTCGAAGAACTTTTCGCTGACCAAGGCTTTGATGGGGGCCGTGTAATAGCAGCGCTTGCCCTGCGCCATGCCCATAAAGAGCATGCCCAGCGCGACGAGCGATTTGCCCGATCCGGTCGGTGTGCCCAAAATGACGTGATCGCCGGCAGCCAGGTCCATGAGGGCCTCTTCTTGGTGATCCCACAGCTCGATGCCGCGGTCGCTCGTCCATTCAAAGAAGCGCTCGAAAGCCTGATCGGGCGTGAGCCACGGTTCGGGCTCACTGCCGTCTTCGGGCTCCCACCAGGTGGGGGAGAGCGCACCGAGCGAGCCGAACTCGGCCTCGGTTCCCGTGCCGCCCGAGAATGAGCTGGCGGCGCCGGCGCCCGAGACGGTGCTGGCGGCGGTATCTGTCGTGGTCAGTGCCATGTGTGGTTGCTTTCTCTCGCGATTGTCCGCCAACTATTATGGCGTAGCGGCGGCGCGGGGTGCCAGCGCGCGAGAAAATGCAAGAAATGGGCGTTCTGCCCAGCCGTTTGGTGCAGTAGCCAGCTAAGTGAGTAGACTTTTTGCGATATTGCGAGCACATGACTTTTGCGCAAGGGTTCTACCTGCGGTTTTATGTTTCGCTATGCGGGCTGTGCCTGGCTATTGCAAAAAAGTCTACTCACTTAGGTTTGAGGGCCGTTCGCTGGCGCCAATTTGCGCTTGTTTGCCGACGCCGCGACCATCAGAAGCCCCTAGGACTCTTGCGGCAGGCGCTTCTTGCCTTTGCGGGCGCGGTTTCTAAAGTTCTCGACGGCCTCTTCCATGCCCAGAGGTACATAGGTGAGCTCATCGAGGTTTTCGGGCAGGTAGCAGGCAAGGCTTTGCTCCTGCGCGCGGCCCGCCGCGAGCTGTTCATTGCTGGGCTACGAGCCGGGTGTGGCGCAAATGCCATAGACGACGGCACCCATCTCGCGCGTGCGGCATTCGTACTCGGTCTCGGGATGCTTGGGATGGTCGCGGCGGACGTCGTCGCTTACCCAAAGCGTGTCGTAGCCGGCCGCGGCAAACTGCCCCAGGGCGTAGTCGCGCAGTGGCTTACTGTCGGTGCGCAGCGTGACGGTAGCGCCGGCTGCAAAGAGCGGACGGTAGAGCATCAGGTGGTCGACATGGACGAGTCGTTTTTTGGCGTACTTGGCCTTGGGCTGCGGCGTGGGAAAGTTAATGGTAATGGCATCGAGCTCGCCTGCGGCAAACAGCCGCGGCAGCGATGCGGCACCTCGGGGCAGGACGAGTGCGTTGGACAGCTCCTGCTCGCAGATTTTCTGCGCGGCATAGGCGATGCAGATGGGCTCCTGGTCCATGCCGATAAAGAGGGTGTTTGGCTCGTGGGCCGCGCGCTCTACAAGGTACGTTCCCTTGCCACAACCAAGATCCAGGTGAAGGTGTTCGAAAGGCTTGCTGCCAGCCGGCGCGCAGGCTTTGCGCCGATCTCCGGCATAGGCCTCGGGGTTCGTCTCAATCGCATCGGCGTAGCGCTCCAGGCGCTCCTCGAGCACAAAGTTCTTAGGCGTGCGAACGTGGACGGCTCCCATGAGGCTCCTTGGTTATAAGTATGGAACGTATAGCTGCACGCTCCGTCAATGGGTTGAAAAAGGGTGGGCATAGTTTGCCCGAAAGATGCGGCGCGGCTCAGCGGCGAGTCGTCGATGCCTACAGACGCTTGAGGATCACATAGCGGTTGAGCTCGCCGCTGCGACCGTCGGCATGGAAACGCTCGAGCTCGCGCACGGGGACCTCGCCGCTCTTGTAGAACGTACGGACGCCGCGCACCAGGTCGGTGATCTGCTGATCGTCAAAGTGATGACAATAGCGGTAGGCGTGGCGGTCGTTTTGCCAGCCAATGAGGTGGTCGCCGGCTTCAAACTGCGCGGAATCGTAACCCTCAAACGGCGGGGTGAGTTCGGCACGGGCTTCGGCTCGAACGGCCTTGCGCGCCATGCGCTCGTCGTTCATAAACTCCCAAAAGCTGATGGCGATGATGCCGCCCGGGCGCGTCTGGCGCACCAGGGCGTCGAGCACGCGTACACGGTACTCGCATGACGGTACATGGTGCATAAAGCCAAAGCAGACCGAGATGTCGGCGAGCGGGGCATCGAAAAGCACGTCGGGCGTCTCGGCGGGATTGAGCTTCATGAGGGCATCGAGCACATCGAGTTCCTGGAAGTGCAGGTTGGGAATGCGCAGGGCGTGGCCGTGGGCGTCTATTGCCAAATCTTGGCACGAGTCGACACCATAGAACTCAAACGGGCAGCTGGCATCTGCCGAGGGGTTTGCGCCGTCGACGCCCTTGGCGGCAAGTGCCCCGCCGGCGGCAAAGTTCTCGAATCGCATATTGCCGCAGGCAAGGTCGAAGACGCGGACGGGATGCTCGATCGTGGCCACATCGAGCTGCTCGAGCGCGATGTCCATGGTGCGCACCCAGCCGGGCCACGGGGCTTGGCGCGTATCGGAAAAGGAAGCGGAGTGCTCGCGATAGAACGTATTGTTGAGCTGGATGAGCGATGAGGCGAAATCGCGGTTCACGGCGCGGAACTCCCTCCGATGGCGGTGCGGAATAAACAGTACGACCATACTACCGTTAACGCCGCAACGGGGACAACCGAGCTGTGGGTCATTGCTTTGTTTGGACACATTTCCGCAGCTCATATGTGCCCGCAACCGCCGGTTGTCAAAAATCTCACTAGAATAGGTGGCATGATTTTGGCGGTGGCGGATAGATTTTTAACTGTGCAAGGCGCCTTAAGAACAAAAACGGTCCGGCGGCACGGCTGGCAAAAGCATAGGAGGAACCATGAATGTAGAAACTGCGCAGCGGCTCGCCGACCTTCGTCGCAGCAAGGGTTTTAGTCAAGAAGGGCTGGCGCGAAAGCTAGGCCTGTCGCGCCAGGCGGTCAGTAAATGGGAGCGCGCGGAGAGCTCGCCCGATACCGAGAACCTGATCTCGCTCGCCAAGCTCTATGGCGTGAGCCTGGACGAGCTGCTCAATCCGAGCGATGAGATCGAGGACGATATCGAGTTTGAGAACGAGGACCGCGCCCGTCAGCGCGAGGCCGAGGCGGCGGAGCGTGCCCGCACCCATGAGGCGGCGGCGCGCGCCACGGAGGCAGCTACGCAGGCGAGTGATGCTGCGGCCAAGGCGGCGCAAGCGGCAAGCTGGAGCGCGCAGGCCGCCAATGCCGCTACGGCGCAGGTGACGATCGGCGGCGCAGCTGGCTCGACTCCGGTGAAAGGTCCGTTCCAGTCGTTTCCGTATTGGGCTGTGTGTTGGCTGCTGTTCTTTTTGCTGATGTTCCCGTTTGGTGCCGGCCCCTTTGCCGCGCTGATCTTCTTTACGATTCCCATCTATCACTGGGTGGCGCGTGCACTCGATGGTGATTGGGCGCGCGGGGATATTCAGGTTGGTTCGGCACCGGTGACGGCTAGGACTCAGGTGCAGGATGCTTCCGCTGCGGTTGATGCTGGCGTGGCTACCGCGACTACCGCTGACCCAATCGCCAAAGAGGGTGATGAATGATGAAGCTTTCGCATGAATCCAAGGTACGCTTGGGCGTTGGCATCGGAGCGTTCGTGCTCATCATCGGACTTGTCTTTGGTATTTCGCGGACTTTGATTCATTTTGATGGCCCGTGGGATCTCGACGATGTTGTACCCGGCTTGTCTGGTATGGACGATATGTTTGACGAGGACGATCTTTTGGATGGCGGTAACTATTCCGCTCGGCCTCAGCAGCTTTCGAGCACGACTTTTGACGAAGACGCGTTCCAATCGCTCGACTTGGATGTGACGTCGGGGACGGTCGAGGTTAAACGTGTCTCTGACGGACCGGTACGTGTCATCGAAAGCGGGCACGTTGCAAAGGGGGCATCTGCTTCCGATGCCGCCACTCAGAATCTAGCCAAGATCGAGGGCTCTACACTCAAGATTAGCCAGTTCGACTGCGATGACGAGCGCGCCCATGACCGTAAGGTCGCCATTGAACTGCCGCGTGAGCTTGCCGATAACATGACGGGCATTACGGCAAACGTGGGGTTGGGAGACCTGACGGTCGCGGACATTGCGTGCCACGACTTTGATTTGACGTTGGACTCGGGAGACGTCGCGTTTACGGGCGCCGTGACCGACACTCTGAATGCCGAGGTCGGTTTGGGCGATGCGACGTTCGAGCTCTACCAGGCCCCCGCGAAGTCGATGGACGTGAGCGTGGGCTCGGGCGATGTGGAGATGACGGTTCCGAATTCTACGGGCTTTAAGGCGAGCCTTACCGTGGGCAGCGGCGATTTTGAGAGCGATTTCCTTCCGCTTGGCTACGATGGCGAGACCATTTTGAATCTTGAATTCGATAACGGCGATAAGTCTGCCACGTATCGTTTTAAGGTCGGTTTGGGCGACATGTCGTTTGATCCGGAGTGACATGCGGTTTTCGGAGATCGGTACATATAGGCATACTCTTTGATGGAGGCGCCGGGGCCGTGGTCGGCTTCGGCGCCTTTGCCTTTACAATGGGGACATGGAACAGATTATCTTGAACATACTCGAGGCTCTGCGTCCCGGTGAGACCGTGGACGACAAGGCGCTCGTCAAACTGATACATGCCGAGGCGCGCCGTGAGGGTGCCGACAAACGCGATTTGGCCAAGCGCCGTCTGCTGCCGTTCTACCAGCGGGTTAAACGTGAGGAGCCGGCTCGGTGGGCTGCGTGGAATGTCGATGCCGATCTGGAACGCCAACTGCTGCAGGTGCTGCGCATGAAGCCGCGCCGCACGGCTTCGGGCGTGGCGACCATTACCGTTATCACCAAGCCCTGGCCATGCTCGGGCGATTGCCTATTTTGTCCCAACGATCTGCGCATGCCCAAGAGCTATCTGCACGCTGAGCCGGCGTGTGCCCGTGCGGAGCAAAACTGCTTCGATCCGTATCTGCAGGTGAGCGCTCGTCTGACCGCGCTTTCGCAGATGGGGCATGCGACCGACAAGATAGAGCTCATCGTGCTCGGTGGTACCTGGAGCGACTATCCGCAAGGGTATCAGGCATGGTTTATGTCGGAGCTCTTCCGTGCGCTCAATGACGATGCCGTCGCCGGCGTGGCGGCAAACCCCATGTTGGCGCGTCCGGGCATCAGCCGTGCCGAGGCAGGGCGCCTGCTCGATGATGCTCCCGCCGATGCCCTGCCGCCGGTGGTAACAGAGCGCCGCGAGCGCTATCGGGCTGCCGGCATTGCGACAGACGAGGCCAAGCTCGCTGCCGGCGTTGCCGACGAGCAGGGGCGTGTGGATGCTGCCGTGGGCGGCTATAACCGCGCGGTGCGTTGTCTGTACGGCCCCGGCACGCCGTGGGGCGAGGTCGCCGAGTGGCAGACGGCGACGATGAAAGAGCTTGAGCGGCAGCAGCGCATCAACGAGACGGCGAAGCATCGCGTGGTGGGGCTCGTTATCGAGACGCGCCCCGATGCCGTAACGCCGCAGGCGCTTACGCTTATCCGCCGCCTGGGCTGCACCAAGATTCAGATGGGTATCCAGAGCCTCGACCAGCATTTGCTCGATATCAACGAACGTCGCATTTCGTTGGCGCAGATCGAGCGGGCGTTTTCGCTCGCGCGCCTGTTTGGCTTTAAAATCCACGCGCATTTTATGCTCAACTTGCTGGGCGCCACGCCCGAGGGGGACAAGCGCGACTACGAGCGCTTTATGGCCGAAGGGGCCTTTATGCCCGACGAGGTCAAGGTCTACCCGTGTGCGCTCATCGAGGGTTCGCGCCTGGTGGGTTGTTACGAGCGTGGCGAGTGGCGCCCCTATACCGAGGAAGAGCTGCTCGATGTATTGGCCGACGACATCGTGGTGACGCCGGCGTTCTGCCGCATTAGCCGCATGATTCGCGACTTTAGTTCCGACGACATCATGGTGGGCAACAAGAAGCCCAACCTGCGTCAGCTCGTTGAGAACCGCCTGGCTGCTCGGGGTGACGGTGCGACGGTGCGTGAGATTCGCTATCGCGAGATCAGTACCGCGGGTGCCGACCTGGATGAGTTGACCCTTGACGAGGAAGTAGCGTACGAGACGCCGGTGACTTACGAGCGCTTTTTGCAGTGGGTGACGCCCGAAGGCAAGATTGCCGGCTTTTTGCGCCTGTCGCTGCCCGACCGTTCGTTTGTTGCCGCGCATGCGGACGAGTTGCCGACGGGGCCGGAGGAGGCAATGATTCGCGAGGTGCACGTGTATGGCATGGCGGCGCGCGTGGGGGATCAAGGCCAGGCAGCCCAGCACCATGGATTGGGGCGTTTGCTCGTAGAGCGTGCGTGCGAGATTGCCCGGGATGCGGGTTATGCGCGTATCAACGTGATTAGCGCGATTGGCACACGCGAGTACTATCGCCATCTTGGATTTTATGACCATGGCCTTTATCTGCAAAAGGAGCTCTAGATGAACAAGCCGAGTGTTTCTGCCGGCGTCGTTGCCGGCGTTGCTCTGGGAGCCGCGGCGCTTGGTGCGGCCGCCGTCGCTGTTCGTGCTGCCTGTCTGCAGGTTGCGCGAACCCGCAATGGGTTGGCGCGTGCGAAACGCGTGCACGATGATAACGGCGACGAAGTCCGCGTATTGGTGCAAGGTGGGGTCTACCAAAGCGCAAGCTACGTTGGCGAGCGTTGGGCAGAGCCCGTCTTTGCATACTATCGTGCGTTTGACGATGTGTTTGAGGCCGAGGGCGCAATGCGTGACGCTTATGGTCATGGTATCGACCGCATGCTTATGCTGGGCGGCGGCGGGTTTGCCTATCCCAAGTTCGCTCTGATGTCGCACGAGGGCTTGCGCATGGACGTTATTGAGTATGACGGAGAGATTACGCGCCTGGCGCGCCGCTGGTTCTACCTAGACGAGCTGGAGCGCGCGGTGGGTGACCGCTTGCGGGTGATTACCGCTGAGGCTCGCTCGTATCTGGGCGTGACGAGCGTGGGCCATCGTCGCTACGACGTGGTCGTGAGCGATTGCTTTGGCGGTGCCGAGCCCGTGCGCGAGCTGGCGACGATTGAGGCGTTGCGTTTAGTGCGGGGTAGCTTGAACCCGGGCGGCATCTACGTGGCTAATATTGTGAGCGCGAACGAGGGGAGCGACGTGACGTTCCTGCGCGATTGCGCCGCCACGGCGCTCGAGGTGTTCGACCACGTTTGGGTGGTCCCATGTGGCGATACGGAGTTCGGCGGCGAGGAAAACTACCTGCTCATCGCCAGCGACGGCGACTATGTCTTCGCCGAAGCCGTGCCTTTCGATGCCGACTTCCTCGGCACCGCTCTCCACGACTAGCGCGTCTCTCTGCGACCAATCTGTTTATGACGGGACTTCTTTAGCTACTTCTTGGTTATGCCAAAGTAGCTCAACAAGCCCCGTCCCAAAAAGACTGGTCTCATGCGTGGTCGCGCCAGCTGAGGACGCGCTGCTTCATACCCTCGATGTCGAGCACGCCTTCGGCGAAGCCTTTGCGCACGAGCTCCTCGGGAACGTACTCGTCGTAGCGATCAAAATAAGGCACCTCGCCGGGATAGACGAGCTCGATGGGGTCGAAGTCCTTCTCAGCCTCGGCGGCGAGCACCTCAAAGAACGTCTCCTCATCGGCCTTCATCTTAAACTGCATAAAGTATGGACGCGACGGATCGAGCCCGCGAAGGCCCAGCTCCGCGGCGCATTTAATCTTGAGCATGCGCTCGAGCGCCAAAAAGGCGTAGCTTCCCAACCAGGGGAAGAGCACCCAGGTGTCGCCGCCCAGGTTAATGAGCGGTTTAGTTCCCGCGCCCGAAATCTCGGCGGTATGACGAGCCTGTGTAAGGCGTGCCCGTGCGTTGCCCATGAGGTACGGATATGCCGCGTGCTCGTTGAGCGCCTTGCGCATGCGCTCGAGTACGTGTGTATTGATGTCGCCGGGGCAGTCGCCAAAGTAGGCCGGCACACGGCCCTTGACCTGCGTGGCAAAGACAGTATGACGCTTCCAGTCCACTTCCTCGACAATCCAGCAGTGTCCGGCGATAGCGATGCGCTCACCGGGCGGTGGGGGATTGACGATCGTGCCCAGCTCGGCCGATTCGCTGCGAACGGTAAACTCCTCGTTTTCCTGGAACACAGCGTAGAACTTAAAGTTGTTGATGATGCGCTCGCCCGCGAGGCCCACGATGAGCCCACCGCCCTCGGTGACCTGGATGTGGTCGATCTTGATGAGGTGGCGCAGCAGTACGCGATAGTCATCGGCCGAGACGCGGTGGAAATAGCTGAGCGTGAGCACACGCTGAGCAAGCTCGGCCGGTGTGAGCTCGCCGGTGCTGGCGAGCGTCGACATGGTCTGGTGATAGAGCAAACTGTAGGGGAGTCGATCGAGCTCGGGTGGCTCGACCCACTTTTCTTCGCGATAGAGTTGTACGAGCGCGATGCCCTGCAGGAGCTTCCAGGGTATCGTTTCGGGCATCATCGTGCGCGGCTCGGGTTCCTCCTCGCGCATGATAAACCACATCTCGGGCGGAAGATCGCGGCGTCCCGTGCGTCCCATGCGCTGCAAAAAGGAGCTGACGGTAAACGGTGCATCGATCTGGAACGCGCGCTCCAGGCGACCGATATCAATGCCGAGCTCCAGCGTGGAGGTGGTGACGGTTGTCTGCGCCTGTTCCTCGTCGCGCATGAGCTCCTCGGCGGTCTCGCGCAGCGATGCCGAGAGGTTGCCATGATGGATAAGGAAGCGGTCTGGCTCGTGCCGGTTTTCACAGTAGCTGCGCAACATGGAGCACACGGCCTCTGCCTCCTCGCGCGAGTTGGCAAAGACCAGGCACTTGCGGCCGCGGGTATGTTCAAAGATGTAGCCCATGCCGGGGTCGGCGTTGTCGGGTGCGGTGTCGGTGGGGTTGAGCAGTGCCTGTTCGGTTGCCTGCGGGATGTCGACTTCGCCCTCGGGGGCTGAGGAAGCGCGACTGTCCTTGGGGGCAGCCTTGCCCCGTGCCCGCTCACGACGTTGACGGCGCTCCTCTTGCGTGAGCTGTCCGCTGTGGCGCATGTCTTGGGCGCCGGCGGGCAGTGCCGCCTCAATGCGCTCGCATGCGAGCACCTCAGCTTCCTGCGGGCCTGCGCTCGTGAATCTTCGCTGCTGTGCCTGGGGGCCCGAGTTGTAGAAGTGCTCCATGGAGATGCGCCATACGCGGCGTGGTTCCTCAAAACGGGGGATAACGCAGTTGCGCCCCGTTCCCTGCGAGAGAAAAGCGCCCGTGCGCTCGGGGTCGCCGATGGTGGCCGAAAGGCCAATACGGCGGGGCTGCACGCCCGCCATGCGCGAAAGGCGCTCAATAAGGCAGAGCGTTTGCCCGCCACGGTCGCCGCGCATGAGCGAATGGACCTCGTCGATGACCACATAGCGCAGGTCGCAGAACATGCGCGGGATCGCCATGTGCTTATGGATCAGGAGCGCCTCGAGCGACTCGGGCGTAATCTGCAAGATGCCGCTCGGTTTTTTGATGAGCTTAGCCTTGTGCGACTGCGAGACATCGCCATGCCAGTGCCAGACAGGGATATCGGCCTCTTCGCAGAGGTCGTTGAGGCGGACGAACTGATCATTGATGAGCGCTTTGAGGGGGCCGATGTAGAGGGCGCCCACGCTCGCGGGCGGGTTCTCCCAAAACTCGGTCAGGATGGGAAAGAAGGCTGCCTCGGTTTTGCCGGAAGCCGTGGATGCCGTCAAGAGCACATTATCTTGCGTGTTAAGGATGGCGTCTGCTGCTGCAACCTGGATAGAGCGCAGACTCTCCCAATCGTGGGAGTAGATGAAGTCTTGGATAAACGGGGCGTAGCGGTCAAAGGCGTTCACGGGGCCTCCTCTCAAATACGAATCTCTTAACGCGGTGAGCAGTGGCTCGCTACATTACTATCTCGACGTTTGCCCAGATAAAACCTGCCAAAATAAACCTGTCCCTTTTTGCAGGTTAGATGGTGAACTCGGCGAAGTTGCGCGCGTCGGATGACGCGGGCGATTCGCCGGCTGGCGCGAGAGTATCGCCGCCGACGCTTTGCAGTAACTCTGCCACGTTAGCATCGGGGTTTTGACACAGGATATCGAGCAACTCGATAAAGTCGCGAATGACCTCGCGCGGTGTCAGATGCGTATCGGCCCCCACGCGGCCGAACTCAATCTTGAGGAAGTCCACCAAGTCGTTCTCGGTAAGCGTGGGCGTCCAGCCAAAGTAGCCGGCGTGAATTTGCATGAGCTTTTCGATGAGCACCAACAGCTCCTCGTAGGTGAGCGGCTGCAGGCGGATGATGGGCGCGAGCATGTCCTTAAGGTCTTCGCGCGCAAAGCGGCCCTGAGCGAGTCGGCTGCGCAGGGCCTCGTAGGAGAACACGCCGCGGCGGCGGTCTTCGATGGAGGTTGGCGTGCCGCCCATGATCATGCCTAGGTACTGCGCCTTGCCCTGGAGCGTGTCGTTGTACATGGTCAGGATCTTCTCGTAGTTGTATTGGCGCGTGATGGCGTTGGGAATCTTATACAGATTCACGAGCTCGTCGATGAGCACCAGCATGCCCTTGTAGCCACTGCAGACCAAAAAACGCGCGATGAGTTTGACGTAGTCGTACCAGTCGTCATCGCTGATGATGGTTGAGGAGCCCAGCTCGGCGCGTGCCTCGCTCTTGGTGCGGTATTCGCCGCGAATCCATTTGGTCACGCGGCTCATGGTCTCTTCGTCGCCCCCGGATGCGGCCATGCGATAGCGGCGGAGCATGCGGGTGAAGTCGAAGCCGTGGACCATCTCCTCGAGCGGGGCCAGTTGGGCATTGACGACCGACTCGTCGACGTCGGCACACGAGGCGACCCAGCGATCCAGAATAAGGTTGAGCGCACCGCCCTCGGGGCGCGTCTTGGTCGATATATTGCGGATGAGCTCGCGGTAGGTGGCAAGGCCCTGCCCCTGACCGCCTTGCAGGCGGCGCTCGGGCGACAGGTCGGCATCAGCGACGACGAATCCCTCGCCCATGGCGTGCGTGCGGATAGTCTGGAGCAAAAAGCTCTTGCCGGCGCCGTAACGACCGACCAGAAAGCGGAAGCTCGCGCCACCGTCGGCGATGAGACTCAGATCGGTGAGCAGGGCGCGGATCTCGACCTCGCGCCCTACGGTGATGTAAGGAAGGCCGATGCGCGGGACCACGCCGCCCTTGAGCGAGTTGAGAATGACGGCAGCGACGCGCTTGGGCACGCGAGGTGCTGCGGATGCGGTATCACTCATGGTCTAGGTATCCTCTCACGTCTGCTTCGTAGTCCTCGATAATCTGCGGCCCTGCCGCGCTAAATTCAATTACGGTGTCGCCCACCAGGTCAAAGAGCGCCTCGTTGATGGTATCGACGAGCATGTCCTCGCTCTGCTCCGATTGCACTACCGCCGATTCCGCCTGTACTGCGTTGTGCTCGAGCAGCGCGCGGAGATAGGCGTCTGCGGCGGGCGCGAGTTCGTTTGTGGCGTCAGCGGGCGTAGCAGCTGCGAACGCGGGCGTCGGCGCGAGAAGCGGTGCCACGACACCAAACTGTTCGGTGGATATGGTCGGCTCGTCGGACTCGTCCTGCCCTGCAGCCGCCGCGACCGCCTCGACCATCGCGTCGGCTACGGGCTCGGCTTCCGGTTGCCCTGAGTCCGCTGCCTCGGCTTCTGCGGACGCGCCGTCCTCGCGTTCCTCGTCAATCAAAAGCGCCTCGCGCGTTTGTGCGGCGGCGCTCCGAATATGCCCCAGCTGACTCAGATCGATATCGATCTTGACGGGCTGGTGTGCGGCGTCCCACGAAAGCCATGCCACAATCTCGTCATCGATAATCTTGGCCAGATATTTGGGGACCTTTTCTTCCTTAAGGGGATGGGCAGGGTCCAGCGCCAGGCGCAGGCGTTGGTCGCAGGCGCGCATCATTTCACCGAGCTTGCTGCTCTTTTGCCTACTACCGTGAATCCGCATGCATTCCCAAAAACCGTTTTGGCAACGGTAGATATGGATGGGGTCCAGACGGTATTCGCAGTCCTCGTGGCGCTCGGGCGCAAAGAATACGGCCGAGGCAAACATGGTGTAGGGCATGGCCGTCTCCTCCCCAAATAAACTTGCCACGATGCCGGTCTTTCGGTGCGTGTCATAGTAGCGCGCCATGCGGACATACACGGCGCACGCCACGTGGCGCAGATCACGGTGGTGGCTGCGGTCGAGCCGCGAGCTACTTAGGTTGTACGTGGAGAGGGCGTTGATGGCGGCCATGAGTCGCTCCTCGCGCACCTCATCGGGCGGAAGGGGGAGCGTGGGCTCGGAGGTTTTGCGACGCTTAGGGGTCTGGCCGGACGGTGCCGGTACAAGGTCTCGTGCCGCGCGCCGCAGTTCGATAAGGGCGTTATCGAACATGACGGTTTTAGAGTCGCGAAGCAGCTTGGGGTCGAGCCCGTGGAACACGGCGTAATCTTGCAGCCACACGCGCGCAAACCGGTCGATGCCGGGCTCGAAGGCGCGATAGACATCCCAAAAAGCCTTGATCTTGTTAAAACCATCGAGTGGATTATCTACGCCAATGCCGCAGATCAGCTCATAGAGATACAGAAAGGCAAAGGACGTAGACGTTTCCTCGACGGTTCCGCGGCGCACTTGGGCACGCCAGGTAAAGTAGCCGCGCAGTTGCCGGTCGCTCATGGCGTTGTAGGTGGGAAAGTACGACTTAAAGGTGCCGTTGTAGGGACAGTCGTCCTCAAAGTCGGCCATCAGCAGGCCCTGGCGGTAAAAAAGCTCGGCTTCCGAAAGCCAGCGGCCCGCACCGCCCTTGGGGTCATCCTGCCAGCGCGATATCTCGCGCATTTTACGGTACTGGTCGGGGAGGAAATTCTGCATCTGTCGGCCGGTCTTGAGAATCGGCTCGTCTGCGTAGGTTTCGTTTGAGAAGCGGGCGGACTGATGGGTCCGGGCCTCGGCCATAATGCGCTCGATGAGCATCTTGATGTCCTGGTCGGCCACCGCTCCTCCTCTCGAACGCAGCTACGGTGACCTCATATCATAGCACAGCATCAAACAGATGTTCGAGATACCGATGCGTTGATAGATTTAGAACAGGAGGGCGTAGATGACGGCGATGACGACGGAGGGAAGCATATTGGCCGTGCGGAAGGTCTGAGGACGGATGAGGTTGACGCCGACACAGAAGATGAGCATGGAACCTACGAGCGAAAGGCTGTCGAGGGCTACCGTGGTCATGATGGGGGAGAGTGCACCGGCAAACAGCGTGATCGTCCCCTGGAACACGGCGACGGGCAGGGCGGAGAAGATGCAGCCGCGGCCAAGTGAGGCCGTCATGGTGCAGACGATGATGCAGTCCAGTGCGCCCTTGAGGGCAAGCGTTGACCAGTCGCCGAGCAGGCCGTCCTGAATCGATCCCACAATGGCCATGGCGCCGATACACACGGTGAGTGAAGTCGAGACAAAAGCGTTGGTGAACTCGTTATCGCCCTCGCTGCCGGTTTTGCGCTTGAGCCATTCGCCAAGGTTCTCAATGGCGGCCTCCAAGTTGATGGCCTCGCCGATGAGCGAGCCGAGGGCGAACGAGGCGATGAGCATGGTGGTACCAGTGGTCACCAGCGCCTTCCCATCGATAAGGAGCATCTTTTGCATGGTGCCGCCAAGGCCGATAAACAGGACGCACAGCCCCGACGCTTTCATGAGCGTGTCTTGGATACGCGGTGTGATAAAGCGACCGCCCGCTAATCCCAAAAGACCGCCCGCAACTAAAAGGACAACGTTGATGATTGTTCCCAAGCCCGGCATGAGCCCTCCTGTATTGATGCCAACGTGGCAATCGTAGCAGAATGGAATGCGAGGCACATCGCGACTCATCTAATACGTTATATAAGTGGTATTAGCAACGACGCGCAGCATTTAAGCCTCAGGTGGTTGTCGGGACATAGGGATAGTAGTCAAAGCGCAGTGTCATAAGCCGCTGCGGGGATTCAATAGCCGCGGCGATGATATTGGCATCGCGGGCACGATCAAACCCTTCGAGTTCGATCTGATACGAGACGTCTTGCATAATGTCCAGACGTCGCCAGGCTAGAAGTGTGTCACCATCGAATTCCAAGGTCTTGCCTCCGTCTGGGGCAACGGCGTATAGACGCAGTTTAGCGGTGGTTGCAGGGTCGACAACCGTGACCTTTTTAATTTCGTTTCGAGTATTCTTGGCGCCCAACAAGGTGAGCAGTGTTGGGGCCACGACCTCGCCCGATGGCAAAAAGACGACTTCGATGGATTCGGGAAATGCGATGATGGCCGACTTGCGGACGGGCTGATTGGCGGCGGCAACTTCGATGTTTGCAGCATCGATGACCTCTGTGTGGTCGAGGGCGGCAAGCACGCAGCAGTTACCTTCATCGATCTCCTGAGGATCAGCAAGTCCCAGACTGTCCGCGAGCTCGGGATCGTTTGGACCGGTAGCGGGCTCATTCGGTGCTTCGAAAGAAGCTGGGACGCTGTTTGTCGGCGACGGCGTGTCGCCCGCACCTGCTTCTTTGTCCGTGCTCTCTTCTTGTATGGTTGCGTTGATGGGTTCGTCGTTTGAGGGGAGCGTCTTGGCGTCAAGCGCGGAGGGGACAATCCCGATGGCTCCGGATCCGTTCCACTCCATCTCGAGAAGCGCCGGGTCGGCAAGAATGCGTTGCCTGCCTAGCGTGTGGGTATCGATCGCAATAGGGCCTGCCTCCGTCCCGCGCGTAAGGCTGAGCGATCCGGCCGGCTTCTCGAAATGAATGTCTGTGTCTTCGGTACTGGCGGCGTAGAACAGCAGGGATGCTTCTCCCGCCGCGATGGCATCGGTGCCCGCCTTGGTCAGCCGCAGCGATGCCGTGAATGAGAGGGTGGGCTGCACATCGTCTGCATTCGCGGCGGCGCAGCCCAGACATATACCGCCTCCTTTCTCGAAAAACGCACCGTCGAAGGCGACCTTCGCTCCGTTCGCCGAGTCATCGACCGAAGCGATATCGATGCGCAACCCCAAATCGCACGGATCGCCATCTGCATCGAGCACAATCGAGCGCCATGTGCAGACGGCGCACCCCGCCTGGGAGCCGTTTGCCTTGTTCGAACGATTGATATCCACGACTATCGAGCCGTCCGTATTACGACGAAGGCATCCCGAGGTTGAGATTGCGGCCTGTGCGAACGAAAAACGCTTGCACGCAATGGCGCTCGACGGATTTGGTGCGGAGCTTAGGGCTGCTGGTAAGGAGTCTGCCATGACGGGAGTCGCCCAAGCGGCGACAGGCGTTCCGGTTGCGAGCGCGCCGCAGAGTGCGACGACGGGCAAAAGGTTCTTCGATGCCATGGGGTCTCCTTAGCTAATTTAGTGCGGCCTGTCCGTGTTTCGTTTCTGGCTGCGTTTGATGTGCAGACCGAGGCCGGCGGTTCCCGCACCTGCTGCCGTGGCGCCTGCTGCCAAGAGCCATCGTCTGTCGTCTGTCTGTGCCAACGGTTCCTTGCAGTTGCCGCGGTCGAGCTCCGAGAGGTCGACCGTCACTTGCGTGGCGGCCTGCGCCTGTTCTTGCTGGGCAAAGGCCATGGCTGGCCCAAACGCTAGGATACTGACGGCGGCCAGGGCGACGGCCTTATGCCGTGTGCGCACCGGGCTCGACCGTCCAGGTGATCGTTGCAACCTGATCGCCTTCGCCGGTTACGCGGAAGATGTCGCGCGTGACGCGGGCGACGTTTCCGCTTGTCTTGAGCTTAATTTTGTCCGTGCCGCCGGCAATGCCCTGGTAGCCCATGTCGAAGGCTGCATTCTTGGAAAGATCGAGGCCCGTCTCCTGCATTGCGGCGCTGGCGTTCTGGAGTGCGCCGTCGGGGCCGACCTTAAAGTCGATGGAATTCTGCGCGGTTCCGGCCTTGGCGTCGGCGGCAATGGTCCAGGTGTTCATGGCGTCGATCTTCATGTTGGTGACATGGATGCCGTAGGCCGAATGATTGTCGATGGTGGTCGCGTCTTCTGAGGGGCCCTGAAGCGTGCCGTCGGCCTTGGCGACGAAGGGAATAACCGTCGGAACTTTGAACTCTACGTTGTCGATCTCGGTCCTGACCATTACTTTCGTGGTTCCAACGCGCCCGGCTGCCAGAGCTGGCGTCGGGGCGGCGCCCATTGCGAGCGCGAGCGCGAGCCCTGCGCCCACGACGAGCGCTCTGGCTCCGTTCATGTTCCTGGTGATGTCCATGGTCGTTCCTTTCTATTCGCCGCGGGCCGTCCCCGCGATGATTGGACGAATGCTGGTGAATTGCGTGCGGTGTCGCGTCGGCCGAAAAAGCTAGTTCTCGGCTTGCTCAACCCGTACCTTGACACGTGTCGGATTGCCGTGGCTGTCGAGGGTCTTGGCATCGAGTGCCTGGATCTCGATGTATGCCTCGCCTTCTTTGATGTCGCCGGCGGGGCACGTCTCGATTGTCTTGCCGGTCTCGACCACACCGGATTCGTACATGGTCTCGTCGTTTTGGATGACGCGGAATCGCTGGGGAAATTTATTGTCTTGGACGTTTTGCACGTTGACGCGCAGCTTGCCGTCCTCCTGTAGCTGAGCGACCGGCGCGACCGAAATCGTCATCATGTTGTCGCGGACGATGGCATCGAGCTCATCTTGGATTTCCTGACGCGTTTTGCCCCCGGCCGTCGTGACTGAGGCGCCCGCTTCGGGCACGGGCTGCGACTGCCAGGCGTATAGCCCTACGGCGATGAGGGCGCAGGCGATAGCCAGGCAGACAACGACGAGTTTCTTGCGACGCCCCAGTCCTGCGAGGCGGGGCGGCTTCTTCGCACTCATGCGGCGTCCTTGGTGGTGTAGACACGTGCGAACGTGGACGGGTCCGCTCCAAAGAGCATGTGAAGCATCAGGCGGCGCGAGTAGATGAGCTCGTCAAAGTCGTGAGGGAGCTCGATGTCGTGGATACGCGCGATGTGGTGGGCGAGCGCCGAGAACGACTCGGGGTCGCAGATAACATCGGTGGTGACGTGGTAGACCGCCGTATCGGGGAACGCCTCTTCGTCGAAAGGCAGGAGATAGGGATCGTCGTCGACCTCGATGGCGACGCCGTACTGGGGCCAGTAATATGCCATGGGAACCTCCCTGCTTCTGGGGCCAAAACTTCTATCGGTTTTGGCCGTCGACGCCGACCGTATCAGCCGCTACTTGACCAATTTCTGACCAAATGCTTGACGGATTGACATCTCCGCAGGTAAAAGGTGGAAAAATTACTTCAACTTTTTTCGAGCGACAATCGAGCGGTCGGCGACGGCGGGGCGATATGTGTCAAAAGCATCGTCTGCCGAGGAAGCCTTGCCGTTCGCCGAATTGCACAAACGTAAAAATCGCCAATTATGGAGACGGTCTCGAACACGTCGACGAAACGATGCGGTAACATCTCACTGCAAACACTGTAGTTAGCTAAAGGGGGAGTTCGCGTGTCTGCAACCATTAAACCCTTCACCGATGAGTTCGAAGAGTATGGCCGCGATGAATCTCGTGCATCGGGCGAAGCATCGAGCATCTCGTTTCCGACAACGGAAGACGAGGTCCGTGCCATTTTGGAAACGCTCCATGCCGAGCGTGTCCCGGTAACGGTTCAGGGCGCCCGAACCGGCCTTGCCGCCGGTGCCGTGCCCCACGGTGGGCATATCCTCAATACTTCCCGTATGAATCGCTACTTGGGCCTTCGCCGCGATGAACAAGGCCAATTTCTGCTGCGCGTGGAGCCGGGCGTTGTGCTCTCGGAGCTGCGTAAGCAGCTGAGCAAGAAGGTACTGCCGACCGCTGGTTGGGACCAGGCATCGCTTGAGGCCTACGAGGAGTTCCAAGAGTCCCCCGAGCAGTTCTTTCCCACCGATCCCACCGAGGCATCTGCCTGTCTGGGTGGCATGGCGGCATGCAACGCCTCCGGCGCCCGCAGCTACGCTTACGGCCCCATGCGCCCGCATATCACGGGACTCCACGTCGCGCTGGCTGATGGCGATTTGCTTGAGCTTCAGCGCGGCGAGGCTTTTGCCCAGGGCCGCCACCTGTCGCTCGTGACGGCAGAGGGTCATACATTCGAGCTTGATCTTCCTGACTACACCATGCCCAAGACCAAAAATGCCTCGGGGTATTTTGTTGCGGACGATATGGACGCCATCGATCTTTTTATCGGTGCGTGCGGCACGCTCGGCGTCATTACCGAGCTCGAGATCGCCCTGCAGGCGGCACCTTCGGTCGTATGGGGTGTGAGTTGCTTTTTCGATAGCGAAGACAAGGCCGTGTCCTTTACCGATTCCGTGCGTCCCGTGCTGTCCCATGCCGCCGCTATTGAGTATTTCGATGCTGGCGCCCTGGATATCCTGCGTCGCCAGCGCGAGCAGTCGACAGCGTTTGCCTCGCTGCCGGCGCTCGACGACGAGGCAAAGGTCTGTGTCTACGTGGAGCTCGACTGCGATGACGAGGCGCAGGCGACCGAGGAGCTGTACCGCCTGGGATGGGTGCTGGAGTTTGCGGGCGGCCGCGACGATGCGACATGGGTCGCCCGCACCGAAGTCGATCGCGAGTGCCAGCGGTTCTTCCGCCACGCGGTCCCCGAGAGCGTCAATATGCTCATTGACGAGCGTCGCCGCATCGACCCCACCATTACCAAGCTGGGCTCGGACATGTCGGTGCCCAACGCACGCTTGGACGATGTCATCGGCCT
The DNA here is from genome assembly GCA_902490445.1 of uncultured Collinsella sp. GTDB lineage: Bacteria > Actinomycetota > Coriobacteriia > Coriobacteriales > Coriobacteriaceae > Collinsella. Next base: position 20,999 of record CABUDZ010000006.1, read on the forward strand.
TTATCGCCGCACGTTAGCCGAAAGTGGGCTTGAATCTGCTGCCTGGGGGCACATCGGTAACAACCATCTGCATGTGAACATCCTGCCGCGCGACGCGCAGGACTACCGTCGCGGTGGCGAGCTGTTTGCCCAGTGGGCTGCGGAGGTAACGGCTATGGGCGGTGCCGTTTCTGCCGAGCACGGCGTCGGCAAGATCAAGGCGGGCTTCTTAGAGACGATGTACGGTCACGAGGCCATGGTCGAGTCGGCGCGGCTCAAGCTCCAGCTCGATCCCGACGGGCAGCTGGGTCGCGGCAACCTGTTTTCGGAGAAGCTCTTGGATGAGCTCGTCCAGAAAGGGGGCGCGTGAAGATGAGCGATTTCCATATGGTGGTGTGCGTCAAGGCCGTGCCGGGCAGCACCGAGGTCAAGATGGACCCCAAGACCAATACCATCGTGCGCGATGGCAAGCAGGCGGTCATTAATCCCTTTGATGCGAGCGCTTTGGAATGCGCGCTGGCGCTGAAGGACGACTTTATCGGCTTTGGCATGGATGTGCGCGTGACGGTGGTGTCGATGGGCATCCCCGCGACCGAGTCGCTGCTGCGCGACTGCATCGCTCGAGGCGCCGACGACGCGCTGCTGCTGACCGATCGCGCCTTTGCAGGTGCCGATACCCTGGCGACCACCTATGCTCTCAAATGCGGCATCGAGGCACTCGACGAGGACTTCGACCTGCTCATCTGCGGCAAGATGGCGGTGGATGGCGATACGGCCCAGATTGGTCCCGAGCTTGCCGGTGCCTTTGAGATTCCCTGCGTGACCGACGTGAGCTGCGTGCAAAGCGCGGGCTTTACGACGTGTGGCTCGCTGGCGCTCGTTCACGGATGCGATGCCGGCGAGGAGACGGTGTGTCTTGAGATGCCGTGCGCGATGACGACTGCCAAGGAGATTGGCCAGTTGCGTATGCCGAGTATTGCCGGTATTCGCGCGGCGGAGGAGGCGGACGTGCGCGTGGTCAGTGCCGCCGACGTGAACGCCGACCCCGCGCGTTGCGGTCTTGCCGGATCACCGACGCAGGTCGTGCGCTCGTTTGTGCCCGACCGTGACCAAACGTGCGAGGCCGTTGAGGGAACGGCGTCCGAGCAGGCGGTAAAACTTGCCAAGATTATTGAGGGGATGGCATAGATGAGCGGGCTGATTATCGATAGCGAAGCCTGTATCGGCTGCGGTCGCTGCGTTCGCGCCTGCGCCTCGGGCGGCATTGTGGTGGAGGGTGAGCGCCCCAATCGCTGTGCCCGCGTAACCGACGGCTGTATCCTGTGCGGTGGGTGCGTCGACGCCTGCCCCGTCAACGCCATCTCGATTGAGCGCGACGAGGCCGCCGGCGCGGCAGACCTTGACGCATATCGAGACATCTGGATCTTCGTGCAGACTGACGAGCACGATGCCGTTGCATCCGTGGCCTTCGAGCTCATGGGCAAGGGGCGCGAGCTTGCCGATGCCCGCGGCTGCCGTCTGGTGGCACTGGTCGGCATGAGCCCCGAGGGCTCACTCGGGGACCTGGAGCATCTGATTTGCGCCGGTGCGGACGAAGTTCTGGTCTGTCGTGACGAGCGCCTGCGTCAGAACGACGTGGAGGTCTACGCTCGCTTGATCTGCGATTTGGTAGCCGAGCGCAAACCCGAGGCCATCCTATACGGTGCGACCGCTTTTGGCCGCGAACTGGCACCCGGCGTTGCCGTGCGCTTGCAGACGGGCCTTACGGCTGACTGCACCGTACTTTCGATGGATACGGAGACGGGACTGCTGCAACAGACGCGTCCGGCGTTTGGCGGCAACCTGATGGCCACCATCGTCTGCCCCAATCATCGTCCCCAGATGGCAACGGTTCGTCCCGGCATCTTTAAGGCACCCGACTTTGACTACGGCCGTTCCGGTACGATTACCCAGGTATCGCTTGCGGAAGACGCCAAGGCCCGTGTCGAGATCTCGATTCCCGCCGAGGAGTGGGGACAGCAGGCCTCAATTGCCGATGCCGAGCGCCTGGTCGTGGTGGGTCGCGGCATTGGCTCCAAGAAAAACCTGCCGCTGATGCGAAAGCTCGCCGAGGCTCTGGGAGCCGAGCTTGGCTGCACGCGACCTGTCGTGGAGGCCGGCTGGTTGGAGTATCGCCATCAGATTGGCCAGACGGGCGTATCGGTTTCCCCTAAACTTCTCGTGAGTATCGGTGTTTCGGGCGCCATCCAGCATCTTGCCGGTATCGGTGGGGCGGAGTGCATTATCGCCATCAACGAGGACCCGGATGCCCCCATCTTTGGTGCTGCCCAGTACAAGGTTGTCGGCGATGCCGTCGAGGTCGTCGAGGAGCTGCTGGCCCAGCTTGAGCGCTAGGCGCGCGCCAGCCAGTCGCGCATCTCGCCCTTCAGGCGCTCCCAGGTCGCTTGCGTGGCGGGATCGGTAAAGGGGCACGTAATGCCAAAGGGCGCGTCGAGCAGGCGGTAGATATCACCCTGCTCGCGCGCCAGCGCGCGGCTTGCTGGATAGACGAGCTCAAACATAAAGCAGATGAGTCCCACCAGGTAGTCTGCGGGCTCGTCGCGTTCGTCGCGTGCAACGCAGCGGTGCTCGTCAAAGGCGGTAAGCGCCGGTGTCGAGAAGCGGCTGGCGAGAAACGTGTTCTCATCCACCTTGAGGATGGTGTCGACGGTGCTGTCGGCGATGGTGCGCATAATGTCGATCTTGTCGCCATCGCGTACGATATCGCAGAAGCACCGTGTTCGCTCGTCGAGTTGTGCCGGCAGGCGAAAGTCACTGTGATAGGCGATGCTCGCGCGGATGAGCTCGTCGTGCTCTTCGGTCTCGATAAAATCTCGGATGTTTGTTGTGACAGGCGCGTCGTCGGGGTTCTCGCCAAAGAGGACCCCGACGCCCAACGCCGCATGGCTCATGCTTTCGGCATCCTTAAACGTATCCCAGCGTCGCAGCTGCTCAAAGCGGCCCATATCGTGTAGCAGGCCGCAAAGCCATGCCAGGTCAATATCTTCTGACGACCAGCCCTGTTCGTGTGCCACGGCATCGCATGCCTCGGCAACGTGGTACGTATGCTCGATTTTGAGCGCGATGCGTGGGTTAGTGGCGTCGTAGGCATCGGTGTAGCTTTTGAAGGCCGCGCGCGCCCGGTCTCGATCGATAGCTGTCATAATGACTTCCTAAAAAGTTGTGTCTTTCGATCCGGTGGCAATTGTAGGTGAACTCGGTTGCTGTCGGATGATGATTCTGCCGTATCGCTACATGCGGCTCGGAGACCTTGTCAGGATGAGAAGCGTATGGTGCTCAAAATCGTTAGAACCGTCTGGCCGGTGATGCTTACCTATGTTGCAATAGGCGCGCCGTGCGGAATGATCATGGGGCAGACGGGAATGGAACCCTGGATGGTCTTTGCCCTGAGCAGCACGTTTGTGACGGGCAGCGGCCAGTTTATGATCTGCAACCTGTGGCTGGCGGGCGTGCCTGCAGCATCGATCGTCGCGAGCGTTGCTGCCATCTCCTCGCGCTTTGCGCTTTACTCGGCATCGATCGCGCCGCATCTGACGGGTGCCTCGAAGCGTCAGACGCTGGCTGTTGCCGCGACACTTACCGAGGAGGCATATGGCATCTCGCTTGCCAAGTTGGTTGAAGGGGAGGATTGGGGCCCGCGCGAGTCCTTCGTGCTCAACGTGATTCTCATCGCAACATGGGGCGTTTCGTGTACGATGGGCGCCATCGTAGGCGCCGTTGTCGATGTTCCCACCGCCATTGCAGCCTTTGTCTGCACCTCGCTCTTTATCTGCCTGCTCTTTTCGCAGCGGCTGTCGCGCGGCAACGTTGTCGCGGCGGTTTCGGGCGCGGTGTCCGTCGCCGTATGCAAGTTCTTGGGCCTCACGAATATTGCCGTGCCGGCAAGCGTCGTGGCCGGCATTGCCATTGCGTTGGCGTGCGATGCTGTATTTGACGGAAGAGGTGCCCGCGATGCCCGTTAACGAGTTCTTGGTTCTGTGGCTGTCGTCGTGGGCTGCTATCGCGTTCTTTCGCATCGCGCCGGCGCTCGCCTTGCGCGGGCGGACCCTGTCGCCCCGCATTACCGAGGCCCTGGGCTATATCCCGCCCGCCGCCTTTGCCGCGCTGGTCGCCAACGACTTGGTGAGCCCCGGCGCGTTCGACGCGGGACTCTGGCCTGCCTTGGTTCCCTGGATTGCGGCCGCCGGCGTCGTGGTCGTGGCGGTCAAGACAAAATCGATGCTGTGGTGCTGCGTCTCGGGCATCGTACTCTATATTGTCTTGAGCCTTATATAGGGGTGGCGTCGCGGGCGCCGAATCTCGTTCCATCCCAACTCGTCGGATTTTTCACCGAGCTGGTCTATTTCTTCTGGTACCATGGTCAAACTTTACTGTAGCAAAGCGTGACGTGGGCTTTTGTACCCCGTCAGCGGAAATGGGGGTTTCATGGCACAGGAAGCGACCGCCAACGAGCAAAAGAAATTCAAGGTCCCGCGCATCCCGGGCGACATCATGATCTATCCGATGATCGTCGGTCTTTTGCTCAACACCTTCTGCCCGCAGGTTTTTGAGATCGGCGGCTTCTTTACGGCTGCCTGCCGCGGTGGCTCCAATACCATCGTCGCCGCGATCCTGCTGTTTGTGGGCGCCGGCATCAGCTTTAAGTCCACGCCGGGTGCCATCAAGACCGGTATCGTCGTGCTGATCCCCAAGCTGGTCGTCGCAGCGGCTCTCGGCCTGGGCGTGGCATATTTCTTTAACGACAACTTCCTGGGTCTGAGCTCCGTGTCTATCATCGGCGGCATCACGTTTTGCAACATGGCGCTCTATACGGGCATCATGGGCGAGTTCGGCGATGAGTCCGAGCAGGGCGCCGTCGGTATCCTGTTCTTTACGGCTGGCCCCGCCGTCACGATGATCATCCTCGGTGTTTCCGGCCTCGCCAACATTCCCATTGGCACCATTATCGGCTCCATCTTGCCACTCGTTATCGGCATGGTTCTGGGCAACCTGTTCCCGTTTATCAAGAACCTGCTGGTTCCCGGTGCCAATCCCGCGATTGCCGTCATCGGATTTCAGCTCGGTGCGTCCATGAGCCTGTCGAGCTTTATCACCGGCGGTATTTCCGGCATCTTGCTGGGCCTTGTCACGCTGTTCGTCGTCGGTCCCATCACCTTTGCGTTCGAGCGTCTGTGCGGCGGCAATGGCAAGGCCGCTGTGGCTTGCTCCACCATTGCCGGCACGGCTATGACCACGCCGGTTGCTCTTGCTGAGGTCGCGCCGCGCTATGCCGAGCTTGCGCCCACCGCGTATGCGCAGATCGCCACCGCCGTCATCATCACGGCAATCATGGCTCCGATTCTGACCGGCTGGGTCGACAAGAAGTTCTGCCAGGGCAAGGAGGACCTGTCGCCCGCCGGTGTCGAGGCCATCGAGGAGGCTGTCGCAACCGATATCAACGGTGAGTAACGGCCGTTACCGATAATTGATTCCGGCGTGCAATTCGCGCCGTTTGAGCGCCCGAACGAAAGCTGTCTTGCAGCAACGTTCGGGCGCTCTGCTATTATTCCCCTTACCCCTGCGGGTAGGGGTGTTTGTTGCCCAGACCCGAATCGGGCGATTCTGACCACTTGGATATTGAAGGGATGGCGTCTAGTGGTTAAGGCACTCAAGATTGAGATATTCCTGCTCTGCATGATTGTTCTTATCGGGCTTGCCGTGCGAAGTCGTCGCTCCCTGTTCTCGAGCACCCAGCAGCTCTTGTTTAGCATGCTGGGCTACACCTCTGCCGCGTACATATTATTCGATATGATCTGGACGCTTTCGGACGGTGCGGATGGCATGTTGGGCATTGCTGCCAACTGGATTTCCAACGCGGTTTCGTTTTCGCTCTTTGCCATCGCGTGCCTCATTTGGTTTATCTATTCCGAGACGGTGCAGGGCTCTCGCCTTTTGACCGCGCGCTCTAGAGTGGCTCTTGTAACGTTGCCTACGGCTCTGGTGGTCGTGCTGGCGTTTACCAGTTACTGGACGCACGCCTTGTTCTACATCGATGCTCAGGGTGTGTACCGCCGTGGCGTCGCCTATATGATTCAGCCTATCGTGAGCTACTGCTACGTCATATATACGTCCTTGCACGCTTTTGCGCATTCCCTACGGGTTGAAAGCCTGCAAAAGAAGGCCATTTATCGTACTCTGGCATTCTTCGCTATTCCCGCTCTGGTGGGTGGCACCTTTCAGGTCGCGTTCTCGGTGCCCGGCCTTTGCGTCGGCATTATGATTAGCATGTTGCTGCTCTACATCGTCTACCAGGAGCAGCTCATCTCGACCGACCCGTTGACCGGCCTCAACAATCGCAACCGTTTTGAGAGCTATATGCTGTCGCTCTTCTCAAATGTGGATCATACGGACGATGTGTATCTGCTTATGATGGACGCTGATGGCTTTAAGCAGATTAACGATCGCTATGGACATGTGGAGGGCGACCATGCCCTTCAGGTTATCTCCGCCGCACTCAAAGATGTCTGCTCGGCGTCTGGTGGCTTTATCGCACGCTATGGCGGCGATGAGTTCGTAGTGCTCCAAAAGGCGACAGCGGAGCAGGATATCATACATCTGTGCGAGGCGATCAACGACGAGCTCGCGCGTGCCGAGGTGCCGTATCTGTTGCGGATGTCTATCGGCTACGCACGGATGGGTGATGGTGTTGATACCTGGCAAGACTTGCTTCGCGCTGCCGATACGGAGCTGTACCGCGTAAAGCATGAGAAGAAGAAAGCTGGCGTCCAGATACGCTAGAAATAGGGGCGCACGCTTGCGTGCATGGTGGCCCTCGGCTCTCCGATGTACTCCATTAAACTAAAGTATGTGAATCCCCTCTGCTAAATAAGGGCAGTTCGCTAGGCCTTTTTAGGCCTGTTGACGATGATGATGCCGCCGCAGACCAACAGCAGGGCAACTATAACGGTAACGGGGCTCGTGCCGGCGCCCTCGCCGAGCAGCAGCGCACTCAGCAGCACACCAAAGACGGGGTTCATAAACCCAAAGACCGAGACGCGGCTGACGGGGTTGACGACAAGCAGGCGCGACCATAGCGAGTACGCGACGGCGGAGATGAGTGCCATATAGATAATGAGCGCGATGGCGGGGATGATCGCGGTGGGGGAGAGCGCGCCGCCCATCAAAAAGCCGATGGCGGTGAGGACCAGGCCGCCGACCAAGAACTGCCACCCGGCAAGCAAGACGCCGTCATGCTTGCGCGAGAAGATGCCAATGAGGCAGGTCGACAGGGCGCCTGCAACAGTGGAAGCCAAGATAAAGCCCTCGCCGTTGAGCGTAAAGCCAAAGGTGCCATCCGCGCCCGAGAGGTTGACGAGCGCCACACCGGCAAAGCCCAACACGCAGCCAAGCACCTTGGCCGTGTTGAGCTTCTCGGTGTGAAATGCCAAGGCGGCAAAGAGGATTGCGAGGAAGTTGGCGCTGGCCTCAATGATGGAGCTCGACATGGCGCTGGCGCGCGAGAGTCCCAGGTAGAAAAAGAAGTACTGCCCGATAGTCTGGAAGAGTGACAAGACAAAGATGGGCTTGATATCGCGTGCCTGTGGTATGAGGGGGCGGCGTTGGGCCGCGCTCATCCCAACGATAACCAGGGCGCCGGCAAGCGTAAAGCGTAAACCTGCAAAGAGCAGCTGCGAAGTGCTATCGTGCGCCGGGATACCAAAGAGTGCGTAGCCGATCTTGATGCAGGGAAAGGCCGATCCCCAGAGTGCACAGCAAACAAGACAACCCAGGATGAGTCCGGGCAGGGTGGCGAGATACGGCTTGCGGCTTTCCATGATGTCCTTCCTACATGCGCGAAGCAAAAAAGAACCCGCCACCGGATGTGTCGGTGGCGGGTGTTGTTACCCGAGGGGATTGTACCTGATGGGAAAGGTTTAGGCGAAGTAGGCTACGCCGCTCTCAAAGATCGGCATGAACTTATCGCCGGGGACATGCTCGGGCACGTTGCGGTACAGGTTGTCGCCGCGACGCTCGGCATGGCCCATCTTGCCCAGGACGCGGCCGTCGGGGCTCGTGATGCCCTCGATGGCGAGTGCGGAGCCGTTGGGGTTGACGGAAAGGTCCATGCTGGGCTTGCCGTCCTCGCCCACGTACTGCGTGGCGACCTGGCCGTTGGCGATCAGCTGGGCGAGCACCTCGTCGTTGGCGACAAAGCGGCCCTCGCCGTGGCTGATGGCGACGGTGTAGGGGTCGTCCAGGCTGCACTGCGACAGCCACGGGGACAGGTTGGACGAGATACGGGTGCGCACCAGGCGGCTCTGATGGCGACCGATGGTGTTGAACGTCAGCGTGGGTGCATCCGGCGTGGCATCGACGATGTCACCGTAGGGCACCAGACCGAGCTTGACCAGGGCCTGGAAGCCGTTGCAGATGCCCAGCATCAGGCCATCGCGGGCCTTGAGCAGGTCGCGGACCGCCTCGGTGACCTCGGGAGCGCGGAAGAACGCCGTGATGAACTTGGCGGAGCCATCGGGCTCGTCGCCGCCCGAGAAGCCGCCGGGGATCATGACGATCTGGCTTGCACGGATGCGGCGGGCGAGCTCGTGGGTGCTCTCGGCGACGGCCTCGGGCGTGAGGTTGTTGATCACAAAGGTGTCGGCCTCGGCGCCGGCTGCGCGGAAGGCACGGGCGCTATCGTACTCGCAGTTGTTGCCGGGGAACACGGGGATGATCACGTGCGGGCGGGCGATCTTGGCGCCGCCGTACACGTGGATATCCTTGGCACGGAAGTCGATGGTCTCGACCTCGGGGGTCTCGCCGGCGCTGCGGTAGGCGAAGACGCCCTCGATGCCGCTCTCCCAGGCCTCCTGGAGCTCGGCGAGCTCGATGACCTCGGAGCCGGTGTCGATGACATAGCCCTCGACGGTGGTACCCAGGGGCTCGACGACAACGCCGTCGGCGACCTCGGGCAGCTCGGCGTCATCGGCGAGCTCGACGATAAAGCTGCCGTAGAGCGGGGTGAAGAAGCTCTCCACGTCCACATCCTCGGCAAGCTCGATACCGATCTGGTTGCCGACGCACATCTTAAAGAGGCTCTCGGCGCCGCAGCCGTAGCCGGGCGTGGAGATGGCCAGGGCGTTGCCGGTAGCAGTGAGCGCCTCGACGGCGTCAAACGCGGCGAGCAGCTGCTGGGCGTCGGGACGGTAGTCCTCGCCGTAGGTGGCGGGGGCGATGCGGACGACGCGGTGCGTCAGACCCTTGAACTCAGGGGAGACAGCGCGCGCCGCGCGGCCCACGGCCACAGCGAAGCTGATCAGGGTCGGCGGAACGTTGAGCTCGCCGGCCTCGTCCTCAAACGAACCGCTCATGGAGTCCTTGCCGCCGATGGCGCCGGCGCCCAGGTCGACTTGGGCCATGAGGGCACCAAGGACGGCAGCCGTGGGCTTGCCCCAGCGCTCGGCCTCGGTGCGCAGGCGCTCGAAGTACTCCTGGAAGGAGAGGTAGGCGCGCTTGTGCTCAAAGCCGGCGGCCACGAGCTTGGCGATGGACTCGACCACAGACAGGTAGGCGCCAGCAAACTGGTCGGCCTCCATCAGGTAGGGGTTGAAGCCCCATGCCATGGCGCTTGCCGTGGTGGTCTCGCCGTCCACGGGGAACTTGGCGACCATGGCAGAGCTCGGGGTGAGTTGCGTCTTGCCACCAAAGGGCATGAGCACGGTTGCGGCACCGATGGTGGAGTCGAAGCGCTCGGAAAGGCCCTTGTTGGAGGCAACGTTGAGGTCGGTGACAAGCGAGGTCATGCGCTCGGCAAGCGTGGTGCCGGCCCAGCTGGGCTGCCACACGCTGCGGGCGCACACGTGGGCGACCTGGTGCTTGGGCGCGCCGTTAGAGTTGAGGAACTCGCGGGATAGGTCGACGATGGCGACGCCGTTCCAGGCCATGCGCATGCGCGGCTCGGCGGTAACCTCGGCGATAACGGTCGCCTCGAGGTTCTCCTCGGCGGCGTAGCCCATGAACTCCTCGACGTCACCGTCGGCGACGGCGCAGGCCATGCGCTCCTGGGACTCGGAGATGGCGAGCTCGGTGCCGTCCAGGCCGTCGTACTTCTTGGTCACGGTGTCCAGGTCGACATACAGGCCGTCGGCAAGCTCACCTACGGCGACCGAGACGCCGCCGGCGCCAAAGTCGTTGCAGCGCTTGATCAGACGGCAGGCGTCGCCGCGGCGGAACAGACGCTGCAGCTTGCGCTCGACTGGGGCGTTGCCCTTCTGGACCTCGGCGCCCGAGGTCTCGATGGACTCGGTGTTCTGGGTCTTGGAGGAGCCGGTGGCGCCACCGATGCCGTCGCGGCCGGTGCGGCCGCCCAGCAGGATGATCTTGTCGGTGGGGGCGGGGCACTCGCGACGCACGTGGTTTGCCGGGGTAGCGCCCACGACGGCGCCGACCTCCATGCGCTTGGCCACGTAACCGGGGTGATAGAGTTCGTTGACCTGACCGGTGGCAAGGCCGATCTGGTTACCGTAGCTGGAGTAGCCGGCGGCAGCAGTGGTCACGAGCTTACGCTGCGGCAGCTTGCCCTCGAGCGTCTCGGAAACCGGGACGGTGGGGTCGCCGGCGCCGGTGACGCGCATGGCCTGGTATACATAGCTGCGGCCCGAGAGCGGGTCACGGATGGCGCCGCCCACGCAGGTGGCGGCACCGCCGAAGGGCTCGATCTCGGTCGGGTGGTTGTGGGTCTCGTTCTTAAAGAGGAACAGCCAGTCCTGGTCCTCGCCATCGACATCGACCTTTACCTTGACGGTGCAGGCGTTGATCTCCTCGGACTCGTCGACATCGGTCATGACGCCGGTCTTCTTAAGGTATTTGGCGCCGATGGTGCCCATGTCCATGAGGCAGACGGGCTTGGCGTCGCGACCGAGTTCGTGGCGCATCTCCATGTAGCGGTCGAAGGCCTGCTGCACCACGGCGTCGTCGATCGTCACGTCGTCCAGGACGGTGCCGAAGGTGGTATGGCGGCAGTGGTCGGACCAGTAGGTGTCGATCACGCGGATCTCGGTGATGGTGGGGTCGCGATCCTCATCGCGGAAGTACTGCTGGCAGAAGGCGATGTCCGCCTCGTCCATGGCAAGACCGCGCTCGGAAATAAAGGCGGCAAGGCCGGTCTCATCGAGCTCGCGGAAGCCGTCGAGCACTTCGACAGGCGCAGGCTCGGGGGTCTCCATATGCAGCGTCTCGGGCAGGTCGAGCGAGGCGATGCGGGCCTCGACGGGATTCACCACGTAGTGCTTGATGGCCTCGATGGCGGCTTCGTCCAGAGCGCCCGAGATCATATAGACCTTGGCGGAGCGCACGGCGGGGCGCTCGCCCTGGCTGATGAGCTGCACGCACTCGCTGGCGGAGTCGGCGCGCTGGTCAAACTGGCCAGGCAGGAATTCGACGGCAAAGACGGCGCCATCGCTTGCGGGGAGCTCGTCGTAGGTCACATCGACCTGGGGCTCGCTAAAGACGGTCGGCACGCAGGAGCGGAAAAGCTCCTCGTCGATGCCCTCGACGTCGTAGCGGTTGATGATCCTCAGGGCCTCGATGCCCTTAATGCCGAGAATCTCGGTCAGCTCGCCCTTGAGCTGCTGAGCCTCGACGTCGAACCCGGGTTTCTTCTCCACGTAGATACGAGAGACCATTGGTTCCTGCCTTCCTGATCGGTTGGGCGTACGGTACGGTATGCGGCAGCGGTCGGTTTGCGGGGCAAGCCTCGCGGTCGCCTTGAGCCACATGTTTGTAAACCTCACTATGATACGACAGCTCGCGGCGCGTAGAGGACGGCGAGGGTGCTACAGTGAAGCGCAAACAAGAGAAAGGCATCACATGGCATTCGTTTCGCTCGCCATCATCGCACTCGTGGCCTTTGCAAGCCCCTTCATCGCCTCGGCGATTCCTGGAAAACCTGTTCCCGAAACGGTCTTTTTGCTCGTGTTCGGCGCGGTGCTGGGACCTCATATGCTCGGCATTATCCATGTGGATGCCGAGGTCTCGCTCGTGTCCGAGCTCGGCCTGGCCTTTTTGTTCCTGCTTGCCGGCTTTGAGATCAATCCCAAGAACATCACGGGCATCGAGGGGCGTTACGGCATGGCGACGTGGGTCGTCACGTTTGGCATCGCCTGGCTTGCCGTGCGCTTTACCCCGTGGTTTTCGGTCAGTCATTTTGATGGCATCGCCGTGACGCTGGCGTTGACCTCGACGGCGCTTGGGGCGCTCATGCCCATCTTGCGCGAGCGGTCGCTTGCCGGGACGCGCGTCGGCGATTCGATTCTTGCCTACGGTACGTGGGGTGAGCTTGGCCCCGTGCTCGCCATGTCGGTACTGCTATCTGCCCGCACGGGCATCGAGACGCTGCTGATCTTGGGCCTGTTCGCCGTGGTGTGCGTGCTGCTTGCCGTGGTCCCCAGCCGCTCCAAGCGTATCGGCAGCCGCTTCTTTGCCTTTATTCAGGAGCGCGCCGATACGACTTCTCAGACGTTCGTGCGCCTCACAGTGCTCATCCTGGTCACGCTCGTGGCGTTTTCCGCCATTTTTAGCCTCGATATCGTGTTGGGCGCTTTTGCCGCGGGCTTTGTCCTGCGCTATATCATCCCCGAGGGCAACCATACGCTCGAGCTTAAACTCGATGGCCTTGCCTATGGCTTTTTAATCCCGGTGTTCTTTACCGTGTCGGGTGCCAAGATCGACCTGACGGCTGTAGCATCGCGCCCTGGCCTGCTCGTGGGCTTTATCGTGGCGTTGCTGGTTATCCGCGCCGTGCCCATTGTCGTCTCCATGAGCATCTGCCCTAAGACGCGCGATGTTTCTGCCCACGGCCGCATTACCGTAGCGCTCTACTGCACCACGGCGCTGCCGATTATCGTCGCCGTGACGAGCGTCGCTGTCAACGCCGGCGCATTATCGCAGGGCGTCGCTTCGGTTATGGTGGCAGCCGGCGCCATCACGGTGTTCCTGATGCCACTGCTCGCGCAGCTCTTCTACCGCGTGGTCGATGCCGCGCCGGTCGCCGCCGTGGCAGAAGTTGCCGAGCATCCTTCCGACGCGCTCGATATTCTGCGCGCCCATCACGACCTGGCGAGCCTGCTCGCACGAGAGCACGAGCTTTTGACCTCGCATGGCCATGGGCGTTCGCTCGACGGCATACCTACCCTTGATTCCATTGCCGACCGCCTCTCGACCGAGGCGGCAAGCGGACACATCGATGCCCGTATCGTGGACGCCGCCCATTTGCTGGCCGAGAAGACCTATGGCGACGAGATCGACCCGTCCAAGCTGACTCCGCGTGAGCGCCGCCGCCTGGAGCGCGCTAAGCTCGCCGTGCGCGAATACCGCCGCCGCATGCTGGAGCTCTATGCGCGCGAAGCAGCCGAAGACGACGACGGTAAGTAGTCGATACTTTCTCGGGGAAGCCGCGTCCCGCTTTGAAGGCTCGGAACGGGATGTGGTTTCCGAAACGGGGAGCGTTGGGAAACTGTGTCCCGGAATGGGCGCTCAGAGTGGGATGCAGTTTCCGCGAGAGGCTCGTTAGGGAAAGCGCATCCCATTCTGAGCCGGAATTATGGGACGCAGTTTCCTTTTCGAATAGAAGAAGGTGCGCTGCCTGCGGTTGATGCAGGCAGCGCACCTTCTTGCGTTGAGCTCGGTTGAGGTTTAAAGCTGTGGCTTGCGACCTTTAGGAGCGGGCGGCTCCGTCGACGGGGAGGATGGCGCCCGTGACGTAGGCGGACATGTCGCTCGCCAGGAAGACAAAGGCGTTGGCGACATCCTCGGGCTCGCCCATGCGGCCCAGCGGAATGGTGGCGATGATGGGCTTGATGACCTCTTCGGGCAGGTTGGCGACCATATCGGTCTTGGTCACACCGGGGGCGACGGCGTTGACGCGAATGCCCATGGGGGCGAGCTCGCGCGAGAGCGACTGGACCATGCCGTTGACGGCAAACTTGGACGTGGGGTAGCCGACACCGGAGGGCTGGCCGTACTTGGCGACCATCGAGCTCGTGGTGGTGATGGTGCCGCCGTGGCCGGCCTCGGTCATGATCTTGGCGGCAGCCTGGTGGCCATTAAAGACAGCGACGACGTTGAGGTCCATGACCTTTGCAAACTCCTCGGCCGTGTAGTCCAAAAGGGGGGAGCGCTGGGAGATGCCGGCATTGTTGACGACGGTGTCCAAGCCGCCCATATCGTCGGCAGCCGCGGCGAAGGCTTCGGTTACGGCCTCGAGTGAGGTGAGGTCGCAGGAGCGGCCCCAGACCTTGGCCTCGGGATAGGCAGCTTCCAGCTTCTCAACGGCAGCATCGGCAGTCTCCTGGCGCGAGCCAAATACGGTGACGGCAGCGCCTTCCTCGATAAAACGGCAGGCGATGGCATAGCCGATACCGCGCGTGCCTCCGGTGATGATTGCTTTCTTGCCCTCGAGCAACATGGTGCTTCCTCTCATCGCGGGCGGACATTCGCAGCACAGCGTAGCGGTAGCCGGAATCGGCCGCGTTTGCATATCGGTGAACGGTAGCCCGTGTTACCGATGAGCGGCTCGCGCAAATGTGCTCTGCCGTCGTGCTTAGGGCAGGAGACAAAAGGGCTCCCGTCCCACATCGGACGGGAGCCCTCAAGGCGCGTATTGCTGGGCGAGCGTTGGGTTAGTTCGCCATGACGTCTTCGGTCCAAGCCTCGACGTCCTCGATGCGCAGGACGTTGGCGACCTCGGCCACGCAGTCGACGCTGGCAAGTTCGGCGGCGGCAGCCTGGACGTCCTTCTCGAGTGCGCGGTGCGTCAGGAAGATGACCGAGCAGGCATCGCTGACGCCCGACTTGCCGTCCTCGACCTGGTTGATGAGCGAGATCGAGATGTTGTGCTTGGCAAAGATGTCGACCGTCTCGGACAGGGCGCCCACGCGGTCGGCGACCTTCAGGCGCACATAGTACTTGGTCTGGAGCTCGTCCATGGGCTTAAAGGCGAGGTTGTGGCCATAGGGCTCAATCTCGGGCAGCGGGGCCACGCCGCGGCTGATTTGCTCGGAGAGCGACAGAATATCGCCCACGACGGCGCTCGCGGTGGGGAAGGAGCCTGCGCCCGCGCCGTAGAACATGGTCTCGCCCACGGCGTCGCCTACCACGTAGACAGCGTTCATGGCACCGTTGACCTTGGCAAGCATGTGGTCGGCGGGGATCAGCGTGGGATGCACGCGGACGTCGACGCCGGCGTCGGTGTTGCGGGCGATGCCGAGCAGCTTAATGGTGTAGCCGAGCTCGCGGGCCTGGGCGATGTCCTCGGCGCCGATGGTACGGATACCCTGCTGGTACACATCATCGGTGGTAACGCGGGTGCCAAAGCCGATGGAGGCGAGGATGGCCGTCTTGCTGGCGGCATCGAAGCCGTCGACGTCGGCGGACGGGTCGGCCTCGGCATAGCCCTTGGCCTGCGCGTCGGCAAGCACGTCGGCGTAATCGGCGCCCTCGGCGTCCATGCGCGACAGGATGTAGTTGGTGGTACCGTTGAGAATGCCGGCGATGGTCAGGATCTTGTTGCCCACCAGGTCGTGCTCGAGCGTGCTGACGATGGGGATGCCGCCACCGCAGCTGGCCTCGCACTTAATCTGCACGCCGCACTCACGCGCCTTCTCGGCAAGCGTCTCGACATGGCGGCCCAGCAGAGCCTTGTTGGCGGAGACGACATGCTTGCCGTTCTCGAAGGCAGTGGTAAAGATCTCGGTCGCGGGGTGCTCGCCTCCGATGAGCTCGACGACGATGTCGACGGCGGGGTCGGTGACGACGTCGTGCCAGTCACTCGTAAAGGCCTCGCGCTCAATACCGGCTGCCTCGGCCTGCTCCCAGGCAAGCGCGCAGGCGCGGGTTAGCTTAAGGTCGATGCCGTAGGCTGCCAGGTACTCATCGTGGTGGCTCTTGATCAGACGGGCCACGCCGCCGCCGACGGTTCCCAGACCGATCAGACCGACGTTCACGGTGCGCAGGGGTTCGCTCATAGATAGCTCCTTCGTGCATCTTATGGATGGATTAACCGCTTAAAGGTTGAGTGCATTCTAGCGTGAACCGAGGGCACGTGCTCGCCGGGCAACAGGAGTCGCACAAAACGGCACCCCCGAAACGCTGCGGAAACATTGGAAACATGCTCGCTACAAACGAACTTCCGTAACAAACTGTCAACGTTTGCACCATAAGGTTTGCCCTGTACCGCAAGACGGCATGGACGGTCCGAGGGCTTCGACACCTCTCTTGCCGAGGGTGTGCTGCTCATGACCCCGTTCTCCGACGACGAGAAGAACACCGACTTCGGTGATTCAGGACGGCAAGTATATTTCCGCCTAAGTGTGCATAAAGCGCAACCGATGAGGCAGTTTTATTCAGGGCGGGAGCGCTTGTAACAGAATGGAAACATTACTTTTACATAATAAAGTGGTATTACTGCATAAAGTAGTAGGAATACGCAGAACTATGGATAAATGAACAAATCCAAAGAAAAGTTGAAATAATCGCCACTTTTCCTAACTAAAGCGTCTACTATTTTGCGAACGCCGAACACGGCGAAGGATGGCCTGTTGGGTAACCGAAACCCGACGAGATTTGAGAGGAGAGCCGCATGTCGAGCCTCACCGGTAAGTCATTGAACCCTGTTATGAATCGCAGGAGCGTTATCGCGAGCGCAGCAGGTCTGGGGGCGATGTCCATTCTAGCTGGCTGCTCCTCCAACGGCGGCGACAGCGGTTCCGCTTCGGGCGACGCTTCGTTTAAGATCGGCACCATCGGACCGCTGACCGGCGCCAACGCGTCCTACGGCAAGTCCGTTACCCAGGGTGTCGAGCTTGGCTGCAAGGATTTCTCGACCAAGGAGCTGCCGCTTGCCAGCAAGGCCGAGGATGACCAGGCCGACGGCGAGAAGGCCGTCAACGCCTTTAACACCCTGCTCGACTGGGGCATGCAGGCCCTCGTCGGCCCGACCACCACGGGTGCGTCGGTTGCCGTTGCCGCCGAGTGCGGTAACGACCCCGAAACGTTCATGATCACTCCGTCCGCGTCCTCCGAGGACGTCACCAAGGGCAAGGATTGCGTCTTCCAGGTTTGCTTTACCGATCCCAACCAGGGCGTCAACGCTGCCAAGTTCCTGGCGCAGAAGTATGCGGACGAGAAGTTCGTGCTGTTCTATAACTCCGGCGACGCCTATTCTTCGGGCATCGCAGATTCCTTTAAGGTTCAGGCCGCTAAATCCAAGCTCGAGATTGTTGACGAGGAGACCTTTAAGGACGACTCCGCCACGAGCTTTACCAACCAGCTGACCAAGGCCAAGCAGGCCGGCGCCACCATGATCTTTGCGCCGATCTACTACACGCCAGCGTCCGTCCTGCTCAAGAACGCCAAGGACATGGGCTACGACGTCAAGATGATGGGTTGCGACGGCATGGACGGCATCCTGGGCGTTGAGGGCTTCGACACCTCTCTTGCCGAGGGTCTGCTGCTCATGACCCCGTTCTCCGCCGACGACGAGAAGAACGCCGACTTCGTCAACGCTTACAAGGATAAGTACGGCGATACCCCCGACCAGTTTGCCGCCGACGCCTACGATGGCGTGCACGCGGTGGCCGAGGCCCTCAAGGAGGCCGGTCTTGGTGTCGACGCCGACCCGACCGAGGTCGCCGAGAAGCTGCCCAAGGCTATGCTCAAGATTACCGTTGACGGTCTGACCGGCAAGCTCACCTGGAACGATAAGGGCCAGGTCCAGAAGGAGCCCACGGCGTACGTCATCACCGACGGCAAGTACGTACAGGCCTAATAGGCCGCCTTACATAGAGCGGTTTTGATCCCAAGCAGGGGAGGTTTTGGCCTTCCCTGCTTGCTTGGTATCTAGGGACGATGTAACGTCCCTGTTTCATACATCAACTGGAAACCTATTCGAAAGGGGGATGTGGAACATGACGGTCTTTATCCAATACCTGGTCAACGGCCTGTCCATGGGCAGCGTCTACGCCATCATCGCGTTGGGCTACACCATGGTCTACGGTATCGCCAAGATGCTGAACTTCGCTCACGGCGACGTCATCATGGTCGGTGCCTATGTCTCGTTCTGCGCCACGTCGTATCTCGGCCTCCCGGGCTGGGCATCTGTAATTCTCTCTTGTGTGGTCTGTACCGTTCTCGGTGTTCTCATCGAGGGTCTGGCATACAAGCCGCTGCGTCAGGCGGGCCCGCTGGCCGTTCTGATCACGGCCATCGGCGTGTCCTACTTCCTGCAGAATGCCGCGCAGCTTCTGTGGGGCGCCACGCCCAAGAACTTCACTTCGCTCGTCACCTTCCAGGTGCCGGAGTTCTTGGCCAAGTTCAACGTGAGCGCCGTATCGCTCGTCACCATCGTCGCCTGCCTGGTTATCATGGCCGGCCTGATGTTCTTTACAGGTAAGACCAAGATGGGCAAAGCCATGCGCGCCGTGTCCGAGGACAAGGCCGCCGCTCAGCTCATGGGCATCAACGTCAACCGCACCATCTCGATGACGTTTGCCATCGGCTCTGCCCTTGCCGCCATCGCCGGTGTGCTTCTGTGCTCCTACTCGCCGGTGCTGCAGCCCACGACGGGTGCCATGCCTGGCATCAAGGCCTTCGACGCCGCCGTCTTCGGCGGTATCGGCTCCATCCCCGGCGCCTTTGTCGGTGGCATTCTCATCGGCATCATCGAGGCGATGGCGCAGGCCTACATTTCCACGAGCCTTGCCAACTCCATCGTCTTTGGTGTTCTGATCATCGTCCTGCTCGTCAAGCCTGCCGGCCTCTTGGGCAAGTACGTCCCCGAGAAGGTGTAGGTGAGCGTTATGAAGTTTCTTAAAGACAAGCAGACGCGTCACGACTTTGTTACGTACGCCATGTGCCTTGTGGCGTTCGCCATCGTGTTCTTTATGCAGTCCAACCACATGATTCCGCGCATGATCGCCGGTCAGCTGGTTCCCATCACGGCCTATATCGTCATGGCCATCTCCCTTAACCTCGTCGTCGGCATCGCGGGCGACTTGTCGCTGGGCCACGCGGGCTTTATGAGTGTCGGTGCCTATACGGGAATCGTTACCGCGGTCGCGCTGGAGAGCGCCGTTCCCTCCGATCCGGTGCGCCTTATCATCAGTATCGTGGTCGGCGCCATCGCTGCCGCCATCCTGGGCTTCTTGATCGGCATCCCGGTCCTGCGCCTGAGCGGCGACTATCTGGCCATCGTGACCCTGGCTTTTGGCGAGATCATCAAAGAGATCGTCACCTGCCTCATTGTGGGCGTCGACTCCCGCGGCCTGCATGTGATCTTTAACATCACGGGTAACTCCACGATCGACGACCTGCACCTGCTCGAGGACGGCACCGCCATCATCAAGGGCGCGCAGGGCGCATCGGGCGTGTCGACCTATTCGACTTTCCTTGCCGGCGCCATCCTGGTCATGGTCGCGCTCGTGATTGTACTCAACCTGGTCCGCAGCCGTACCGGCCGTGCCATTATGGCCGTGCGCGACAACAAGATCGCTGCCGAGTCCGGGGGTATCTCCGTCACCCAGTACCGCATGATCGCCTTCGTGGTTTCCGCCGCTCTCGCCGGTGCTGCCGGAGCCCTCTTCGGCGGTAACTTCTCGCAGCTCTCCGCCACCAAGTTCGACTTCAACACGTCCATCCTCATCCTGGTATTCGTGGTCCTGGGCGGTCTGGGCAATATGCGCGGCTCCGTCATCGCGGCGGCGTTGCTCACGGTGCTTCCCGAGCTGCTCCGTCAGTTCTCGGACTACCGCATGCTCATCTACGCCATCGTGCTGATCCTGGTCATGATCTTTACCAACAACCCGCAGCTCAAGGCGTTCTTCGCACGCATTAAGGACCGCTTTGCTTCCAAGAAGGAGGTGGCAGCCGATGCCCAGTAAATTTGAGTTCAACAAGGGCAAGATGGTCCCGTATCCTTCTGGCGCCATCGTTCCCGACCGCGACCTGGGCCAGCGCCCGGCGCTCGAGTGCATCCACTTGGGCATTGAATTTGGCGGCCTTAAGGCAGTCGACGACTTTAGCCTGACCATCGGTAAGACCGAGATCGCCGGTCTGATCGGTCCCAACGGTGCCGGTAAGACCACGGTCTTCAACCTGCTCACCAAGGTGTACCAGCCCACGCACGGTACCATCCTGCTCGACGGTGAGGACACCTCGGGCAAGTCGGTCTATCAGGTCAACCGCATGGGTATTGCCCGTACCTTCCAGAACATTCGCCTGTTCAACACCATGACGGTGGAGGACAACGTCAAGGTCGGTCTGCACAACCAGGAGCGCTACTCCGGCTTTGAGGGCGTGCTGCGCCTGCCGACGTATTGGAAGCACGAGAAGGCCGCCCACGAGCGCGCCATGGAGCTGCTGTCCATTTTTGATATGGAGCACCTGGCAAACGAGCAGGCCGGCTCGCTGCCTTACGGCGCCCAGCGTCGTCTGGAGATCGTCCGCGCGCTTGCCACCAACCCCAAACTGCTGCTGCTCGACGAGCCTGCCGCCGGCATGAACCCGTCCGAGACCGCGGAGCTCATGGAGAACATCGTCAAGATCCGCGACACCTTTGGCATCGCCATTATGCTTATCGAGCATGATATGTCGCTCGTCATGAACATCTGCGAGGGCATCTGCGTGCTCAACTTTGGTAAGGTCATCGCCAAGGGCACGGCCGAGGAGATCCAGAACAACGATGCCGTAATTGAGGCATATCTGGGCAAGCAGGATAAGGGGGAGAACTAAATGGCAGAGCCGATGCTTTCCGTCTACAACATCAACGTCTGGTACGGCGCTATCCACGCCATCAAGGACATCTCCTTTAACGTCAACGAGGGCGAGATCGTGGCCCTGATCGGCGCGAACGGCGCCGGTAAGTCCACGACGCTTAAAACCATCTCGGGCCTGCTGCGTTCCAAGACCGGCTCCATCAAGTTTATGGGCGAGGACATTACCCATACGCCTGCCGATAAACTGGTGGGCAAGGGCCTGGCCCAGGTTCCCGAGGGCCGTCGCGCCTTTTTGCAGATGACGGTCGAGGAGAACCTGGAGATGGGCGCCTACACGCAGCCCAAGTCCACGGTGGCTCCGGGCCTTGAGCGCGTCTACGAGCAGTTCCCGCGCCTTAAGGAGCGCCGTCGCCAGGTCGCCGGCACCCTTTCGGGCGGCGAACAGCAGATGCTCGTTATGGGGCGCGCCCTTATGAGCAACCCCAAGCTGCTCATGCTCGATGAGCCTTCCATGGGTCTGGCGCCGATTCTGATTGAGCAGATCTTCCAGATTGTCGAGGACCTGCACAAGGCCGGTACCACGGTGCTTCTGGTCGAGCAGAACGCCCAGATGGCGCTTTCAATCGCCACGCGCGGCTACGTGCTCGAGACCGGCAAGATCACCATGACCGGCACCGGCCAAGAGCTCCTGCACGACGACAACGTCCGCAAGGCTTACCTGGGCGGCTAGGTTGTTACGCCGTTCTGCCGAACGGCGTAACGGCTCGACGCTGCGCGGGCCGCATTTGGACAATCTGACGTTCAACTTCAAGGGCGCGACCAGAAGGTCAGCGCCCTTTCGTTTCACGTCACCTTGTCTCAAATGCGGCCCGCTCGCTAACATTTCCAAAACATCGGCGTTTCCGTTGTCGCTGGCACATGGGGGTGACACTTGGGGACGTTCCTTTTAATATGAGCAGGACATTGTCAAGAGGCAAAATCGGGCCT
>CABUDZ010000007.1 GCA_902490445.1 uncultured Collinsella sp.
CGCGAGCGACGACATGAGAGCGGTTTTACCGGTTCCGCGCGCGCCTGAGAAGATCGAGGTCAATTCCGGGCGCCTGCGCTGGCTCAAGAAGGCACGGTCCAAATCCCGAATAATCTGTTGTCTGCCAGCGAGATGAGCAGGAACCTCACCAAAACTGGGGGTAAACGGGTTCTCGAGATATTCCACAAGGCTCTCCTTTCACACCTCCGTTTAACTTCATTTTATTCTAGTTAATTCTGATTAAAAGCGATGGTCCGTTATTTAGAGCATCAATTAGGCGTGTGTGTCATCGACATGGCGCTTGAATGTGACAAAGGGACTGTCCCTTTGTCACATTCCCGGAAAGCCTGTTTGGCGCAGAGCCTCGTAGAGGACGATGGCGGCGCTGTTGGAGAGGTTGAGTGCGCTGATGCGGTAGTCGTCCGGGTTGACGAAGTTGCCGCAGATATCCTGTTGAAGGATGGCCTCATGGCTGTCCTCGGTATGCCCGAGCGATTCCTCGTGGGCTTCCCAGGCCTCGGCATTATCGAGCGAATCACAATCGCGCAGCATGGGGATGCGCTCGCAGCGCTCGGGCGCCGCGGCAAGCAGCGGCTCGGGAACGCCCGAGCTCTCGCTGCCAAAGACCAAGTAGTCGCCGTCGCGGTAGGTGCTTTGCGCATAGGTGCGGCGTGCCTTTTTGGTCAGCAGATGTAGGCGCTCGTCGGCGGGGGAGAGGTCGTTGCGCGCAAGAAAATCCTCCCAGCCGGCATAGGTCGTCACATCCAAGTTTTGCCAGTAGCCCAGGCCGGCGCGACGTACCGTCTTGTCGTCGAGCGAAAAGCCCAGTGGCTCCACCAGATGCAGGCGGGCGCCGGTAACCACGCAGGTGCGGCCGATATTGCCCGTATTGGCCGGAATCTCGGGTGCATACAGCACAATGTTGAACATGAATCTCCTTGGCTCAGAACGAAAAACCACCACGAAGGGGACAGGCACCTTCGTGGTGGTTTGGCGGTTACGTAGGCAGAAAAATGCCCGCTTGGATAAACCTAGGCGCGGTGCCAGTCGGTCAGGCAGGCATCGAGGGAGGCGATGAGCGCATCCTTGTCCATGTGACGGCCGATGATGCACAGGCTCGTCATGCGGTCGCCCGTCTCGTCGTCCCAAATCTGCATGATCTCGGGGTTCTCGTCGATGATCTTCTGCTTCTCGCCCTCGGGCGCGGAGTCAACGAACAGACCGTTCTCCATCAGGCGCATCTGGTGGCCGGCCTGCTCAAACATGTAGCACATGTCCGGATCGCCGGTCTGCCACAGCGGGCCCTTGACGCGAATGACCTCGTCGGGCCACTCCTGCTCAACAAAATCGGTGAACTTCTGCAGGTCAAACGGCTTGCGGCGCGAGTACACAAAAGTCTCGATGTCGTACTCGAGCACCTCGGGGTCGTCGTGCTCCTCGGGATGTTCCATGGCCTCGATCCAGGCGGCGGAGTTGTAGGCGCGCATAAAGTCGAAGCGGTCGGTGTCGAGCAGCTCCTCCATGGGGACCTCGCCGTTTTGAGCCTCGACAATCACGGCGTCCTTCTGCAGGCTGCGCACGATGGCCTTGAGCTCGGCAATCTGCTCAGGCGTGACGGTATCGGTCTTGTTGAGGATCAGCGTGGAGCAAAACTCGATCTGCTGGATGAGCAGACTTTCGATGTCGTCCTCGTCGATATCCTCGGCTAGCAGATCGCGACCGCCGTTGAACTCGTCGTACATGCGGGCGCAGTCGACCACGGCCACGATGTTGTCGAGCGCGAGCTTGGGCTCGCCGCCCACCTTGGCCTCGTCGCAGAAGCTCGAGATGGTGTAGGC
Source organism: uncultured Collinsella sp. (assembly GCA_902490445.1). GTDB lineage: Bacteria > Actinomycetota > Coriobacteriia > Coriobacteriales > Coriobacteriaceae > Collinsella. The sequence goes on from CABUDZ010000007.1 coordinate 1,839, forward strand.
GATGGGGATGGGCTCGCAAATACCCGAGGCCTCGATGATGATGTAGTCGAACTTGCCCGAATCGGCGATGCCCTGCAGCTGGTTGGCCAGGTCGTCCGAAAGCGTGCAGCAGATGCAGCCGTTGGTGAGCGGGATGAGGTCGTCGGTCTCGGAAAGGCCGCCGTCGGCGATAAGGCTGGCGTCGACGTTGATCTCGCCGATATCGTTGACGATCACGGCGGCGCGGATGCCGCCGTCGTTAGCGAGGATGTGGTTGAGCAGCGTGGTCTTGCCGGCACCGAGGTATCCGGTAAGCATGATGATCTTCACAGGTTTGTTGGGCATGTGCCCTCCTTTGTTAGACAAGGCTTACAGTTGAATCTTATGCCAAACGCCTGCTCTTATACCCACGCACGGGCAAAAAACACAGGCTACTCCCAGGCTCCCCATACGTCGGGGCAATAGCCGACGGTGGCCTTTTTGCCGTTGCGCACAATGGGCTCGGCCAGAACCTGCTGGTTCTCGAGCAGCTTGTCGAAGCGCTGGCTGGGAGTGAGGTGCTGGATGAGCGCGAGCGTCTCCTCGTCCTTGGCTTTGGGGTTGAGCAGCTTGTCGATGCCGCCGACCGCCTGCATCACGCTCGTGAGCTCGCCCTTGCTCATCTCCTTTTCCTTAAGGTCGATAAACTGCACCTTAATGCGGCGCTCCTTAAAATAGCGCTGGGCCTTCTTGGTATCGAAGGACTTTTTGGTGCCGAAGATTTGCACGTTCATATTTATGTTCCGCCGTTCTACCGAATAAAGTTGGTTCGCTCGCGATCGGCCTCGGGGGCTTCGATGCCGGCGGCCTTTCCCGCCTCGATGCAACGCAGCAGCCAGGCCATGTTTTTACCGATGTTTCGCATGGTGGCAAGGCCCTCGGCGTCCTGGGCGGCCTCGCCCGGCATGGCACCGAAGACGTTGTTCCAGTAGGTGGATGCTGCCACGGGCATCTGGTTGATGGTGAAGTACTTGTTGAGCACGTCGAAGGTGGTCGACGTGCCGCCGCGACGGGCAACGGCGACAGCGGCGCCCGGCTTGTGCGTAAAGGCCTTGCTGCCTGCATAGAATGCGCGGTCGAGTGCCGAGAGGATGCGTCCGCTGGGATGTGCGTAGTAGACGGGCGAGCCAAAGACAAAGCCGTCTGCCTGCTCGGCAGCGGCAATCAGCTCGTTGACCACATCGTCGTCAAAGGTGCAACGGCAATCGAGCTTGCCGCACTGGCCGCAACCAATGCAATCGCGAATGGGCTTGGCGCCCAGCTGAAACATCTCGGCCTCGATGCCTTCGGCGTTAAGCTGCTCGGCGACCTCGGCGAGTGCGCGGGCCGTGTTGCCGTTTGCCTTGGGGCTGCCATTGACCAAAAGAACCTTCATCACAAACTCCCTCTGCTGTCGGTGACTTCTGCAGAGGATTATCGCACGAGCGGGCAGATGGCGTGGGGCACGATGCCGGCCCCGAGGGCCCACGGCAGGCACGCTTACCAGGTACGAGCGGGATACGGTCCAGAGGATGTTGGAGTGCGGGGCCTCGTGCGAGCAGATTGTAAGGGGTCTGGGCGGGTCGCCCTCGATGGCGAGCTTTGAGGCCTTGGAAGGCGGGCTGCTGCGGCGGCTATGGTTTATACTAAGGCGGTTGCTATCGAGTAATTCATACTTGGTTTGATTCGATTGTGAATGCGTAACTAGGATGGAAAGCAAAGGAAACTCTATGGAAACAGAGGATGCTGTTTGCTTGATGACTTCGATTGCCTTGATTGTCCTTTCAATCCAATACCGAAGAGGAAGATGGCTCTGCTCAATTGCTGGATATGATGTCACAAAAAGGGAGAGCGAGATTGATATACGCCCTTACGCAAAGCTGATTTCTTCTGTGACGTTATGGATGGGGCTGCTGTTTTTCTTGTGGGCGGTAGAGGGCTGGGTACGCGATTGGAATACCAGCGTTTTTGAAGTTTTGGTTCTACTTCTGTTCAGCTTGGCCTCTTTGTCGTTCGTGCGGCTCGTTAGGTTTGTGTTTATGAGGCGATAGCCAGCGGAAGTGGCTGGACGACAAAATGGACCAATGCAGCCAATTGTCAATAGAATTTGATAGGCTTGGCTTAACAGATTTACTCGAGGGCATATCCGTGGCGGGGGATAGGTTCTATCTTGTTGAGCACTTATTTGCATCAGGCAAAGTAAACCAAGAGTATCGAAACGGTGCCCCCGGGCCCCGGGAGGGACTGAGGGGACGTTCGGCTAACTGCGGGTACGACCTATTTGCCCAATGTGTTCGGTTGAGATCGGAAATTAACCATCATGCGCCCCATAACGCTAGTCCAGCTTGGTGCCCGGTACCTGCGGCGCCTCTTTAATCAGCGCATTAAGTTCGTTCAAAATGGAAACGGGCTGTCGGTCGACGGCGTCCAGATGAAGCGTCGCCACGCGAAGGGGCGGCTGATATTCAAATGAGCCAAGGAGCACGGGCGATCCCAAGAACCGTTCGATTTCGTCTGCAACCGCGTCGGTCTCTTCGGGATCAAAGTCGTCGAAGAGCGCCACGAACATCGGTCCGGTCGAGCGGAACAGACGACCCTTGCCGCGCGAGCAATCCATGAGGCAGGCGGCGCTTTCTGCCAAAACGCGGTCGCCTGCATCAAAGCCAAAGCGGGCATTGACCTGTGCGATTTCGTCGATTTTAATGGCGATCAAGCCCGCGTTTCGTGCCACGCGACGCATCTCGCCAATGGCGTTGACCAGGGCGTGGATATCGCCCAGACCGGTCACGGAATCGGTCGTATCTGCCAAGCTTCGGTTGGTGACAATGCCCACATACATGTTGGGCTCGGTATCGGTGCCGTCCAGGCGGTAACCCGTGCAGTCGCAAAGCGCGTATTTTCCGGCGGTATTCATGACGCGATACTGCATGCAGTGGAAGTGCCACGTGCCGTTTACCACCATATCGAGCTCGGCACGTACGTTGTCGCGGTCCTCGGGGTGAACACGGGCAAGCCATATATCGAGCGAGTTGTAGGGATGCTGGGAGGGTAGGTCAAAATCGCGCACGGCATTAACCGACCATTGCGATTCGCCGGTGTCGAGGTTAATGATGAACGGATAGCGTGTCTCGGAGCTCATGGAGATCGCTTGAAACACTCGGTCGTTGCAGGGGGGGGGTTGTTCGGTGATCGGGCGTTGCAGCGCATCGCCTTCTTCCGGTTGTTGCACACGGTACATGAGCTTGTAGCGATACATTTTGCGGTCGGCGTCCTTTGTCATCTGGCGACGCGTATCGCCTGCAAGCGGGTCGACGCGCGAGCAGCCAAAGCTAAAGCTGGCGATCATGGGCGCCTTGCCGTCCGATGTTGCCTCGATAAGATTGGCACGCGTCCACTCCAGGCGCTGCTCGAGCTCGGCTTCGTTTGTCGTGGGGGATATAAGTACAAATTCGTCTCCACCGATACGGAACAGCAACTCATCGTGCTCCATTGTCTCGGTGAGTGCGCGGCAGATGCTCAGAATGTAGCGATTGCCCTCGGCGTGGCCAAACTTATCGTTGCAATGCTTGAGGCGATCGATGTCAATATAGGCACAGGTGAAGGGGGTGCCTTTGCGCCAGAGCTGATCGACATGGCGGTCGAGTCCGCCACGGTTGCCAAGATTGGTGAGCGAGTCGATATAGGCGCCGTGCTCAAGCAACTCACGTTCTTGTTGCAGGATGGCGAGCGTTTTCTGCAGTTGCTCACCGATGGCACGCAGCTCCGGGGGCAGCGCGGCAACATCGAGCTCGGTGGTTGAGGCCCCGTTCGCAAGTCGCTGAAGATGAGCGATGATTGATTGCTCGCCCAGGCGATACGACTCGTTCATGATGGATTGCCTCCTTGGATGGAACAATGGTTTGTATCTTACTCCCAATTCGGTTTAGATTGGAGTATTAGTTAGCTCATGGGAACAAACGCTCCCCTCGACGGTGGCGTTTTGCGTGCGAGCGTATTAGTTGTCGTTGCCACCATCGAGCAATGCCTCAAAATCCTCCGCCTGCATGGGGCGGTAGTAGAGGAATCCCTGAGCGTAGCGGGCGCCCATGTGGCGCAGCATGTTTGCCTGCTCATTTGTCTCGACGCCTTCGACCACGACGGGCAGATGGAGCGACTGCGCCATCTCGAGCATCGATGACACGATCTGCGCGCTGCGGCCTTGATCGCGGTCGGTGGGCACAAAGGTGCGGTCGAGCTTGATGACGTCGACGTTGACGTTCTTGAGCATCGCGAGCGTGGACTGGCCGGTGCCAAAATCGTCCATATAGGTCGAGAAGCCGCGGGTGTGCAGGTCGGCTGTCAGTTTGTCCACGGCCTCGGACTCCCCCGTATAAGCCGTCTCGGTGATCTCGATACGCATGAGCTCGGGCGGTAGGTTGTATTGGGCGGCGAGCGCCCCCATATGTTCGGCAACGTCGCAGGCAAGGATATCCACGCGCGACACATTAAGCGAGACCGGAACCACGCGAAGTCCTCGATCGATGCGCCCGCGCAGCCACGAGGCGACACCCTGCCAAATGTACTTGTCGAGCGTCACCACAAAGCCGCTTTCCTCGAGTGCGGGGATAAACGTTGCGGGCGAAATGAGAGAGCCGTCCTTGTCAATCCAGCGGGTGAGTGCTTCGGCGCCAATGATCTCGCCGGTTTCCATATCAACCTGGGGCTGCAGGTAGTAGGTGATGCGGTCGTTTGAGAGCGCATACTGGAACTCGGTGAGGGTGCGGTGAAACGCCACCTCGCGCTTGTATTCCTCGGGGCGAAAGACGGCGATGCGATCCTTAAAATCGTTTTTGGCGCGCCGATTGGTAAACATGGCCTTGGCCTGCGCGTCGATGGTGATTTCCTCGTTGGGGTCGATGGGGCAAACGCCCATGGACGGCCAGAAACCCACGCCGTCATCATGCTTGGCCACGGCCTCACGAACGCTGTTATAGATTTGATGGACGGTGTCGTGCTCAAAGGGGATGAGTATGCAAAAGTCGTCTTGGCCCCAGTATCCTGCGACGCCCATGTCGGCATTTTCGATGTCCTTGAGGACCGTGCCCACATCGGCGAGCATGCGGTCGCCCTCGGCCTGTCCGTGCCATTCGTTGAACAGTCGCATGTGTCCCATGTCGACGGTGGCGATACACCAAGCGCCGTCGCGCCTTGTCTGGAGAAATGCGTTGGCGCGCCGCATAAACTCGCTGGGTCGACAGAGGCCCGTGAGCATATCGATGCGCTCGGCGATGGCGCTTTTGCGCTCTATCTCGGGTATGGGGAGGCTGTCGTTGGGGACAAGTCCGCCGGCCGTGCGAAGGCGACGGTCGAGTTCGCCTAAAACGGCGGTCGCTTGGTTGGCTAGGCGCTCGTAGAAGGCCGGGACGACAAGACAGACGGGAGTAATGGTATCGCCCGCGATTCGAACGGGAGCAAAAACGGCCTCTTTTAGATGATGGACCAGTTGCTCGAACGCCTCGTGGTCCAAATCGTTGCTGAGCACGACAAACTGGACGCTTCGTGAGCGGTAGACGCGACTCCTGCCACGGGTGATCGACAACATGCGGCCTGCGTATTCGGCGAGCATGTTGTCGACAGCCTCGGCTCCGTAAAGCTCGTTGAGCTTTGTCGTGCCGCGAACGCGCACCGCTATAAGCCCCGTCTCGCAACAGTCGCGACGGCAGGCATCGATAGCGTTGAGCAACATGCGCTGCGTTCCAAGGCCCGTGGCGGCGTCGACGGTCTCGGCAAGCGAGTGGTTGACGAGCTCGCCAACATAGAGCGAGGGGACATTTCCGTCGCCGTCGATACGAAACCCGCGAGCACGGCAGAGAACGTAGTCGCCGGCGGCGTTGCGTACGCGGTATTGCATGACGCGACGGTGCTTGGAGCCGTTATAGATCTGGTCGATATCGTCGCTATAGGCCTCAAGGTCATCGGGATGGACGCGCGTTTTCCAGTAATCGTGGCAGTTGTCTATATGCTCCGAAGGAAGGCCAAGGTCGCGCATAGCGCCTTGTGACCAAAGGGTGCGATGTTTGTCCAGGTTCTCGATAAAGAAATAGCGGCCTTCGTTGAGCATCGAAAGGGCGTCGAAAATGCGATCGCTAACTTCGAAATCGTCGGCGTGGACTTGCGTGATATTGCGTCGATCAAGGTGCACGGCATGGCGCAGCTTGTAGTCGTACATGCGATGGTCGGCATCGAGCGTCATGCGATTGGAGGCTTCGCCCAGGGCGGGGTCGGCGTGTGACACTCCGTAGCTAAACGAGTGAGGCATCTCGGAATCGTTATTTTTGAGCAGGACCTCTCGACAGTGCTCCAGACGTTCGGCAAGGTCATCCTCGGTCGCGATTGTGGACAGGATGGCAAACTCGTCGCCTCCCAGGCGAAATGCCGCCTCGTCCACCTTCATATACAGCTTGAGATAGAGGCTCACCTGCAAGATATAGCGGTTGCCCTCGTCGTGTCCAAAGATGTCGTTGCAGTGCTTAAGGTTATCGATGTCGATAAACGCCATGGTTACGGGCAATTCCTGCTCCCAGATTTCCTCGAGGGAACGGGTAAAGCCGCCGCGGTTGCCAAGACCGGTGAGCTCGTCGGTAAAGGCAGTCCTGGTCAGATCGTCCTGACGCTCGAGAAGGTCACGGATGGTCTTTTCGAGCGTCTCGGTGTAATTGCTGGCGATATCCATGCTGTAAGCGGCTTCCTGAGGTCGGGGTGTATTGCGTCGGGCGAGCTCGTTGTACACACGCGTTGCTGCTCAACGCTTTGCGTGTATCCAGGCCCCCGCCTTGCTGCGTCGCTGGTTTAATATGTCGGTCCGTGTTCGCTGCTGATAACTATTGAGTAGTATAAACAACAATAGAGGATTGTATATGGGTGCCCCTGCCGCGGGCGGCTATTATTCGCCAATCGGTAGCGTGACGATGCGATGCTCGATATAAATGCGACTGAGTCGATATATGTTGGCGGGTATACTTGTTCCGCTTTAAAACACGGGAACGGAGATGGTCGCATGGCACAGCCAGACACGACGCGCACGGTGGGGCTTGCGCTCGAGGGAGGCGGCTACCGCGGTATGTATACGGCGGGCGTGCTCGACGTATGGATGGAGCACGGCTTAACCTGCGACCATATGGTGGGTGTCTCGGCGGGCGCGGCGTTTGGCTACAACTTTAAATCGCGCCAGATCGGCCGTGCCATTCGTTACAACAAGGCCTATTGCGCCGACAAGCGCTATGCGAGCGTGACCAGCTGGCTGCGAACCGGCGATATGTTCAATGCCGATTTTGCCTATCACGAGGTGCCTATCGAGCGCGATCCCATCGACTTGGAGGCGTATCGCGCCTGCCCCATGCGATTTACGTGCGTGTGTACCGATATCGAGACGGGCAAGGCCGTCTACCACGATCTACCGTATGGCGACGAGCGCGATATCGAGTGGATCCGGGCGTCGTCTGCCATTCCTGTGGCGACGCGTCCCGTTGCTATTGACGGGCATAAGTATCTGGATGGTGGCGTGGCTGATTCTATTCCCAGCGCATGGCTGTTTGCGCAGGGGTATGACCGCAATATCGTGGTACTCACGCAGCCGGCGGGCTTTGTGAAGCAGCCCAACAGCGTGATGCCCATGCTGCGGCGCGTGTTCCGTCACTATCCGGAGTTTGTTGCAGCGCTTGAGCATCGGCATGAGGTCTACAATGCCACGCTCGATGACCTGGCACGTCGAGAGGCTGCCGGGGAAATCTTTGTGGTGCGGCCGAGCGAATCGGTGAAGGTGCCGTCGCTGTGCCGCGAACCGGATGAGCTCGAGCGCATCTACCAGGTCGGCCGCCACGATGCAGAGGCGACTTTGCCGGCGTTGGAAGCGTATCTGGCGGGGTAAGGGTCGCATACGGAAAGTGCATCCCGGAATGGAGGCCCAAACTGGGATGCGCTTTCCATTGCTGAAGATATGAGGCTGCGAATCAGCTGTTCGGCCTATGCCTATGCCTGCTGCCAGGTGTCGACAAGCTCCTTGGCTGCGGCATGGGGGTCGTCGGCGCTGCAGACGGCGCTTACCACAAAGAAGCCGTCGACGCCGGTGGCCTTAAGCTGCGGCAAGTCGGCCGTCTTAACGCCGCCGCCCACCACGATGGGCACGGGGCTTGCCGCGTGGAGTGCGGCAAGGTCCTCAAAGCTCTTGGTGATGATAGAGCCGTCGGCCGCGCGTCCGCAGTCGCGCTTGGTCTCGGTCTCGTGGAGCGGGCCGATGCCCAGGTAGTCGACCAGGCTCATGTCGGCGGTCTTGACGTACTCGAGCATCTCCTCGCAACGGGCCGAAAGGCCCACAATGGCGTCGGGGCCCAGCAGCTTGCGACAGACCTCGACGGGAATATCGCTCTGGCCCACGTGCACGCCGTCGACCGCAATGCCCTGCTCGCGTGCGGCGAGTACGCAGTCAAGGCGGTCATCGATCAGCAAGGCGACCTGACCGGTCTTGCCAGCCTGTGCGATTGCCTGCGCGGCGTCGCCGGTCAGCGCAATGATCTCGCGGGCGCTTGCCACCTTGGAGCGCACCTGAATGCAGGTAAAGCCGGCGTCGAGCGCCTGGGCCACCACATCGCCCACGGGGCGTCCGAGGGTGTTTTCGGGGCCGAGCACCAGATAGGCCGAGATATCAAGGTTGTCGCGGATGCTCATTGTGCTTCCTCCTGCTTTTTGATCTGTGCTTCCATGCGCTTGAGTTTGCCGGTCATGGTGTCGGTAAATCCGGGTCGAATATCGGCTTTGAGCACGACTTCGGTGCGGATGCCCTTGCTCGCCAACACAAAGGTCGCGTCGCGCACGACCTGCATGACCTCGTCCCAGTCGCCCTCGATCTCGGTGAACATCGAGGTGGTGCGGTTGGGAAGGCCGCTCTCGCGAATGACGCGCACGACCTCGGCGACCTCGGCGGACAGCTCGTCGCCGGTGCCGCATGGGGCGATGGCCACGGCGACGAGCGTGTTCATGCCGGCATTTGTTGCGGGTTCGGACATGGCTTATGCCTCCTCGAGCTCGAGTCGGTTGTCGGCAATATCCTGGGCGGTTGCGCGGTAGAGCTCGTCGATAAAGGCGACCTTAAAGCTTGCCGGGGCATCGGCGACGGCGGCGGCACGCGTGCCGGCAACGTTGTAGACGGCGGTGCCGCAGACTGCTGCCGTAAACGGATCGGTAGCACAGGCGTACACGGCCAGCACGCCGCCCTGCGAGCAACCGCAGCCGGTGATCTTGGACATGAGCGGGCTGCCGCCGTGGGATTTGGCCACGGTCGTGCCGTCGGTAATCAGGTCGACTTCGCCCGAGACCACAACGGCGCCGCCGGTGTAGCGAGCGAGCGCCACGGCGGCATCGCGGGCGGCGTCGACCGTGTCGGTGGTATCGACACCACGTACGCGGCTCAGATCGGCCGACTCGCCCTCAAGACCCCACAGGCCGGAGAGTGCGATGATCTCGGAGGCGTTGCCGCGTACGATGGCGGGCTTGTACTGCTTGAGCTCGTTTACCAGCTGGGTGCGCAGGCTACCGATGCCCAGACCCACCGGATCGAGCACCCAGGGCTTGCCGGCGTCGTGTGCCGCCTTGGCCGCGCGGGGAATCGTCTGCTCGTAGATGGGGAAGAGCGTGCCCATGTTGAGATAGATGGCGCCGCCGCCGGCAACGAGCGCCTCGCCCTCGTCGGGCAGATAGACCATGGCGGCCGAACCGCCCACGGCGAGCTGCGCGTTGGCGACAAAGTCGATCGTCACCGTGTTGGTGATGGAGCCGGCCATCGGATTGGTGGCTCGAATCTCCTCTACGGCCTTGACCATATGTTGCTTAAGCTGTTCCGAATCAATCACTGCACATGCCTCCTTGGCATAGAAAAGGGGCGCTGTGCATAGACAGCGCCCCTGTAAAGGCGGCATGCTCCCTACGCCAGCATTAACTGACAGGTTCAAAGGATTGGGCCCTATGCCCTCTCAGCCTTGTGGTTTGCACCGCCGGCACTCCCGCATCGAATCTGTTGTTCCCTATACTAGCGCACCTGCCAATATGGGACAGGTTTATTTTGGCAGGTGGCAACAGGGGCGCTGCATTTTCCCAGATAAAACCTGCCAAGATAAACCTGTCCCTTATTGGCAGGTCGTTACAATAGACGGGATAAAGAATGACCGAGGGGACCTTATGATCAAACTTGTGCTGACCGATATGGACGATACGCTGATTCCTGCTGGACACGATGGCGCCAGCGACTGCGCCATCGAGGGCATTCATGCCATGCAGGCGGCGGGCCTGCATTTTGGCCCGGTTTCGGGTCGCCAGCCGTCCGCGATGAGCTGGATGTTCCGCAATCGCTCCGAGTGCTTCTCGACCGGTGCGTTTTGCAACGGCCAGGTGATGTTTGTCGATGGCGAGGCGGTTGCCTCGCGCGCAACTGATAACGATGCCCTTATGCGCCTGGCCGACTACCTGGAGCAAGAGACCGACGATACCTATTTGAAGGTCTACCGTCTGGGTGATGACTTTTGGGACAACGACGCCTATTGCGTGACAAGCGATCCCGAGCGTGTGCGTCGCGCCATGGAGTCAGGCGGCAACGCGTGGCTCAAGGGCGAAGAGGCTCCCTGTCGCCCTGTCGTTGACGATGCCCCGGTATACAAGGCGAATATCTGGAGTGCCCGTTCGCGCGAGGAGCTCGCCGAGCTGCGCGAGCGTGTTGCCGCCGAGGTGCCGGAGCTCTCGCTCGTGTTTCCCAACAACCGCGTGCGCCTGTTCGACGTTCTTCCGACCGGCTGGGACAAGGGCTGTGCTGCGCTGGAGCTGGCGCGCGCTTTGGGCCTGACGCCCGACGAGGTGGCCGTATTCGGCGATTCCGATAACGATTTGCCCATGATCGATGCCGTTCCCAATTCCGTTGCAGTCGCCAATGCCAACGAGGCCGTCACGGCTGCCGCGCGCTGGCATATCGGCGCTGCGGCAGATGATGCGGTTGCCGGGGCTCTGCATCAGATTGCCGCCTGCGCCGCGACGGGGGAGATGCCGTCGTTTATGCGTCAGATGGACGCGACGGGTTTCGACGTCACGAACGTCTAGGGAGAAAGCCATGAAGCTCCAGCAGCTCAGATATGTCGTCAAAGTTGCCGAATGCGGCAGCATCACCGAGGCCTCGCGCCGGCTCTTTGTGTCGCAGCCTTCGATTACCGCGTCAATTCGCGATCTCGAAAACGAGATGGGTGTACGCATCTTTGAGCGCACCAACAAGGGCGTCATTGTGTCCGAGGAGGGCGAGACCTTCTTGGGCTACGCGCGCCAAGTGCTCGACCAGGCCGATTTGCTCGAGGGTAAGTACAAGAGCGCATCCGAGCAGGTGCCGCATTTTAGTGTGAGCTGTCAGCATTATTCCTTTGCCGTTAACGCGTTTGTTGACGTGATCCGCGAGTTCGATGCCGCGCGTTACGACTTTACTCTGCGCGAGGAACAGACTCACGAGATTATCGAGGACGTCGCGCATATGAAAAGTGAACTGGGCATCCTGTACTTATCCGAGCATAACCGCGAGGTCATCGAGCGCATGCTCGCCGCCAACGAACTCGTATTCGAGGGGCTCTTCTGCGCCACGCCGCATGTCTTTGTATGCGCCGACCATCCACTGGCGGACCACGCCAGCGTGACGCTCGAAGATCTCGAGGACTACCCGTTCCTGTCCTATGAGCAGGGCAGCTACAACTCGTTTTACTATTCCGAGGAGCTGACCTCGACCTTTGAGCGCCGCAAGAATATCCGCGTGCGCGACCGTGCGACGTTGTTCAATCTGGCCATGGGCCTTAACGGCTACACGGTTTGTTCGGGCGTGATCAGCCATGAACTTAACGGCCCCGGCATTATCTCCATTCCGCTCGATGTAGACGAGTACATGGAGATCGGCATCATCACGCGCAAGAACACGACACTTACGCGCTACGGGCAGGCCTATATCGAAGCGATTCGTCAGCACATCTAGACTGCTGCGTTCTGCACGGGTCAAATCTCTTTATGGCAGTCCAAACTGATATAGGAAGCATCTATATCAAACTGTTATAAACATATATTTTACGATGTCCATATGAGCGCTCATACTCTGTCCCAGTAAAGCAACCAATGCAAAGGGAGATATCTATGAGCACTTCGATTCAACCGAACGCGCCGTTTCGTGCCGATATCGTCGGCAGTTTTCTTCGTCCGCAGGCTGTAAAGGACGCCCGTGCCGCCTATGTCGCGGGTAAACTCGACGCTTCCTGCCTTAAGGCCGTCGAGGACGAGGCCATCCGCGACTTAGTGGCCAAGCAGAAGGCTGCCGGCCTGCAGGTGATTACCGATGGCGAGTTCCGCCGCAGCTACTGGCACCTCGATTTTATGTGGGGCCTCAACGGCATTGAGCGCCGCGCCTCGCGCACGGGCTACATGTTCCACGATGAGGAGACTACCGCCGACACCGCCGTGGTAACCGGTCCCATTAGCGGCGAGAATCATCCGTTCGTCGAGCACTTCAAATTTATCAAGTCGCTCGAGGGAGAGGGCCAGGTCGCGCGCCAGACCATTCCGGCGCCGATCCAGACGTTCTCCGAAGTCACACTCGACCGCTGCGATGGCCAGCAGGAGAGTCTGCACGCCGTCTACAAGACCGACGAAGAGCTCGTCGGTGCCATTGCCGCAGCATACCGCACCGTGATTGCTGACCTGTATGCCGCGGGCTGCCGCAACATCCAGTTTGATGACTGCACCTGGGGCATCTACTGCGATACCGATTTTGTTGCCAAAACCGGCATGAGCCCGGTCGACCTGCAAAAGGTAAGCGAGCTGGGCGTGGCGCTCAACAATGCCGCCATCGAGGGCAAGCCCGACGATCTGGTTATCAACACGCATGTATGCCGCGGCAACTACCACTCCACCTACGCTTTTGAGGGCGGCTACGACCCCATCGCGCCGTACCTGTTTGCGCATGAGGACGTTGACGCGTTCTATCTGGAGTTCGACACGCCCCGCGCCGGTGGTTTTGAGCCGCTCAAGTACGTTGCTCCCGGCAAGAAGGTCGTGCTGGGCTTGGTGACCACCAAGGCGGCAGAGCTCGAGAACGAGGATGTTATCGTCGAGCGCATCCGCGAGGCGGCAAAGTACGTGCCGCTCGAGAACCTGTATCTGTCTCCGCAGTGTGGCTTTGCCAGCTGCGAGATTGGCAATAAGCTGACCGAGGACGAGCAGTGGGCAAAGATTGCGCTGGTCAGGCGTATTGCCGAGCGCGTTTGGAAATAGCGCTAGCGTTTGCAGGTGGCGGCGCGTGCGAGGTACTGCATATCGCGTACAATGGTTCGGATCGTATCGTTCGGGCAGGTTATCCGATATGCCTGATCGCCCTTCCATTCGAAAGGACTTCCATGTCCCAGTCTTCGACGCCCGCCGTCACCGATGCCATCTACGATGCATCGTCGCTCGGCCGCCCGCGCATGTTTGTGTTGGGTTTGCAACACATGTTTGCGATGTTCGGAGCCACGGTGCTCGTGCCCGTGCTCACCGGCCTTTCCGTTTCGGCGACGCTTCTGTTCGCCGGCATCGGCACGCTGCTGTTTCATTTTCTATCGCGCGGTAAGGTGCCCGCGTTCCTGGGCTCCTCGTTTGCCTTTATCGCGGGTTATGCCGCCATTGCGCCCAACGGCGAGGCTGAGCTTTTGCCCTACGCTTGCCTGGGCGTAGCTTGTGCCGGCCTGCTCTATCCGGTGCTTGCGGCCCTGTTCCGCGCCTTTGGCGCCAAGCGTGTCATGCGTTTCTTCCCGCCGGTGGTGACTGGCCCCATCGTCATTTCCATCGGCTTGATCCTGGCAAGCTCTGCCATTGCTAACTGCCAGACCAGCTGGTTTGTTGCTGCTATTGCCGTTGCCGTGATCATCATCTGCAACATTTGGGGCCGCGGCATGGTCAAGATCGTGCCGATTCTGCTGGGCGTTGTGGTGAGCTATGCCGTTGCGGCCGCGCTGGGCGAGGTCGACTTCTCTGGCGTCGCAGCCGCCCCCTGGGTTGGCTTGCCCGTCGTGTGGGACAACACCGTGTTTGCGCTCTTTGGACCGCAGTTCGATAGCAGTCTTGCCACGACGGCCATTATCACCATCATGCCACTGGCCTTTGCGACCATGATTGAGCACATTGGCGATATCTCCGCCATCGGATCGACTTGTGAGCGCAACTACATTGCCGATCCCGGCCTGCACCGTACCCTGCTCGGCGATGGCCTGGCGACCATCTTGGCATCGCTCTTTGGCGCTCCTGCCAATACGACGTATGGCGAGAACACCGGCGTGCTTGCCTTGACGCGTGTGTTCGACCCGCGTGTGATTCGCATTGCCGCCTGCTGCGCCATTGTGCTTTCGTTCTGCCCCAAGTTTGCTGCGGTGATTGCCGCCATGCCGGCATGCGTTATCGGCGGTGTGTCGCTCGTGCTCTACGGCATGATCAGCGCCGTTGGTGTACGTAACCTCATCGAGAACCAGGTTGATTTCCAGAACAACCGCAACGTGCTGGTGGCGGCTCTGGTGCTCGTGCTTTCGCTCGGCATTGCCTACAGTACCGCCGGTGCCATCGTGCTGGAGCTGGGCGGCGTGACGATTTCGCTTTCGGGCCTTGCCGTGGGCTCGCTGGTGGGCATTGTGCTCAACGCCATCCTGCCCGGTAACGACTTCGAGTTCGATACTTCCGAGCTTGAGGAGACTGCTGAATAGCAGCTGCGTTCAGCCAAATTAAAAATGGCGTCCATACGTATGTGCGCGTGGATGCCATTTTTAATGCGTCAGTATCCAGTGGATGCCGCGTGCCATGCGCAGGTCAGTTTGGGTAAAGTGATTGCCGGGGTTGAGCTCCAGCGTTGTTGGAATGTCACGCTCGATAAACAGCTCTTCCATCGCGCGCGTAGTCGATAAAGCCGGGGAACCACAGCGACCCCGATGCACTCGCCGCGCGCTCAAAGACATCTGTTTGCCAAAGTGCCCACAGTGCAAAAAGACCCGCCAACGAGTAGCCGGCAACGCCGCGCCAGGTGGGCGGTTGCGGGAGCGATGATTCGGCCTCTGGGATTATCTGCTTCAACAACTCGTCAAGAAAACCAGCGGCCTGTCCACCAAAGGGCTCGGCATCGCGCACGGTACCGTCGCATACCCAGGGGCTCAGCTCGCGATTCCAGTTGAGGCTGCCAATGCCGACAAGCGTGAAGGGCGGGCAGTTGAGCTCTCGGCAGCGTTCATAAACCTCCGTGCCGTCGCCCATGACCACGGGAAGATAGATGACTGGTGCGCTTTCGGCATGCTGTGCATGAACGGTTATCTGCTTTTGATGCGCTTCCATGACGGGCTTCTCTCGGCGTTGTGATATCGACGGCCCCCATTGTCGCACGCCGGCTCATGCAGGTTGGGCTAGACCAAAGACAATCTCGTGCATACCCTGCGGACGCATATGGAAAACGCCACCGCCGGAGGGGAGCTCGGCGGTGGCGTTGTTAAACGGTGCTGGGACTCGGGGCCTTCGCGGGAGCTGCCATGTGCGCAGAGGCGTCTAAGAGCGCTTGCGGCTCGCCATGGTGCCTGCGGCGATAGCGGCTGTTCCCGCAAGGACGGTTGCCACGATGGCCGCACCCGAGGTGTCGCCGGTTGCCGCGAGCACGCCGGTAGTCTTAGCTTTCGTGATTGAAGCCGCAACGGCCTTGGTCGGCTTTGAGCACTCAGGCTTGGGGTTCTGCTTGGACTCCGCGGGCTTGCTTTCTGCGGGCTTGGTCTCGTCGGGCTTGGGGTCTTCCGGCTTGGCTACCTCGGGAGGTGCGATGACCATGCTCTTGGCGACAGCTTCGTTATAGGGGGAGTCGATCACAGCGTCGCCTGTGCCGATGGCTTGGCCTGCCTCGTAGATGCCGTCACGGAGCTTGCGATAGTCAATGACCTTGCCGCCTTCGGGCGTCTGGATGGCGGCGTTCTCAATCTTGATGGTGCCGATTGTCTTGCCGTCAGCGCTCATGGCACGGGCAAAGATTGCCGCTGTATCTCCTTCGGCCGTTACCTTGCTGCGGATGATCGAGATGACTGCGGGTGTGACGCCCTCGCTGGTCTGGGCGATGATGCCGATGTTCTCGCCTTGGGGCTCGGGGCTCGTCTCACCATCTTGGTTTTCGCTGTAGGGGATGGGGCCGTCGCCGTTCTCGACATAGCGGGCTATGGCCTTGACAACGGAGTCGCTGATGTAGATGTGGCCACCCTCCTCGTTGGGTCGATCGTTTCTGGTGGAGAATGCAGCCGAAACCTCGCCTTCCGCAAACGCGTCCACGGTGGAGCCGTTCTTGACGACGATATCGTCTTGGTAGGTGAAGAGGGCAATGGCGTCACCGTATCTGCCTTTACTTGCGCGGACTGTCACGTTTGCATGATCGAGTGTGATGCCCTTGTGGGCATAGACGCCATATTCAACACCGTTTGCGTTGAGGGAGGCGTTTGTGGCTGCGAGGCTGCCCTTGGCCTCGACGGCGGCGTCTTTCTCGGAGCTCGCCTTGACCTGGCTGCCGTCCGAGATATTGATGTTGCCGCCGCTCCAAATGGCCTCACCATCGGCTGAGCTTGCCTCGACTGTGCCGCCACCCTTGATGGTGAGGTTCTTGTCGGTTCCGATACCCTTGTCCTTGGTAGCCCTGGCGGTGACGGCCCCGCTGTCGTCAATCGTGATATTGCCGTTTGCCCTGATGCCATCCGATACGCCCGTGGCGTTGACGTTGCCCGAACCTTTGATAGCGAGATCGCCCTCGGCGTCGATGGCATCAAACCCAGCGCTCGTGGCGTTGACGGATCCGGCTCCGTCGATGTTGATATTGCCCGTGGAGAGGATAGCGTCCTCAGTAGATGTCACGCTGAGCGTGCTGCCCGCGTCGCCTTGGATATTGAGCTCGGCGTTCTCATTCTTGCCATGAGAAGCCTTGATGCCTTCGATCCAGTCGGCAGTGACGATGTTGTTTCCCGAGTAATTCACGTTGAGCTTGCCTGCGGCCTGGATCTCGCCGCCGTTATAGTTGTTGAGCTTCAAGTCGTCGGCGCCGTCCCACGACCAGGTGCCGGTCTCGTCGCCCGCCGCAGTGCCGGCGTTGTATTTGGTTTCGCCGACCTTGACCCATTCCGCCGCGAGCGAGACGCTCGGCATGAGCAGCGAGCTCACCGTGAGCGCGCACACGGCGCCTACGACGATGCGGCGCGTCACGCGGCGCCAGCTGCCGTGCGCGAGTCCTATGCGACGGCGAACGTCGGGTTCGGCAACATGGGTTCCGGCGGTAGTGTCATTGCGTTTGGGGGTCGTGAACAAGGCTGCCATGGTTGCTCCCGTTCTCATAGGGCCTATACGGCTAGGTTCAGCGTATCTGCTGGATGTTGCCGGCGGTAGTGCCGTTTGGAGGGCAAAATGGCCAAAATGGGGGAGAAATAGGCCGCACGCCGGCGCAGGGACCGACGCTAAAAGAAAAGCGCGGGGCCGCATGGCGACTCCGCGCTTTATTGTTCAGCTTTTGCAGCCTTGCCCTTACGCTACGAAGAAGTAGACGGGGAAGGCAAGGGCTGCGATCCACCCGTCCTGTGCGAAAAAGTGTTTACGAACGTTTGCGACTCGCCAGGGCGCCTGCGGCGATGGCGGCTGTTCCCGCAAGGGCGGCTGCCACGATGGCTGCGTTCGAGGTGTCGCCGGTTGCCGCGAGCTTGCCGACGGTCTTGGCCCCCTTGGCTGCAACTGCAACGGTCTTGGTTGTCTTCGTGCCCTCGGACTTGGAACCCTCGGGCTTGGTCTTGCCGTGCTTTTCCTCGGGCTTGGTCTCCTCGGGAGGCACGATGACCGTGCTCTTGGCGACAGCGGCGTCATAGGGGGAGTCAATCGTGGCATCGCCCGTGCCAATGGTCTGCCCCGCCTCGTAGACGATGCCGTCGCTGAGCTCTTCCTTGTTGCGATAGTCAATGACTTTGCCGCCTGCAGGCGTCTGGATGATGGCGTCCTTGATTTCGATGGTGCCGATCGCCTTGCCGTCCGCGCTCATGGCAAGGGCGAAGATAGCCGCCGTGTCTCCCTCGGCCGTGACCTTGCTGCGGACGATCGAGATGGTCGCGGGCGTGATGCCCTTCTCGGTCTGCGCGAAGATGCCGATGTTCAGGCCCTCGGACTCAGGGATGATTTCGTCGTTTTGGTCTCCACTGTAGTGGTCGGGGCCGTCGCCGCCGGTCTCGGCATAGCGGGCTATGGCCTTGACAACGGAGTCGCTGATGTAGATATGGCCACCCGCTTCGTCGGAGTAGAAATTACTGGTGGAGATTGCAACCGAGAACCTGCCTTCTGCGAGCGCATCCACAGTCGAGCCGTTCTTGATGACGATGTTGTCCTCATCGGTGAAGAGTGCGCTGGCTTCCCCGCCATCTGAGCTTGCGCGGACCGTCACGGTCGCGCCATCGAGCGTGATGCCCTTGTAGACATAGATGCCATACCCAACGCCACTTGCGTTGAGGGAAGCGTTCGTGACCGTGAGGCTGTTTTTACCGTCGATGGCGGCGTCTTCCTCGGAGCTTGCCTTGACCTGGCTGCCACCCGAGATCTCGATGTTGCCGTCGGCCCAAATCGCATTGTCTTTGATAGAGCTTGCCTCTACCTTGCCGCCGCCCTTTATGATGAGGTTCTCGTTAGCATCGATACTCTGATCGTCGGTGGCCTTGGCGGTGACGGTTCCGCTGTTGTCGATCGTGATGTTGCCGTCGGCCCTGACGCCATCAGAATCGCCCGTGGCGTTAACGTTTCCCGAGCCCTTGATGGTGACATCGCCCCCGGCATCGATGGCATCGTGCTCGGTGCTCGTGGCGTTGACAGTGCCAGCGCCGTCGATGTTGATGTTGCCGACGGAAGTGATGGCGTCACGAGAAGAGGTCACGTTGAGCGTGCTGGACGCGTCGCCCTGAATATTAAGCTCGGCGTTCTCGTTCGCGCCATCCTTAACCTTGATGCCGCGGCCGTTGTCGTTAGTGACGGTGTTGTTGCCCTCGTAGCTCACGTTGAGCTTGCCCGCTGCCTCGATCGCGCCGCCGTTATAGCCGTTGAGCTTCATGTCGTCGGCACCGTCCCATGACCAGGTGCCGGCGGCGTCGCCCGCCGCAGTGCCGGCGTTGTACTGGGCGCCGCCGACGTTGACCCACTCCGCCGCGAGCGAGACGCTCGGCATGAGCAGCGAGCTTACCGTAAGCGCGCATACGGCGCCTACAACGATGCGGCGCGTCACGCGGCGCCAGCTGCCGTGTGCGAGCAACGTGCGACGGCGCACGTCGGGCTCGATAAAATGGGCTCCAGAGGTTTTGTCATTGCGCTTGGGGGTCGTGAACAAGGCGGCCATGGTTACTCCCATCCTCATAGGGCCTATGCGATTACGCCCAGCATATCTGCAGGATGTAGTCGGCGGTAGTGCCGTTTGGAGGGCAAAATGTCCAAAACCTGGGAAGCAATACATCGCGCATCCGTGCGTTGCCTGGGCTTAAAAGAAAAGCGCGGAGCCGCTCGATGCGACTCCGCGCTTTGGTGTTCTGCTTTGGCAGCTTTGCCGTTACGCTACGAAGAAGTAGACGAGGAAGGCAAGGGCTGCGATCCACATGAGCGGCTTGATCTTGGAGGCCTCGCCCTTAAAGAGCGCGACGATCACGTAGGCGATAAAGCCCAGGCCAATGCCGGCGGAGATGGAGTAGGTGAAGGGCACGCCGGCGACAATCATGAACGCCGGGAAGCCCTGCGACACGTCGGACCAGTCGATCTCGGAGGCCTCGCTCATCATGAGGTAGCCGACGTAGACCAGAGCACCGCAGGTGGCGGCACTGGAAACGATGGTGACGATGGGGGAGAAGAACGCGGCGAGAATGAACAGCACGCCGGTGGTGACGGAGGTGAGGCCCGTGCGACCACCGTCGGCAGCGCCAGAGGTGGACTCGACGAAGGTAGTGATGGAGGAGACGCCCATAAAGCCACCGGCAGCAGCGGCCACGGAGTCGACGACCAGGATGGGACGGATGTCCTCGACATTGCCGTCCTCGGTCAAGAACTCGCCCTGCTTGGCGACGGCCATCGCGGTGCCCATGGTGTCGAAGAAGTCGCTCATGAGCAGCGAGAAGGCAACGACGAGCAGCATCGGGTCGGTCAGGACCTTCACGATGGCAAGGTTGCCGTCGGCAGTGCTGGCAAACGGGGCGCCGAAGGTCGAGAAGTCGAGCGGTGCGATGAGGCCCTCGGGCGCATGGGTGACGCCCAGCGGGATTCCGGCGATAACGGCGACGATGATGCCGATGAGCAGCGAGCCCGGCACGTTGCGGGAAGCTAGGGCAACCGTCACGACGATGGAGATGATGCCGACGATAAAGGTGGGGGAGGCGATGTCGCCCAGGCCGACGAGCGTACCGGCGCCAGCGGTGATGATGCCGGCGTCGCACAGGCCGATCATGGCGATAAACAGGCCCAGACCCACCGAGATGGCGTGGCGCAGGACCACGGGGATGGCGTCCATGATGGCCTCGCGCAGGCCGCAAAGGACGAGCAGCAAGATGACGACGCCCTCGAGGAAGATAACGCTCATGGCCACGTGCCAGTCGCCGCCGCACATGGTGGTGGCGATGCCCGCAATCATGGCGTTGATGCCCAGACCCGACGCACAGGCGAGCGGGCGGTTGGCGAAGATGCCCATGCAGATGGTCATGATGCCGGCGCCCAGGCAGGTGGCGCAGGCGAGCGCTCCCGCATCGATGCCAGCGCCCGAGAGCACTGCGGGGTTGACGGCGATGATGTAGGCCATCGCCAGGAATGTTGTCAGTCCAGCGCGAAGTTCGGTCCCGATTGTGGACTTGCGCTCACTGACGTGAAAAAGTTCGTCCATGCATACCCTTTCCTTGTTCGGCCCCGAGTTTAGGCCGATTGACACGAACTCACTTACTATATCGTCTTTACAACCTTGCTGTTCCTCGCATGTTGATGTTCGGCGCTTTGTAACAGACGGACGGTATTTATCGCATGAAAATGTGTGGGTACCGTATACTTAAGCGGTTACAACGACCCCTATGGAGGAACGTATGATTAAAGAGCTTTGCCACGACGAGGCTATCCTGTCCCAGCGTTGCGAGGTTGCGACCGTCGAGGACGAGTCGGTTGCTCAGGACCTGATCGATACCATCAAGTCGCTCGACGATGCCGGCTGCCTTGCCGCTAACCAGATTGGCGTTACCAAGAAGGTCTGCGTCTACCTGGACGACGCCGGCGAGCCCCACGTGCTCTACAACCCCCGTCTGGTGTTTGGCCTGGGCGCCAGCAAGATGGAGGAGAGCTGCCTGACGCACGAGGAGGTCACCAAGTCCACGCGCTATATCAAGTGCAAGGTTGCCTTTGACCAGATCGTCGATGGCAAGATGCGCGAGCGCAAGCAGGACTTTGTCGGCTTCGAGGCGCAGATGATTCAGCATATGATCGATCACTGTCTTGGCAAGCTTGTCTAGGGCGACCACAGCACCGCACTTCGTCGTTTTTGGTCCGGGCGTGACATTGTTGTCATGTCCGGGCTTTTGTGTTTAGCGCCTTTTTGTTTGGTGACAATAACCTTAGCAGGACCGTAAAGCTAGGAGGCGCTATGTGCACGAGCATTCGATTTACCGATAATTCTGGCCACATGTATCTGGGCCGCAACCTCGACTGGAGCTTTGACTACGGCCAACAGGTTCGCGTGATGCCGCGCGGGTTCCACATTCCGTATTCGTTTATCGACGATGCGTCGGCGGCACACGCGGTAATCGGCATGTGCATCGATTACAAGAACTATCCCATGTTTTTCGACTGTGGTAACGATGCGGGTCTGGCTGTGGCGGGGCTCAACTTTCCCGGCTATGCCGAGTATGCCGAGGGCCCTGTCGACGGCAAGAACAATATCGCGGCCTATGAGTTTCCCCTGTGGGTGGCAGCGACGTTCTCGACGGTCGACGAGGTCGAGGCCGCGCTGCGCGACACGGTGATTGTCGCCAAATCTGCCGGAGAGGGGCTGGGCGTGTCGCTGCTCCATTGGATTATCGGCGACAGCCGGCGCAGCATCGTGGTCGAGATGATGGCTGACGGCCTGCATGTATACGACGATCCGGTCGACACCCTTGCCAACCAGCCGACCTTCCCGTGGCACATGGAAAACCTGCGCACCTATATCACCGCCACAAGCGATTTTCCGCAGACGGCGACATGGCGTGGCGCCGAGCTTAAGCCCTATGGAGCCGGTGCCGGCATGCGCGGCATTCCGGGCGATTGCTATTCGCCGAGCCGTTTCGTAAAGGCGGCGTACCTCAATGCCAATTACCCGCAAAAGGAGAGCGAGACCGAAAACGTCGTTCGCATGTTCCGCTCGCTCGAGGGCGTGGTGATGATCGAGGGAGCGTCCAGGATGGGCGATGGCAAGTTCGAGAAGACTATCTACACCGGATGCTTTAGCGCGCGCACGGGCAATTATTACTACGCGATGTATGGGGATCCGTCGATTCGCTACGTGAGCCTGATGGATGCCGAGGGCGCGAGCCCCGATAGGCTCGTGGTTCCCGAGCCGCGCCGTTCGTAGCTCATAGCTTTACTGCAATGCAAAATGGCCCTGCATCTCCCGTGAGGTGCAGGGCCACTGTCATCGATGTGTGACGTCGCTAGAAGTTGACGTCGTTGAGCTGGGCACTCTCGAGGCCGTCGAGCTGTTGCTGTTCGGGCGTATCGGCGACGCTCTCGAGCAGCTCGGTGGGATCGATAGGGCTCGTCGGTGGAAACTGAAGAGGGGCTTTTAGGCGCGCGCTGCCTGGGCAGTGCCAGCCTTTGTACTTGCGCGCTTGCCGGCGAGTTCGCAAAAGAGCGCGCCGCCGATGATAAGCGCGGCGCCCATCAGGCGGACCGGCGTTATGACTTCACCCAAAAGGACGGTCGAGAACACGACCGCCGAAAGCGGCTCGAGGTAGCCGACAACCGCGACGGTCTGCACAGGCAGCTTGGCGACGGCGCTAAAGTAAAGCAGGCAACCGATGCCGGTGTTGACGACGCCGAGCATAGCGACGGCACGCCAATCGATGCTTGTGGCGATGCCGGGGGAGAAAAACGAGGGGGTGCCTTGGGTGACGAGTGTGAGGACCAGCGCGGTCACAAAGGCGGCGCTTAACTGGAGCGCAGAGTTCTCGAGACCCTCGATGCGTGGCGCACCCTTGCTAGCGATGACCATCAGCGCATAGCAAAATGCCGAGGCGATGCCGCAGACGATGCCCGCAATGGGCATGTTGCCGCCTAGACCTTGTGCCGCAATGAGAAAGGCGCCGCAGGCAACGGCGATAAACCCGGCGATTTTGCCGCCGGTCAGCTTTTCGCCAAAAATGAGCGGGGAGAGGGCCATGACGATGATGGGGCCGCAGTAGTACAGCAGCGAGGATACGCCGACGCCGATCGTCTGATAGGCTCGAAACAGAAAAATCCAGCTGGCGCCCAGCGCGGCGCCCGAGACGATGAGCGCTGCGGCCTCGCGGGGGCGAGACGGAGCCTGCAGGTTATGGCGCTTGGTTATGAAGAGGATGGCGGCAAGGGTGAGAGCGCCCAAAAACGTGCGCAGAAGCACGATATCGGAGCTCGGCAGCGCGATGGCAGCGGCGATGATGCCATTGGAGCCAAACAATAGCAATGCTGCTAAGTACGTAAACAGTCCGTTGTTCATGCGCTGACATCCCCTCTATATCCGAACATGTTCACTATGGGTGAACTGGCTTTAGAAGAAAAGCGAATATAATGCATGGAAAACATGACAAAAACTCATGCAAGGGTGGGGGCGTGCCGTGGAGACCAATATCCAAAAGATGCAAGTGCTGCTCGAGACGGTGCGTGCCGGCAGCTTTACGCGTGCTGCAGAGCGGTTGAGCTATTCGCAGTCGGGCGTGAGCCGCATGGTGGCCGACCTCGAGGCCGACTGGGGCTTTAAGGTGCTCGACCGCAGCCGCGAGGGCGTGACGCTTTCTGCCGACGGGCGGCAGGTCATGCCGGCTGTCGAGGCGCTCTGCGAGGAATTCATTCGCTTGCAGCGGCGGGTGGATGAGATGCGTGGGCTCATGCGCGGCAAAATCTGCATCGGTACGTTTTCGAGCGTGGCGACCCACGTGCTGCCGCCGGTGATTGCGCGTTTTCGTGCCGATTATCCAGACGTCGATTACGAGTTGCTGATGGGCGACTATTCAGAGATTGAACAATGGGTGGCGCAGGGCCGCTGCGATCTGGGCTTTATCCCGCATGAGCCCCGAGAAAATGGCATGACATCGCGATCTTTGGTGCGCGACGAGTTGATGGCGGTGGTGCCGACAGACTCTCTGCTTGCTAGTGAGGGGGCCGTCTCGCTTGCCGATTTGGCCAACGAGCAGTTTATTCTGCTGGAACGCGGCACCGATGACGAGATTACGCCGCTGTTCCGTCGGGCGGGGCTGACGGTGCGCTCAAAACTGTCGACCTGGGATGACTATGCGATTATGGCCATGATCGAGGACGGCTTGGGCGTGAGCATCCTTCCGGCGCTCATCTTGCGGCGCTGCCAGTTCAATGTCGCCATTCGTCCGCTCGAGGGACGTCCCCATCGGCAGATTAACGCCATATATCGAACGGCCGACGTTTCGCTTGCTGCTGCTCGATTCCTTGAATACCTCTAAATAGGCGTACGTCGTTGTCGCCTTGGGATAAATCTCGGGGTTTGGCTCACTTTATTTTTGAAATTGAACTTTTTGAAATAGCATGGCGCTATACTGCTTGCTAAATTGAACTCCGGTTCAATTCAAGTTCTATAAATTGAACTTTGCCAGCAAGGAGGTTCCTGTGACCCTAGAGACATTTGGCGATCGCCTGCGACAGACTATGTCCGATCGCGACGTTCGCCAGTCGGACGTGATCCGCGCATCGGAGATGCTCGGCAAAAAACTCGGCAAGAGTCAGATGAGCCAATATGTGAGCGGCAAGACGATCCCGCGGCGCGATGTGGCAGAGCTACTCGCTCGTATTTTGGAGGTCGATGTTTCCTGGCTGCTCGCCGGTGACGCCGATCAAGGCGAGACATCATCGCCCCGCAACGTTTCCAAGCCCGAACTCAATCCCTCAGCCCAAATTGCAAGGAGCGTCCCCATGCGTACTTTTTCTAAATCCACCAAGCTCGATAACGTCCTGTATGACGTGCGCGGTCCCGTCGTCGACGAGGCTGCCCGTATGGAGGACGAGGGCGAGCGCATCCTCAAGCTCAACATCGGCAACCCTGCGCCCTTTGGTTTCCGCACGCCCGATGAGGTCATTAAGGACATGCGCCAGCAGCTGCCCGACTGCGAAGGCTATTCCAACTCGCGCGGCCTGTTCTCCGCGCGCAAGGCGATCATGCAGTACTCGCAGATCAAGGGCCTGCCCAATGTTCAGATGGAGCACATCTACACGGGCAACGGCGTGTCCGAGCTCATCCAGCTTTCGATGAACGCGCTGCTCGACAATGGCGACGAGATTCTGATCCCCAGCCCCGACTATCCGCTCTGGACGGCGTGCGCAACCCTTGCCGGCGGTCATCCCGTGCACTATCTGTGCGATGAGCAGGCGGATTGGTATCCCGACCTGGAGGATATGGAGTCCAAGATCACGAGCGCGACCAAAGCCCTCGTCATCATCAACCCCAACAACCCCACGGGTTCCGTCTATCCGCGCGAGGTGCTCGAGGGCATCGTCGAGGTTGCACGCAGGCATCAGCTGATGATCTTTGCTGATGAGATCTACGACCGCCTGTGCATGGACGGCTACGAGCACGTCTCGATTGCCTCGCTCGCTCCCGATCTGCCCTGCGTCACCTTTAGCGGTCTGTCCAAGTCGCACATGATCGCGGGCTATCGTATTGGCTGGATGGTGCTTTCGGGCAACCAGCGCTGCATGAGCGACTTCATCATGGGCATCAACATGCTCTCCAACATGCGCCTGTGCTCCAACGTGCCGGCTCAGTCGATCGTTCAGACGGCACTCGGTGGTCATCAGTCCGTTAACGACTACATCCGTCCCGGCGGCCGTGTCTACGAGCAGCGCAACTTTGTGTATGAGGCGCTCAACAAGATTGACGGCATCTCGGTGGTTAAGCCGCGTGCGGCGTTCTACATCTTCCCCAAGATGGATGTGAAGAAGTTCAACATTACCGATGACGAGCAGTTCGCCCTTGACCTGCTGCACGAGAAGAAGATTCTGATCACGCGCGGCGGCGGCTTCAACTGGGCTGAGCCCGACCACTTCCGTATCGTGTACCTGCCGCGCATGGAAGTACTCAAAGAGTCCCTCGAAGACCTCGCCGACTTCTTCGATCATTACCGCCAGAGCTAGTGGGATAGAAGCTCCGCACTATGAGAAGCTCCCTGCAGTTATTTTTCTGCAGGGAGCTTTCTTGAATCGGCGGAACTATATAACGATTCCGCAACAGTGGTCGATTTCGTGTTGGATGATCTCGGCGGTGTAGCCCGAGAAGTTTTTGATGCGGTGGACGAAGTTCTCGTCCAGATACTCAACCTTAATGCGGCGATAGCGGGTACAGGGACGCTCGCCGATCAGCGAGAGGCATCCTTCGCTCGTCTGGTAGGCATTGACCTGCTCAAGAATCTGCGGGTTGTACATAAGCAGCGACTTGCTGCCGTCCTTTACGCAGATGATGCGTTTGCGCACGCCGATCATGTTGGCGGCGAGGCCCACGCACTCGTGCTCATGCTCGTGGAGCGTATCCAGAAGATCCTGTCCGGTCGCGGCATCTTCTGGGCCGGCGTCTTCGGAAGGCAGGCGCAAAAAGAACTCGGATTTCATGATGGGCTTAATCATGGAGGGCTCCTTATGTCTCATGCTTTCGTGGACTTTCAATAATAGCGCGGAAGGAAAGCTGCGCGTTCGCGTTACAATCTTTCGACGTTGGACCATGTTGCCAGACTCGTCGCGTGCGGCGTCTGGCGTAAGTCTAGGGCTCATCCTCGCCCTGGACTGTTCCTCTGGGGCGATACGACTGTCGTTCCAAGAGGAAGGAAATGCATGGGGAGCAAATCTCAGCAACAAGTTCAAGTAGCGCCATCGGCCACTTCGGCGTTTCTCGCCGTAATGTATATCGCGGCCTTTGTTGCCGCGTTTAACGAGAACATCATTAACGTGGCGTTGCACGACATCATGGCGGCCTTTTCGGTGAGTGCCACCACGGCGCAGTGGCTTGTTTCGGGCTACATGATCGTGACGTCGATCTTTACGGCCATCATGGCCTTTCTTTCCGGTCGTTTCTCGACGCGCAGGCTGCTGTTTTTCGCATGCGGATGCATGGTCGCCGGAGAAGTCCTGTGCCTGGTCGCCCCAACGTTTACCGTCTTGCTGCCAAGTCGCATTTTGCAGGCTGCGGGATCGGGCATCTTGTTTCCGCTCATGATGAATGTGGTGCTATCTTGCGCTCCGCGCGAGAAGCTCGGTCTGTATCTGAGTCTGGGCGGTGCCTGCATTACGCTGGGGCCGGCGTTTGGACCTGTGATCAGTGGTCTTATGTGCACGTTGTTTGGCTGGAGAGCGGTGTTCGTAGTGCCGTTGGTGGGCGGCATTGCGGTCGCTGCGGCGGGCGTAAAGCTTGTTCAGAATGTCGGAGAGCGCTCGAACACCACGCTTGATATTCTGTCGGTTGTTTTGCTCGCTGCCGGCATTACGGCATTTGTGTATTCCGTAGGCGAGTTCTCGACCAATCTGATTTCCGGCATCGTGACGCTCTTCGCCGCCCTTGTGCTGCTCGGCTTGTTTGCGGCCCGTCAGCTCAAGCTCGGACATCCGGTGCTCAACGTGCGCCCCATGGCAAGCGTTCGTTTTTGGCCTGCGTGCCTGCTTGTGGTGGTGTCGATGATGACGACGTTCTCGATGAGCGTTTTGCTGCCGCTCTATTTTGAGGGCGCATACGGCATGACCGCTCTTGTTGCGGGCTTGCTCATTTTGCCGGCGATTGCCTGCAACGCCGTAACCTCGATTGTGGGCGGACGCGTGATGGACGCCCGTGGCGCATGGCCGCTGCTGCCGGTCGGCTTTGCCCTGATTGCTGTGGGGCAGACTGCCATTTCGATGACAGCGGCAAGCATGAACATCGGCGTCGTCGTGGCACTGACCATTGTGGTGTATGCTGGCGTCGGTTTGGTGCTGAGCCCCTCACAGACGGCCGGCTTGGAGACGCTGCCCGCCGCCGAGCATCCTCACGGAACGGCATTGCTCAACACGTGGAACATGATTGCCGCGTCGTTTGGTCCATCGCTGTTTATCGGTCTGCTTTCGAGTTCTGCGGCGGTTGCCGGCGCCACTGGCGTTGCGGCAGACGTTGCCCAGGCGATCGGATTTGCGGCTGCCGTGCGCGTGGCGGCCGTGATTGCCGTGGCTGGGTTCGCGGTGTCGCTGGTGTACGCCCGCCGCGAGTCGCACATGTCGCATTAATGTGTGCACATAGATTCTGCAGCTAGATTGGATGGCGACACCATAAACTAATGGACGTTTTGCCGAGAGGCATGAATGTTTAAAGCGCAAAGAGTGCGCGACGGGCCCCGCGAATGGGGCGATGATGCCCGAGAGGGCCAAGAAGGAGTCTCATGTCTGAGAACGAAGAGATCATGAACGAGACCGAGAACGAGACCATGGCTGCCGAGGTCGAGGCAGTCGAGACCGTGGAGACCGAAGCTGCCGAGGCTGAGGCTGCTGACGAGGTTTCCGCCGAGGAGGAGGCCGAGGTTGTCGAGGCCGCCGTTGATTACGATGACGAAGAGCTGATGGACAAGATGCAGAAGGCCGCCCGCCTGCTGCGCAGCCGTCGCTTTGCTATTTCCAAGGAGGAGGAGGCCAAGGCCGAGCGCATGGCGAACATCGAGCGCGCCATCAAGCTTCTTGACCTCAAGCCCAAGATGGAGCAGAAGGAAATGTCCGACCTGCTGGGTATGCGCCTTCGTGAGCTCGATGGTCTGATGGCCGAGGCCGAGGCTGCCGACCTGGTCGGCCGCATCGACGACGCCGAGGGCGATATGCGCAAGATCGTCGTCTTTGCTGCCGAGGATGCCGCTGAGGGCCTGGTCGAGCTTGCCAACAAGAAGGAGAAGCTCCTGCCCGAGCTTTCTTACGAGGAGGCCACCGAGCTGATGGCTGCTCTCGATAAGGTCATCGCTCCGCTCGTCGCCATGGGCCTGGACGAGGACCGCGGTCCTCGCGGCGGCCGTGACGATCGCGGTGGCCGTGGCGGCGACCGTGGCGGTCGCGGCGGCTTTGGCGATCGCGGTGGCCGTGGTGGCGACCGTGGCGGTCGCGGTGGCGATCGCGGCGGCCGTGGCGGCTTTGGTGACCGCGGCGGCGACCGTGGCGGTCGCGGCGGCTTTGGCGGCAACCGTGGTGGCTATGGCGACCGCGGCGGCAACCGTGGCGGCTTCGGCGGCAACCGTGGCAACGACCGCGGCGGTCGCGGTGGCGATCGTGGCGGCCGCAACGGTGGCGGCTTCCGCGGCAACCGTTTCTAGTTGGGTTACGCGGGTTTACCAACCCGCGTAACTAGTTGACGCTGCAAACCCGCCAGAGCGGCAATCTGCC
The DNA here is from genome assembly GCA_902490445.1 of uncultured Collinsella sp. Lineage (GTDB taxonomy): Bacteria > Actinomycetota > Coriobacteriia > Coriobacteriales > Coriobacteriaceae > Collinsella. Next base: position 31,521 of record CABUDZ010000007.1, read on the forward strand.
TTTCAACTTCGGCGGCATGACCAGAAGGTCAATGCCGCCTTGTTTCAAGGCACCTTGCTCGCTCTGGCGGGTTTTCGCTGTCGGTACCAAGACATCGGCGTTGCCTTAATCCAAGCCTGCCAAAAAGTAGTCATTGGGGACGTTCTTAAACGACTACATAGCACGAGAGTGGATAATCTCCCGGTTTGAGCCTGCATTCAAGCTCAAAGTGGGAGATTATCCACTCTCATTTGTTGTGTGTGCGAAAATCCACGCTCGTTTCTATTCCGCCTACATTTGTAGGAACAGTTCGTGGAGGCGGGTGTCTTCATCGAGTTCGGGGTGGAAGGTTACGCCGAGCTGGTTGCCCTGGCGGGCGGCGACGATGCGGCCATCGACCTCTGCCAGGGCCTTGGCGTCGCCGTGGACCTCGATGATGCGGGGCGCGCGGATAAACGTCAGCGGCACTTCACCGTCGATGCCGGCGACAGGTCCTTGAGTGCGAAAGCTGCCGAGCTGTCTGCCATAGGCATTGCGCTCGACGAGCACATCCATGGTTGCCAGGCGCGGCGTCCCCTTATCGTCGTGGGCAGCAAGGTCGCGCGCCAGCAGAATCAAGCCGGCGCAAGTTCCCAATACAGGCATACCTTCAGCGATGCGGGTACGAAGCTCCTCGAGCATGCCCAACTCATCAAGCAGCTTCCCTTGAACGGTAGACTCGCCGCCGGGAAGTACTAGACGGTCAAAGTCCTGCTTCAAATCAGCCACCTGCCTTAGCTCAATACAACGTGCGCCCAGCTCGGACAGCCTCGCCTCGTGCTCGGCAAAAGCACCTTGGACCGCCAGCACGGCGACCGTCTGGTCTGCGTAATCGCTCATGTGCGATCCTTTCTACCGGACTAGCGCCCGCGCTCCTCCATGATGATCTCGATCTCGTCGGCGTTGATGCCCACCATAGCCTCGCCCAGGTCCTCCGAAAGCTCAGCGATGAGTTTGGCGTCGGTGAAGTTTGCCACGGCCTTAACGATGGCGGCGGCGCGCTTGGCGGGGTCGCCGCTCTTAAAGATGCCCGAGCCGACAAAGACGCCCTCGGCACCCAGCTGCATCATCAGCGCGGCGTCGGCGGGGGTCGCTACGCCGCCGGCGGCAAAGTTCACGACGGGAAGCTTGCCTGTGGCATGGACCTCGCGGACCAGCTCGACCGGAACCTGCAGTTGCTTGGCTGCCTCAAAGAGCTCATCATCGCGTAATGCAACAATGTCGCGGATCTGCTTTTGGATTTTGCGCATGTGATGCACAGCCTGGACGACGTCGCCCGTGCCCGGCTCGCCCTTGGTGCGAATCATCGTGGCGCCCTCGGCAACACGGCGTAACGCCTCGCCCAGGTCGCGGGCGCCGCAGACAAACGGCACGTCAAACTGGGTCTTGTCGATATGGTAGACATCGTCGGCAGGGGAGAGGACCTCGGACTCATCGATGTAATCGATCTCGATGGCCTGCAGGACCTGCGCCTCGACAATGTGACCGATGCGGCACTTGGCCATGACGGGGATGGAGACGGCCTCTTGAATGCCCTTGATCATCTTGGGGTCACTCATGCGCGAGACGCCGCCTGCGGCACGGATGTCGGCCGGGATGCGCTCGAGTGCCATGACGGCGCAGGCGCCCGCCTCTTCGGCGATGCGTGCCTGCTCGGGCGTGGTGACGTCCATGATGACGCCGCCCTTGAGCATCTGCGCGAGCTCGCGGTTGAGTTTAACGCGATCGGCCTTGCTGGTCTGTTCTGCCATGGTTGCTCCCTTGGTTGGCATGTGTATTGCTTGACGGAACATCCTATCGGGGAGCTGGGTATGGCGAAATACTCAGTTTTCGAGATAATAGCAAGGTCAGACTAATGCCAGATTGAATGACTCGATAAGGTCAGGTGACAAACTCATGCTTGACTATAATTTGGAAAACCGCGGCGAAGCATCGCTCTATGAGTATGTTTACCAGCAAATTCGAGATGATATTGTAGCTGGACGTATTGCGGCGGGGGAGCATCTTCCGTCTAAGCGCGCCTTTGCCAGTCATCTGGGAATTAGTGTCATTACAATCGAAAATGCATATAGCCAGTTGCTTGCCGAGGGTTATATTTGCTCAAAGCCGCGCCGTGGTTACTACGCGTGCGAGCTTCCCGATGCACCGGTTTTGGCTTCGGCTGCGGAGGGCATCGACCGAGATGACGCCTCCGTGGGCCCCAGCGCGCATGATGTCAACGGACAGGTCGAGCGATTCGATGCGCTTTCTCCTTCCGCCTTGGAGGCGGCGCGGCTTTGGCAAAGCGCGCTACGGGCGACACTGACGTCCGAAGACGAACGTGAAATCTTTTCGACCGCGCCGGCACAGGGCACCGCTCGGCTACGACGCGCTATCGCTCACCATTTGCGTGGGACAAGGGGCATGAATGTCGACCCCGACAACATCGTTATCGGTGCGGGCGCCCAGTTGCTCGATACCATGTTGGTTCAGTTGCTTGGAGCCGACAAGGTGTATGCCGTTGAGGATCCGGGCTATCTGCGCCTGACGCGCATCTATCAGGCTATGGGTTGCGAAGTGCGTCATATCCCGTTGGACGGTGAAGGCGTGGACTTGAGTGCTCTGCAGAAAACCGGGGCGGATGTCCTTCACCTGATGCCGTCTCACCAATATCCGACCGGCCTTGTGACGAGCATTGCGCGTCGCTATGCCCTGCTGAGCTGGGCCGCCGAGCAGCCGGACCGGTATCTCATCGAAGATGACTTTGATTGTGAGTTTCGCCTTGCCGGCAAGCCGATTCCCGCGCTCGCGTCGATCGATGCCGCTCAATCGGTCATCTACACCAACACCTTTTCAAAAAGTCTGTCGTCGGCCCTGCGTTTGGCGTATATGGTCCTGCCTGATGAGCTGATGGAACGGTTTAGGCGCAACCTTGGTTTTTACGCCTCGTCGGTGAGTTCTGTTGACCAGGTCGCTTTGGCTCGCTTGCTGGAATCGGGTGATTACGAGCGACATGTGAATCGCGTGCGCGTGCGCGCTCGCGAGGCGCGCGATGGCCTGGCGGCGCTTGTACGGAAGGCATTTCCGGCGGGGGAGGTCTCGATCGAGTACGCAGACGCGGGTCTTTACTGCACCGTCGTCCTGACCAAGGATAATGCGGGGGAGAGCTTTGCGAAGGCTCTCGCTGACGCCCGTATTTCCTATATCGATATCGACGATTGCCTATGGGCGTCCGATCGGGCGTTGACTAAGAATGCGCCGTCTCGCGTTCTCATTCAATACGACGACCTGAGCCCTCATTCGCTCATCGTTCTTCAAGAACAGCTGCAATAAGCCCACGAAAAAGGCCCGAACCATGCGGTTCGGGCCTTATGAAGCTAGAGGTTATGTCTCAGGCGGTTGGCTTAGCCGAAGTAGCGCTTGAGCAGGCCGGCGAAAGCCTTGCCGTGACGAGCCTCGTCGCGAGCCATCTCGTGCACGGTGTCGTGGATGGCATCGAGGCCAGCGGCCTTGGCGCGCTTGGCAAGATCGGTCTTACCGGCGGTGGCGCCATTCTCGGCCTCAACGCGCATCTCGAGGTTCTTCTTGGTGGAGTCGGTCACGACCTCGCCCAGGAGCTCGGCGAACTTGGCGGCATGCTCGGCCTCCTCGTGGGCGGCCTTCTCCCAGTACAGGCCGATCTCGGGATAACCCTCGCGATGAGCAACGCGAGCCATGGCCAGGTACATACCGACCTCGGAGCACTCGCCCTCAAAGTTGGCGCGCAGGTCAGCAACGATGTCCTCGGAGACGCCCTCCATCTTGGCGACGCCCACGACGTGCTCGGCAGCCCACTCGAGCTGGCCCTCCTCCTGCTTCAGGAAACGAGAACCGGGAACGCCGCACTGGGGGCACTTAAAATCCTCGGGCAGCTGGTCGCCGTCGAACTCTTCCACATAACCGCAAACGGGGCAAACAAACTTCATGATTCGATCCTTTCGATCGATGGCGATGGTGCGCTCGTCCGGTCCCGTAAGGGCCCTCTCCGGACGTGCGTCTTGACGAGTTCTATTATCCATAAATGAGACCGAATGTGAAGCCTATTAGGAATGATTTTTAATAAAACAATTTTCGGCATGTGAAGATGTTGATTGATTAACGATTTGCAAGCCATATGCGGACGCCGATGAGTACAATCGGTCGAGCAAATGTTGACCTATCAACAAATAAAGGAGTCTCCTTTATGCATCTAGCCCGTCGTGCCTGGTGCCGAACATATCAGACGGTTTTTCGCATCGCATTGCCGATCCTGCCCTATACCGAGCCGCGCATTTTGGAGCATGCCGAGGATGTGCCCGCGGTGTTTCAAAAGCGCTCGATCCAGAAGGTCCTTATCGTGACAGACCCTGGTATTGCTCGTTTGGGACTCACGGCATCACTCGAGCGTGCGCTTACGGCTCAGGGGATTGGCGTTACGGTCTATGCCGAAACGCGTGCGAACCCCACGGTCTCAAACGTGGAGGAAGCGGCATCCCTGTATCGCGAGAGCGCCTGCCAGGCCATTATCGGCTTTGGCGGCGGTTCGGCCATGGACTGCGCCAAGGGCGTAGGCGCACGCATCGCACAGCCAAATAAGCCCATCAACAAGATGCGCGGGCTGCTGCGGATTCATCGTCGCCTGCCGCTGCTCATCGCCGTTCCCACCACGGCAGGTACGGGAAGCGAGGTCACGCTTGCGGCAGTAATTACCGATGACGAGACGCACTACAAGTACCCCATTAACGACTTTGTGCTTATCCCGCGCTTTGCGGTGCACGACCCCGAGTTTACGCGCGGCCTGCCCGCCTCCATTACGGGGCAGACGGGCATGGATGCCCTGACGCATGCCGTCGAGGCCTTTATCGGCCGCAGCACCACGCCCTATACGCGCAAGATGGCGCGTCAGGCGGTGCAGCTTATCCACGACAATTTGCTCGAGGTCTATGAGCATGGCGACGACATGCGTGCGCGTCGCAATATGCTTTCGGCGGCGTATAAGGCGGGTATTGCATTTACCCGCTCCTATGTCGGATATGTGCATGCCATCGCGCACAGTCTGGGCGGCCGATACGGAATTCCGCACGGTTTGGCCAACGCGATCATCCTGCCGCACATGCTTCGCGCTTATGGTGACGCCGCCGCCCCCAAGCTTGCCGATCTTGCTCGCATGGCCGGTATCGCGCCGGCTAACGCGCAGGACGGTCTTGCGGCCGAGGCCTTTATCGATTGGGTCGACCGCATGAATGCCGCCTTGGGCATTCCCAAATATGTGACGGGTATTCGCCGCTCCGATATTCCGCAAATGGCGGCCCATGCCGATGCCGAGGCCAATCCGCTATACCCCGTTCCGCTTCTAATGGACCGTTTGGAGCTCGAGCGTATGTACGAGGTCGTCGCGGGTGGTATGTTTGAGGGCGAGAATTAGGAGGGCCCATGAACACCGAGGAAATTGCGTGCATCGTCGGCGATCAGCGCGCCTACTTTAAGACGCACGCCACGTTTGATGTCGATGCTCGACGTCGCACCCTCGTGCGCCTGCGCGAGGCGGTGCGGGCACACGAGACCGATATCGCCCATGCGCTCAAGACCGATTTGGGAAAGTCGCATGACGAGGCCTATATGTGTGAGATCGGCACATCGCTTTCCGAGATTCGTCATCAGATTGCGCATGTGGCTCGATGGAGTCGTCCGCGCCTGCGTCCGTGTGACCTCGCCAACGCCGTGAGTGTGTGCAAAACGCAAGCCGTGCCCTATGGCGTCACGCTCATTATGGCGCCCTGGAACTACCCGTTTTTGCTAACGCTCGAACCGCTTGCCGGCGCCCTTGCCGCGGGCAATACCGTGGTCATCAAGCCGAGCGCATATGCTCCGGCATCGAGCGCGGTGCTCAGGCAAATCTGTGAAGAGGCATTTGATCCGCGTCTGGTGACGGTTGTCGAGGGCGGCCGCGCCGAAAACGAAGCGCTGCTCGATGAGTGCTGGGACAAGATCTTCTTTACCGGTAGCGTTCCGGTCGGCAAGCTCGTCATGGAGCGCGCGAGCAAAAACCTCACGCCCGTGACGCTTGAGCTGGGCGGCAAGAGTCCCTGCATCGTTGATGCGACGGCAAACTTGAAGGTCGCGGCACGGCGTATCGCCTTTGGTAAATGGCTCAACGTAGGGCAGACCTGCGTGGCGCCCGACTACCTGCTGGTCGATACGCGCGTGCACGACGAGCTGCTGGGACTCATCAAGGAGGAAGCCCGTCGTATGTTTGGCGAGCACCCGCTCGACAACGAGGATTACGGTCACATCGTCAACGCCAAGCATTTTGCGCGTGCGCGCGGGCTGATCGATCCCGATAAGGTTGTGCTGGGAGGTACCGCGCGCGAGTCGTCGCTCAAAATTGAGCCGACGATCCTAGACGGCGTGGCCCCCGATGACGCCGTGATGCAGGAGGAGATTTTCGGCCCCATCTTGCCGGTGCTGACGTTTGAGAGCCTAGACGAGGCAGAGACGTTTATTGCGGATCGTCCGACGCCGCTAGCTCTGTATATCTTTAGCCAGGACCGTGCGGCTCAGCAACGCTTTGTGCGTTACGTGCCCTTTGGCGGCGGCTGCGTCAACGACACGATCATGCATCTGGCTACGAGCCATATGGGCTTTGGCGGCATGGGTGCGAGCGGTATGGGCCAGTACCATGGCCGCGAGAGCTTCGATACGTTTAGCCACAAGAAGAGCATCGTGAACAAGGTAACCTGGCTGGACGTGCCGTTTCGGTATGCGCCCTACGCAAGCTGGAAGCACAAGTTCGTGCGTATGTTTGTGCATTAGAAAAGATCGCGGGTAATACGAACAAGTGTTCCTATTACCCACATTTTGCGTTAGACTACTGCTATGGAGCACGGATGGGCCAACTCCCTTTAGAAGGGATTTGGTATGAACGTAAGCGATGTTATTTCGTTATTGGCGTTGTTGATCGCGGCTATCGAACTCGGCCTGTTTATCGGCCGAATGAAATAGCCGCCCCCGCGTAAGCGAAGACGGCCACTTCTCACGATGAAAACGTGTATCGGAGTTGGCAAGACCCGCTGCCACGGGTGCCATCCGTGTTCCTATCTTATCTGCAAGCGTCCCGTCGCGCAAGCGTTGCGGCAAGCGATTGAAAGACGCAGACAGGATGAATTTGTGTCCGCACGGGCCCGTAGACTTCTCAATAAGGTTAAACGCCGGGTATTCCGGCCGGTAGAGGAGCTGCCATGTACGAGCCTTCACGTGTTCTTTTGTCGTTTCATATTGCAGGATTTCAGTATGCCGATGGCGCCTTGGTCTTGGGCGATCTTAAAGCGGGCGATAAGCTGACGCTGTGTGCCGAGCGCGATAATCCTCATGATCCCGAGGCGGTTGCGATCTACTACGGCAACACCAAGCTCGGCTATGTTCCGGGAAACGAGGCCGGCCCGCTGTCCTTGATGATGTATTACGGCCATGGGTACGTATTTGAGGCCCGTGTGCAACAGGTTGCCCCCGAGCGCAGCCCGTGGCATCAGGTGCGCGTTGGACTCTATGTGGTGGATGCTCGCTAATCGGCAATGGAGGCGGTCATGTTTGATGGCGATGACCTGTTCGATCTGACGGACGACCCGTTTGAGTGGGATATGCTGCTCGACGATGATGAGCTAGAGCAGGACCGGAAGAAGCGGCAGGACAAGAACGCCCAAGGTGACGCGTCGAAAAAGAAAGACAAACACCGCCGAGGTCTGTTCGGCGGGCTCTTTGGCTAACCGACGCATCGCTGTGTCTGTATACTTAGCACGAGTTTGACGCGTTGCGAAATGAGGACATAGACGATGATGTGGTTTACCGCCGACCTGCACCTGGGCGATACGAATATCTTGCACGACATGGACCGGCCGTTTGGCTCGGTCGAGGAGATGAATCGCAAGGTCATCGATGCCATCAATGAGTGCGTGGCTGCGGATGACCGTCTCTACATCCTGGGAGACTTTACCTATCGTTTGCCCCTAGCGGATGCCGTGCACCTGCGCGAGCGTATCGAATGCAAGAACGTGACGCTCATCCGCGGTAACCATGACGGCGATTGGGAAGATCCGAACGCACCGCAGATTTGGGATGAGGTGCGCGATTATCTGGAGGTCGCTCCCGGTTACGCTAAGGGTCATCGCCTGGTGATGAGCCATTACCCCATGCTCAGCTGGAATGGCAAGGCGCGCGGCGCCATCATGCTGCACGGACATATCCATAGCAGGGGTGACCGCACCAACGCACGCAACCGCGATCGCGAGCGCCCCATTTTTCGCTACGATGTCGGCCTCGATGCCAACGACTACAAGCCCGTAAGCCGTGATCAGATCCTCGGCTTTTTTGGACTGTAATTCTCGAACCACGACACGAGCTACCGCAAAGGGGGCAGCCACCTTCGTGGTGGTTCTGGCGCCGTTGCCATTATGGCAGCGGCGCCTTTTTTGTCCGTGCGGCGCGGTAGAGTGTAGGCGGTTGAAATTTGCGTCCATCGAGGAGCTGCCATGAACGAGATCAAGTGCCCGCATTGCGGCGAAGTTTTTAAGGTCGATGCGTCCGGTTATGCGGATATCGTCAAGCAGGTGCGCAATGCCGAGTTTTCGCGCGACCTGGATGAGCGCGTGAAGGCGGTCCAGCGCGAGGGCGAGCAGGCACTGGAGCTTGAGCGCTCGCGCTCGACGGCTGCTTTGCAAAAGGCAGAGTCTCAGCGCGACGCTCAGCTTGTCGAGCAGAAGAACGCTGCAGCTCAGCAGCTGGCACAAGAGGTTGCCAAGCGCGACGCTGAGCTTGCCGAGCTGCGCGCCAAGCTCGAAAGCGCTGCCGCAGAGCGCGAGAGTGCAAGTCAGCGCGCGGCGGTTGAGGCCCGTTCCGATGCTCAAAAGGAGAATGCCGAGCTTCAGCGCGAGATCGACAATTTACGTGCGCAGTTGGAGCGCAAAGATGATGAAGCCAGGCTTGCCGAAGCGGCGGCACGCAATGCTGCTCAAAACGACCTGTCCGCGCGCGACGCTCAGATTGCCGAGCTGCAGGCCAGGATCGCCGCGGCGGACAAGGCCCAGGAGATGGCGCTTGCCGCCGCCGCGGCAGAGTCGCAGCGTGAGCTCGATGCCGCTCGCAGCGAGGCCGAGCGCGCGCTTACTGACTATCGCGCGAAGGTGCAAGAGAAGTTTTCCGCCGCAAAGGCTCAGTCCGAGCAAGAGGCCGAGGGCCTGCGTGCCCAGCTGCGCGAGCAGGAACTGATGGCAAAAATGAACCTGTCAGAGGCGGTCGCCGCGGCGGAGCGAGAGCGCGATGAGGCACGTGCCAAACTGACGAGCGAGCTGGCGGTGCGCGATTCTCGCGAGGAACAGGCCAAGGCAGCCCACGAGCTTGAGCTTGCGCAGGCCAAGCGCGTGAGCGACGAGTTGATCCGCTACAAGGATGAAGAGATTGAGCGCCTTAAGGACATGAAGGTTCGCCTGTCCACCAAGATGGTGGGCGAGTCGCTCGAGCAGCACTGCGAGACCGAGTTTAACCGTCTGCGCATGACGGCGTTTCCCAATGCGTACTTCGAGAAAGATAACGATGCATCCGAGGGCACCAAGGGAGACTTCATTTTCCGTGAGTGCGACGCGAGCGGCAACGAGGTCATTTCGATTATGTTCGAGATGAAAAACGAGAACGACGAGACCGCGACCAAGCATAAAAACGAGGACTTCTTTAAGAAACTCGATCACGATCGTCGCCAGAAAGGCTGTGAGTACGCGGTGCTCTGCACGCTGCTCGAGCCCGAGAGCGAGCTTTACAACGCGGGAATCGTGGACGTGAGCTATCGCTACGAGAAGATGTATGTGATCCGCCCGCAGTTCTTCATTCCCATCATTACGCTGCTGCGCAATGCCGCCATGGGTTCGCTTCGCTATAAGCAGGAGCTGGCGGAGTACAAGCAGCAGAATATCGATGTCACGAACTTCGAAGCCAAGATGGAGAAGTTCAAGAACGATTTCGGCCGCAACTACGAGATCGCGAGCCGCAAGTTCCAAACGGCAATCGATGAGATCGACAAGACGATTAGCCATCTGCAGAAAACCAAGGAGGCGTTGCTGTCCTCCGAGAACAATCTGCGCCTTGCCAACAAGAAAGCCGACGATCTTACCATTCGCAAGCTCACGTGGGGCAACAAGACCATGAAGGCGGCGTTTGACGAGGCACGCGGGGCTGCGGCAGAGACAAACGATGAGCCAGCCGAGGCGGATTCGTATGAGGTCGAGAATGCCGAGTAAGGCATAGCGGATAGTGCAAAAACGGGGCCGCTGGCGATAGTGCCAACGGCACCGTT
>CABUDZ010000008.1 GCA_902490445.1 uncultured Collinsella sp.
CGGGCAGCATCTCGACCTCTCTATGCTCTTTGCAGGCCTAATTATTAGCCTGATTGCCAGCATCTTCCAGTACGGGTGTATCCTGCAAAAACAAGATGACGAGTTGCTCTAGGGGGAATCCATGATTATTCTGCGGCTCGACCGCATGCTTGCCGAACGCAAGATTTCATCCAAAGAGCTTGCGGAACGCGTGGGTATCTCCCAGGTCAATATGTCGCGTATCAAGACGGGCAAGGTTTCTGCCGTGCGCTTTTCAACTCTTGACGCGATATGCCGGGCACTCGACTGCCAACCGGGCGATGTTCTGGAATACATACCTGACGATGAAGCCGATAGCCTCTTTGGGCTTAAAGATGAATAGCCATAATTAAGCCGCCAATCACGCCCTCAACGCAAAAAGCCCGCCAGAACGATGCGTTCTAGCGGGCTCAATCAGATATTTCGACTTCGCGCTCGAAAGCTCAGGCAGATCTTACGCAAACAGGCCGTAGATGCTGATGTTGGCCTTGGCGTACAGGCCGTTGGCATACTCGGTCCACTTGGAGCTGGCGCTCGAGGCCTGCGAGGAGTACTGCTGATAGGCGGTGTAATAGGCGGTCATGGCCTGCTTATAGGTGGCACTATCGGCGGTAAAGGCATCGTTAGCGAAGGCCTTAGCGTAGGTGCTGTTCTCGTCCTTCCAGGTGCCCTTCTCGCTATCCCACTCGTCGCCGGCAAGGTTGATGATGTAGTCGGCGTAGTCCTTGCTCGCGGTCTCCTCGTTGCCGTCAGAAGGCTCGGTCGGGGCGGTCGGCATGCTTGCGGAGCTGTCGCCCACCTTCTTCTTGTAGAGCTTCTGCAGCGTCGCGGACTGACGGACGATCTGCTTGGCCTGGTCCTTGGACACGCCATACTGCTTGGCCATGGTGTCGTAGTCCGAGGTGCCGATAGAATCCTCGGCGTACTTCTTCATCTCCTTAGAGGAGACGGTAATGCCCTCGTCCTCAGCAGCATCGAGCAGAATCTTGTTGCGCACGTAGGACAGGATGACGTCGGCAGAAGGAGCGGTGTAGTTGCCGTCGCTATCCTTGACGGTGTCGAGGCTGTACTGGCTCTCGATGGCCTCGCGCGCGGTGATGTCGCTCTTCTTGCCGTTGTAGCTATAGCTTGCCACGGTCGAATCGAGCTGGTCCTCGGTGAGGGTCGACGAGCCGACACCCTTGCCGCCAAAGCCGCCATTGCCAATAAAGAAGCCGACCACCGCAGCAATCACGATGGCGACCACAAAGGCGGCAATCATCGTCTTCTTGTGCTTGGATGCATGGTCGTCCGCATCGGAGTCGTCCTCGTCCTGCTCCTCGGGCATGAGGTTCTCGTCGGCGGCGTCCGCGGCGATCTTTGCCTCCAGGCGAGCATCCTCCTCCTCGGCCGTCGTGCCGGCGGCAATGTGCTCGGCAGACGTGCCGGCGACCAGGTCGATCTTCTCGTCCTCGTCACCGTCGGGGCCTTCGCCGCGCTCGATGATCTGGATACCGTCGATCTCGTCCTTCTCGTCCTTCTTTTGAATCAGACCCATATCAATTACTCCTTGTTAGGAAACATAGTCCCCAATAGAATACGCCCGACGAGGCGCCGGGCGTATTCATTCTTAGGTTATACGCAAACACTTAAGTACTATTTAGGCGTTTGCAGCGTGCGTGCCTTAGGCCAGGTGCGCGATAACGGCATCGGCAAAGGCCTGCGTGCCCACGGCCCCCTCGACGGAGCCGGTCTGAGCACGACGCACGTCACCGGTAACCTGCTCGCCCTCGTCAAGCGTGGCGGAGACGGCGGCGCGAATGCGGTTGGCGGCGTCGTTCTCGCCCAGGTGATCGAGCATCATCGCAGCAGAGAGAATCTCGGCCGTGGGGTTGGCGACATCCTGGCCAGCGATATCGGGCGCGGAGCCGTGCGTAGCCTCAAAGATTGCGCAGTCGGCACCGATGTTGGAGCCGGGTGCCATGCCCAGACCGCCCACCAGGCCGGCGCACAGGTCGCTCACGATGTCGCCGTACAGGTTGGGCAGCACCAGGACATCGAAGTCGTTGGGGTTTTGGACTAGGCCCATGCAGGTGGCGTCGACGATCTTGTCGTTGAACTCGATATCGGGATAGCCGGCGGCCACCTCGCGCGCAACGCGCAGGAACAGGCCGTCGGTCGCCTTCATGATGTTGGCCTTGTGCACGGCCGTCACCTTTTTGCGGCCGCAGCGGCGGGCGTACTCAAAGGCATACTCCACAATGCGACGGCTCTTGGCGATGGAGATCGGCTTGATCGAGATGGCGGAATCGGCGGCGAAGGTCTTTTGGCCCGAACGCTCGACGAGCTGTGAGAGCTCCTCGACCTCGGCAGCGCCCTCATCGAACTCGATGCCGGCGTAGAGGTCCTCGGTGTTCTCGCGCACGATGACCAGGTCGACGTCGCGGAAGCGCGAGCCGTCGCCCGGCTGCGACAGGCAGGGGCGCACGCAGGCGTACAGGTCGAAGTGCTTGCGCAGGGCGACGTTAACGCTGCGGAAGCCTGTGCCGACCGGCGTGGTGATGGGGCCCTTGATGGCAACCTTGGTCTCGGCGACCGCATCGAGCACATGTTGGGGCAGCGGCGTGCCAAACTCGTCCATGACGCCGGCACCGGCCTCCTGGACGTTCCAGTTGATCTGAACACCGGTGGCCTCGACCACGCGGCGCATGGCCTGCGTAATCTCGGGACCGATGCCGTCACCGGGAATCAGGACTACATCGTGCGCCATAATCTGTTACTCCTCGTCTTCGGCGTCGTCAGATTTTTTAACGCTAGCACGCTTCTTCTTTTTGGAGAGATCCAGGCCAAAACGTTTAACAAGCATTTCGCAAATCTCGCTCGAACGCGCCTTGAGATAGCTGCCCTTGCCGTTCTCGGCATCGAACTTAAGGCGCAGCGCAAGCTTCTCGGCAACCTCGGCGTCGATCTCGCCCTGGCAAAACTCGTACAGGCAACCGAGCATATCGCGATACTCAAGGTCGCCGTGGTAGCACTGGATGGCCTCGTCCAGGATGGGCCAAGCCTCGCGCGAACGCTCGACACTCGTGGCGCCCCACACGCACAGCAGGCGGAAGGCGGCATAGCGCAGCGTGGAGGAGATCTCGTCGAACAGTGCGGTCTCGGCGCCCTCAAAGGCATCGCCCAGCTGCTCGGGGCAGGTGGTGGCGAGCGCCGTCAGGGCATCGAGGGCCTCCCAGCGGGTCTGCGCCTCGGGGCGGTCGAGCGCCTCGATCAGCGCGGGTACGCAGGGCTCGACGCGCTGCGGATCGCGCTCGGCAAGCAGGTGCAGCACGCGGGCGGCAAACTGGCGGATGCGGCGCGTGGGGCAGCCGAGCTCCTGGACCAGTCGATCGACGGCGTTCTCGTTCTCCTCTGCCAGCTGGAGCTGTGCCAGCTCCTCGTCGGTGAGCTGTTCGTCTTTGTTTTCTGCCATAGTTACCTCTTCTTTTTATTTCTTGGCGTGCTTGCCAGCACCCTTGCTGTCATCGGTGACCGAGATGAGCTGTCGGTCGGCCGCGCCATTGCGACGTGCACGGCGGCGTTCCTCGGCATCGCCCGCGTCGGCGGCGGCTCGATGAGCCTTGTTGACGTTAAAGACCTCGTCGTGCTTGCGCCACGGACCGACGGACTCGCCAAAGCTCATCTTAAGGCCGGCGATAAAGCCACCGAGCCAGCCGATCGGCGCAAACTGCACCAGCGGGAACAGCGAGAACACCCAGGTCAGCAGGACGACTGCCGCCGCTCCTGCAAAGTTGGCAATCCAGTAGTCGCGCTTGGTGATGACACGCTTTTCGCACGCCCACTGGCCGCACAGAAAGCCGATGTAGATCGCAAAGAGAAAGAGCACCAGCGCAAGCACCACGAACGTCCAGCTCATGGGCGCTACTCCCCGTGATGGTGGCCACAGCAGCACTCGTGGCCGTCGTCATGGCCGTGGCCACCGCAGCACTCGTGGTCCTCGCCGTGGTGATGGCCACAACCGCACTCATGGTCCTCGCCGTGCTCGCCGCAACCGCAACCTTCCTCGTGAGCGCCATGCTCCTCGGGACGATACTGCGACCAGTCCAGACCGGCGGCGATGGCATCGGCCTCCTCCTTATAGAGGACCGTGATGGCCTGAGTGCCCAGCTTGGCACCACCGATGGCGTCGAGCATGTCGTAGAGCGTAAAGGCCACGTCGGCGCCGGGCAGCGCGAGCTCGCGGTCATCGGCGTAGGCGAGCGCCAGACGCAGGTCCTTAATGAAGTGCTCGACCATAAAGCCGGGCTTGTAGTCGCCGTCGAGCGCCTTGGGGGCCAGGCTCTCCATGGCGCCGGACTTGCCGGTGCCGCCCAGAATCATCTGGCGGGTCTTCTCCAGGTCAAGGCCGCTCAGCTCGGCAAATGCCATGGCGTCTGCCATGCCGACCATGCAGGCGCCCAGCGACACCTGGTTGGCGAGCTTGGCAGCCTGGCCCTTGCCGGCGCCGTCGAAGCAGCAGATGTTGGCCGCAAAGGTGGAAAGGATGTCGCGGACCGGAGCGATGTCGTTTTCGGTAGCGCCAACGATAGCCGTAAGCGTGCCGGCGATAGCACCCGACTCGCCGCCGGTGACGGGGCAGTCAAACGCCATGCGGCCGGAAACCTGGGCGGCCTCGGCAATGTCACGGGCGAGCTCGGGCGAGCTCGTGGTGAGGTCGATCAGCACCGCGCCGGGCTTAGTGCAGGCCAGCAGGCCGTCGCCCGCCAGGTAGAGCTCCTCGACCTCGGAGGGATAACCCACCATGGTAAAGACGACGTCGGCGTTCGCCACGGCATCTGCCGGCGTATCGGCCCAGACTGCGCCGTGCTCGATAAGCGCCGCCGCCTTGGACTTAGTGCGGTTGTTGACCGTGACGAGATAGCCGGCGTCCAGAATGTGGCCGGCGATGGGGGCACCCATGATTCCGGTGCCGATAAATGCGACAGAGAGCTTGTTTGCCATGAAACCTTTCCTTTTGGGTTGGGTGTTATTACCAGGTTGAATACTCGGTGCCAGCGTTTGGGCTGTGAGTTGGGATCGATTACGGCCGCGTTACTTGCCTACTGACCGCGCACGCGGCGGGCGATGCGGTCGGAAAGCGACGCCTTGTCGGCGCGGTTCTTACCCCAAAACGCGCAGGCCACCATGCCGGGGCCCACGTGCGAGCCAATGGTGGGACCCACGGAGCTGCGAATGATCGTGACGTCGGCGCAACCCTCCTCCTTGCGGATGGCGGCTTCGAGCCAGTCGCCGTCCTTTTCGGCGTCGGCCGTCATAATGGCGATGGGCATGGTGCGATCGGGCACATAGTTCTCGCGGAACGACTTGAGAATGGACTTGAGCGCCTTCTTGCGGCCGCGGTTGACGCCGATCAGCGACAGCGAGCCGGCCAGGTCGTAGGACAGCTCGGGTTTGACGTCGAGCTTTGCCGTGAGCTGTGCCGCCGCGGGCGGAATGCGGCCGCCGGCAGCCAGCGCGTCAAAGCTCTCGAGCGTAAAGTAACCGTGGACATAGGTCTTAGCCTCGTTTGCCCAGTCGACCAGCTGCTTGGCGGTCAGTCCCGCCGAACGCTGGCGCACGGCCTCGAGCGCCAAGAGCGCGCCGGTCGCGCAGGGCAGAGCGTTGTCGACCACGTAGAGCTCAAAGTTGGGATACTCGGCGCGCACGGCATCTGCCGCCTGGCACGCGGAGTTGTAGCTCGACGACAGCGCCGAGGTAAAGCACAGGTAGACCGTGGGCGTGCCCTCTTTGGCGCACTCGGTAAAGAACTCGATATAGCGACCGAGCGACACAGCCGAGGTGGACACGCGGGCACCGGCGCGCATGCGGTCGTAGAACTCCTTAGGGCTCATGCTCGACCAGATGTCGTCCGTACGCTCCTCGCCATCGATAATGAAGGGGAAACCCAGGATATCGACATCGAGGTTCGCGGCGACCTCGGGGCTAAAGTCGCAGCAGGTATCGACGACGATGCGGCAACGGTCCGAATGACCGGCGGATGCGGCCTTGTCCATCAAAGCGACTCCTTACGTAAAAAGGCGGCCACCCGCATGGGATGGCCGCCAACCGTTAACTCATGCAAGTTAACGTATTTTACTCGTCAAGTGTTTCGATGCGGGGCTTGATGATGCCATATCCACCATTCTTACGGTGATACACCACATTGATGAGACCGGTCGTCGCGTTCTCGAACACGTAGAAGTCGTGGCCCAGCAAATCGGTCTGCACCAGCGCCTGCTCCTCAGTCATCGGGGTGACGTCGATAACCTTCTCGCGGACGAGCAGGTCGTCCTCCTCCTCGGGCAGCAGCAGGTCGGCCAGATCCTCGACGCGCTCGACCGGCGCGACATCCGCGGCGCTGGCACCGCCCTGGCGGTTGTCCACGACCTTGGTCTTGAACTTACGCAGCTGGCGGGTGACCTTATCGGCAGAGAGGTCGATGGCGGCGTACATATCTGCACCGTGCTCGGCAACGCGAATTACCGAACCGCGGGCACGAACCGTAACCTCGACGATTGCCGGGTTGGGGTTCGAGGGGTTCTTCTCATAACGAAGTACAACGTCGACCGTCATGGGCTCGATATCGAAAACCTTGAGCGCCTCGCCGATCTTCTCATCCACATGCGCACGCAGAGCATCGGTTACCGTCGTCTTGCGTCCAGAAACCTTGATATCCATACGTGGCTCCAATCTGCCTCGGGGACTTACTGTACTGGCTATGTACCCATTGCCGTGCATTTAATCACGCGGATTCCTAAAGACCCGAATAACGACTGCTTGATACCGCATACCGAAGTCTCGCACTTTTCTGTGGCAAAGTGCGCTATGGAAGAGCGACGGCGACTTTGGTTTTGCACCTAAAAAATGTCTTTGACCTGCTGGTTTTATGGAAACGAAAAAGCCGGGCTCCCCTGTTGGGAGAGCCCGGCGATGCGTGTTGAAACCGTGAAGAGGCGTCCCTCCTAGCGCATAGGAGACGCCACCCCTAGCAATAACTAGCTATTGAGCTTGTTAATGTCGTCGTCGGTGATAGTGCCCTCCTGGCTGGACGATTTATCCTCGGAGGATGCACCATCGCTGCTCGAATCGGAGGATGCGGACTCGCTGGATCCGGTGTCGGTCGGCTGCACGTCGGCGCCCGAGACCGTCTTGGTGGTGAGGTCATAGGGCATCGTGCCGTACCAGACGGAGTGGACCGCCTCGAGCGTACCGTCGACCGTGATGCCGTCGAGGGCATCGCTCACGGCACGGCACAGTTCGTCATTGGACGAGAGGCCCGCAACACCAAGCGTCGAGGGCGCCTCGAGCGCACCGACATAGGAGATCTCGCTCATCAGGCGTGCAAGGTAGCCGCCGGCCGTGGAGTCGCAGATCACATAGTCGACCTCGCCGGACTCGAGCGCCTCAAAGCACTCGTTGATGTTGGGGTAGGTCTTTTGGTTGGCGGTGATGCTCTGCTTAGCAAGCGCCTCCTGCGAGGCCGAGGACATCTGGACACCCAGAGTAGACGTGTTAAGGGTATCGGTGGAAACGTTTAGCGACCCACCATCGCTGGTTCTACCGAACACGGAAGCGGCATCGTACAGGCAGGTGCCGAGCGAGCTAACGTCCCCGTCCGTGGAGTTGATCTCGCCGATAAAGATATCAGCCTTTTTGTCGCCGAGCGCGGAACCTGCCGAGGACGCATCGACAAAGGCGACCTTAAGGCCCATGCGGCTTGCGAGGGCGCGGGCGGCGTCGACCGCATACCCCGTGAGCTCGCCGTCGGTGCCCTGCATGGCCTGCGGCGCATCGGAAGTATCGAGGGCGACCGTCAGGGTACCGGGGGTGACCAGGGCATCATCCGACACCGTGGGCGTGACGGTCTCGTACTCGATCTGGTCGATCGTGGGAGTCGTGAACGTAGACAGCGGGTTGAACGCGCATCCGCTCAGACCCAAAACGGCGATGACCGCTGCGGTCCCAGCACCTAACCGAGCCGCGTGCATCAAGCTGCCCCTCACCATGTCCACTACCCTGCCTTCTGTGTCGTATACGATCCGTGCGATGCGCGGAATATCAGATTGTTCCCACCAGCTGACCTGGTATTTGACCCCACACTTGCGCACCGGGGTGTTTGCTCGGGAGGCCGCAGCCACCTTCACGACTGGCCCGCTCGCCCGCGAGGCGGTATTGCCCCAAAGAAAGTAGAACGGACGGTGCGGCTTACATCTAGGACGCGCCATGATCGCGCCGCGCGCACGCGGTCGCTTACGTGGATCCCTTTGACCGCGTCTGTCTTGGACTAGGACGGGCATTTCGTCCGTCCGCAACCACAGCCTGGTAGGAACGTAGCGCATTATAGCTAAGTTCAAGCTAAAGTTTAAGGTTAGGGGCGTCATTCGCATCGCGAGTACAGATTTCGCAGGTCGGAGTGGGCTATTCGTGCCCCTGTGAAGCCCGGAGCTCCCCTATGGGGAGCTCCGGGGCACCCTTCCTAGGGTGCTGTGGCCAAAAAATGGCAAATATGAGTACTGTCACCAATTTAGTAACAGGCAGTTTTAGCCTCTCGGACAGATTTTGCGCTCAGTGTCGCCAACCTGATGCTTAGTTATTCTACATTTGTTTATTATCTTCTTACTTTATGACGCCTCCGAGTCCTAAATTCCTTGATTTTGCTGTTACTGATTTAGTGACAGTACTCATATTTGCCATATTTTGGCCAGGGCATATGATTAACCCCCTATTTTCGACGTGAATTAGACCGGCTTAAGCCCAAAACACGCCCGCAGCGTGTTAAGCAACGCCTCTTGCTTCTTCCTGCGGGCATCGACACGATTCCGGTACCGCTTTCGCATACGCTGGTGCATGCGCCATGCGAGCGCTTCCATCGCTTCCATGTCACAGAGCATTTCGTTGTTGACCGTCGCGACCTCGATTCCCATAGTAATCAAGCCCGTGTTGCGCTTTTCATCATGGATACGTCCCCTCCGAGAGGAATGGCCCAGCTCACCGTTGTATTCCAGGTCAAACCGGGCTGCCTCCTGATATGCATCGCAAACTGCATGGGGCATCCCCGAGATTGCCTGCGCACGGTCATCGAACTCGATCTTGTAGTCGGTCTTAAAAGGTCCGCAGGCAAACCCGCCATAGGAAAACGGAAGCGAAAACAGGGCGAGCATGATGCACTCCATGGGCGAGAGCAGGTTTTCCGAAAGATAGGGACACAGACGCAGCAGCTGTTTGGCCACATTCCCCTTGCATGCCGCAAGGTAATCTGCCAGACGATCGGGCATCAGCACCGGTTCGACTTCAAAGTAGCCCACGTCTGCTGGCTGGTCCTTGTCCTTTGCAAATTTATTCGTAACAGGCGAGGTGTAGGGAGGCAGATACTTCCCGCGGTCGCTCAGTGAAATCTTAGAGCACAGCTCCTGGGCCAGGGCAAACGCCTGGATGCAGCCGAACTCGCGCGCAACGGCAACACAAAGGGCCTCGGGAGATAGGCTGTACACCCCCGGTTCCACCTCTAGAATCGAGCCGGCGGGCAACCCGGAACACACGGACCAGCCTACGCTAGGCATGCGGCGGCGCTGCGCCGCAGATCCCACCAGCAAGCACAGATCTTCTTGCACCTCGCCACTTTTGGCTCCAATTCGCACCAAGTCGGGAAGATAGATATCCTCGGTCGAGGGCGACGACGTGCGCAGCACACGGCGCTCTTCATCGGGATTAAAGTCCTTCCAGCTGATATATAGCCCATCCGCCGGCGCTCGGCGCGCATCATGCGCAGCGCCGAGGCGCCTGTTAGGATTACGGAAGCCGCTAGCTGTTCGCCTGTCGGCTCGTTGCGCCGCTCAATCTTCACTGCCACAAAACCACCCCTACCAAACACGTGCGATAGCAAGGCCATCGACTGCCGCAGCGCCGGCACGCTTGAGCTCCGCCGAGGCTGCTGCCATGGTCGCGCCCGTGGTGATAACGTCATCGATAAGCAGTAGGCGGCGGCCGTGCACGTCCTCAACCGTCTCGTACATGCCTTGGGCACGCTCGCGACGCTCCTCACGACCGAGTTCGCGCTGGTCGCCATGCCCGTACTTGACGAGGGCATCGAGCAGAGGAACACCCGACAGCTCGCAAAATGGGCGCGCAATGGCCTCCATATGATCAAAACCGCGCCGCCGAAACGCTGCCGCCGTCGCAGGCACAAACACCACCGCATCCGCACCGGACAGCACACCTCCTAAGCGATCGGGCGCTACGACCTGGGCATGCAGGGCGGTGTCGTAGAGCAGCTCCGCCAGATACGGCGCCAGGCGTCGCTCGCCCGCGTCCTTGTACGCTTTAATGATGCGCGGCAGCGGATGCGCATAGACGGAGCACGCCAGGCAGCGGTCGAGCGCCTCCGCCATTGCCGAGGACGTGCCCTCGACCGAACACTCAGTGCACAGCAAATCCCCAAACGGGGCGCCGCATCGGGTGCAGCTATGACGTGGGTCGATGAGCGTGAGCGCGGCCAGGCAGTCTTGGCAAATAAGCGCACCGGCGCGCTCGCAGCCGGCACATCGTGTTGGCGACAATGCCTCGAGTGCCTCGCGTGCCGCCCGCTCGGCAAACGGCAGCAATTCGTCCGCAAACGGTAGGGCGCCGGCACCCTGCAGACGGCTCAATTTGTTCAGATGGCTCTTCAAGACACAACCCTCCCTACGTTCGGTCGCAGGGAGGGTTGTTGATTCAGCGCTATGATACCCCGATGCGCTCGGGGCAAGGCGAGCAAAATCCGCTCGCGGGCGTTATTCGCCGGCGGGCGGTTGTGGTGCAGACGAAGACGGGGTCGAGCCCTCGCCACCATCCTGGCGCGGCTTGCGGGAACGGCGACGGCGACGGCGCTTTTGGCCCTGGTCGGCCGAGCCCTCGCCACCGCGATCCTCGCGCGGCTCGCGCTCGTCGCGAGCGGCGCCACGCGAAGCCTTAGCAGCCGCTCCCCCGCCATCTCCGGGACGACGGCGCGTGACCTTGACCTCGCCATCCGAGACCTGATCGGCCACGGAGGGCACTGAAGGCTTCTGCTGCGCGCCCGAGGAATGGCGACGGCGCGGACGCGGCGCGCGCTCATCCTCGCCACGTGACTTGCCGCCCTTGTCGGCAGACGCATCGGAGGCCGAGGCGCCCTTGGAAGCGGCACCAGCCTCGCGAGCAGCTGCGGCGCGGAAGGCGTCCTCGCGCTCCTCGCTCGACAGATGACGGCGGCGGCGACGTGTGGGGTTCATGCCACCGCCGCGATTCTGCTGCTGGGGTTGCTGAACCTCGCGCTCGCGAGAGGCGTTCTTGCCCGCGGCTGCAGCCTCGGCAGCATCGCCCGAGCCTGCGCGCTTGCGACGACGACGGCCACCGGCGGCCTCCTCGGCCTCAGGCGTTGCGGCATTGCCACGGCCCTTTCCGCGGCCACGGCCCTCGCCCTGCCCCTGACCGGCGCGAGCATCGGATTCAGCATCGCGACGACGGCGCTTGGGCATCGACGTACCGGCCAGACGGTCGGCGCTCGACAGGCCATCGCCCACGTCGACGCCGTTCTCGCGGTCGAGCTCCATAAGCGCCAGACGCATCTCGGGCGACTCGATGCGCTCGAGCACGTCGCGCGTCACGCAGTCGGGGCGGCAGTTGCAGCCCTGCTCGGCGGCCTTCTTTTTGCAGCCCTCCGAGCAGGTCATATCGGCCAGGTTGACCTTAAAGACCTTGCCGTTCTCCAGGCGCAGCACCAGCTGCTCACGCGGCGTGTCATATTCCTGAATACGCGCCTTGCCGAGCGGCGTATCGATGAGCGTCTTCTTTTTGGGCGCACGGCTCTTAAAGTCCTTGTACGCTTCGAACTCATAGCGCAGGCAGCACATCAGGCGGCCGCAAACGCCGCTGATCTTGGAGGAATTGAGCGGCAGGTCCTGCTCTTTTGCCATGCGGATCGAGACGGGCTCAAACTGTCCGCCAAAGCGCGTGCAACAGAGCTCCTGGCCGCACTGGGCATAGCCGCCCACCAGGCGAGTCTCGTCGCGCACGCCGATCTGGCGCATGTCGACGCGAATGTGCAGCGTCGAGGACAGATCCTTGACGAGCTGGCGAAAATCGACGCGCTCCTCGGCCGCAAAGTAGAACACGGCCTTCTCGCCGCCAAACAGGTACTCGACGCCCACCGGCTTCATCTCGAGGTCGAGTTCTTTGACCAGACGGCGGAAATCGACCATGGCCTCGTCGCCCTGGATGGCAAGATCGTCGGCAAGCTGCAGGTCGATGTCGCTCGCCACGCGCAGCACGGGCTTGAGCGGCTGACCGATCTCGTCTTGCGGCACCTCGAAGGGATCGGCCGTAACCAAGCCGATCTCGGTTCCGCGCTCGGTGGAGCAAATGGCATAATCGGCCTCGAGGATATCCAGGTCCTGCGGGTCAAACCACAGGTCGCGCGAGGCGTAGGTAAACTTAACGGGTACGACTAACGGCATTTCAGTGCCTTCCTGATATCGAACAGCATGACCTCGATGGCCAGCTGGGGAGTAACGTTTCTGGCGATGTTGTGCTCGGCGGTTGCGACCGCCTCGAGCGCCTGGGTGGCACCCGCAACATTCGTCGCAGCGGCAAGCCGACCGATCGTGTCACGCACGTCTTCGTTCACCACGTCGGCCGCCTCGTCCTGAAGTGTCAGCAGCACGTCGCGCATGAGCGTCCGCGCGCTCGCCAGCGCTTCCATGATACCCGAACGCTCGCGCGCGTTGAGTTCGCGCTTGTTGCGGTCCTCAAGCTGCTTCAATGCTCCACGCGACAGGTAGTCGGCATTTTGCTCGAGTACCTTTTCCTGCGTGGACTTGACCTCGGCGAGCGGCGCCTTGACGGCGACGATGAGCGACTTGGCGCGACTGAGCACGTCGGCCTCGTCGGCGGCAATGAGTGAGTCGATGGCACGGACCATCTGACGGCGGGCGTCCTGGCGCTCGGCGCTCTTAAGAAACTCGATGCCGCGTGTGGGGCTTCCCGCCACGGCGACCGCCATGCGGCAACGCGCGGGGTCCTGGCCGGTGGCGCGGCTCACGGCCTGCGCGGCGACGGCGGGCGACACCAGCCGAAACGGCACGCACTGGCAGCGGCTCACGATGGTGGGCAGCATCACGTCTGCCGAGGTGCCCAGCAAGATGAACATAACGCCCTCGGGCGGCTCCTCGAGTGTCTTGAGCAGTGCGTTGGCGGTGTTGGCGCGCAGTTGCTCGGCACGGTCGATGATGTAGACCTTGGCCTTGGCGCGAATGGGTGCCAGCGGCACGTCATCGAGCAGCTCGCGGGTCTGGGCAATAAGATAGCCCGTGGCGCTCTCGGGCGTGTAATAGTGCACGTCGGGATGCGTATGCCGAGAGACGCGCACGCAACTGTCGCATGCGCCGCAGCCGTCCTGCTCGCACAGGAAGGCTTGGGCGAGCGCCCACGCGGCATCGAGCTTGCCCGCGCCGGGCGCGCCCAAAAACAGGTAGGCGTGCGATGCACGGCCGCTGGCGACGGCATTGGTCAAAAAGTCGCGCACGCGCTCTTGGGTGTCGAGCTTGGCCAGCAGGCTTGCCTGAGCGGGGGCCATGTTACTCGGCCTCCTTGGCAAGCGCGGCGGCGACAGCATCCTGGGGGATATCGAGACCGTACGCGCGAACCTGCTCGACCGTCTTCTCGAAAACTACCTCGACGGTCGTAGTGGCGTCGATGAGCTTTACGCGGTTTGGCTCCTCGGCAGCAATGGCGCAAAACCCCTCGTAGACACGCTCCTGGAATGCCATGCCCTTAGCCTCCATGCGATCTGCCGCGCCACGGGCTGCCATGCGTAGCGCCGCCTGCTCGGGCGTGATGTGGTAGACGAGTGTGAGCGCCGGGTGCGTACCCGCGACGGCCAGGTTGTTGGCGTCGCGCACCATCTGGCGATCGAGGCCGTCGGCAAATGCCTGGTAGCAGGTCGTGGAATCGTAGAAGCGATCGCACAGGACCACCTTGCCGGCCGCAAGGGCGGGGGCTATGACCTCGTGCACCAACTGGGCGCGCGCCGCCTCGTAGAGCAGCAACTCGCAGGTGTCTCCCATCGCCGTGTTGGCGGGGTCGAGCAGCAGGGCGCGAATCTTTTCGCTGATGGCAGTGCCGCCCGGCTCGCGCAGAGTTACGACCTGATAGCCAGCGAGGTCGAGCGCACGGGCAAGCAGGCGCGCCTGCGTGGACTTGCCGGCGCCATCGACGCCCTCGAGCGTGATAAAGCTATGTTGAGCGGGCTCAAAAGCCATGGGCGCAGCCCCTTCCTACAAGGCGCGAAAATGCAAGTTATAGCAACCAAGCCATGATACCCCAGTGCTCGGCGCGTCCCCAATGGCTAAAGGTGCCTTTCCAAAGTTGCGGTGAAATAGGGACTGATTGAAGCTCTGAGACCGCCAAACAGTCCCTATTTCACCGCAACTTATGATGGGGAATTTTGGATGCTGGGTATAATCGTCGTATTGCATTGAAATGTGGCGAAAGGAGTGGCAATGTCTCGGTATTGCGCCTCGTGCGGCAAGCTTCTTGCAGATGATGCCAAGTTCTGCACCTCGTGCGGTGCACCCGTTGAGCAAACAGCCGCGAGCGATAGCCAGCCCGCTTTTGAGCAGACCGGCTCCCTTGATACGCCGCAAGCCAAGGCGGACGACTCCCTCGCCTATAGCCCCGACCCCGCCGCAAGGACCGAGGCCGTCGAGACCACGCAGCGCATACCCGTCGCGAGCGGCTCGCCCCAACAGCAGCCGGTTCCCGCATACGTGCCCGCTTCGCCACAGACCCCCGCTTCCAAAAAGAGCGGCACCGGGCCGCTTATCGCCGTTATCGTTGTGCTGGTGGCGATCATCATCGCCCTGGTCATCTTCTTTGCAATCAGACCGTTCGACAACGCCGCCACGCAGACGACTGCCGAGGTAGCTAAGCTGCACCATGACGTCGACGACGATGACCTAAAGCCTCTCGGCGATCCCAACAGCCTGTACGACGATGATGACGATGACGACGAGGATGGCGGCGAAGCAACGCTCTCTGAGCAGAACCTCTACCGTCGCCTGAGCGAATACTACGACCTGCTCGAAGATCTCGACAGCCAGGTCCGTGGCTGCGCGCAGAACTTCAACGGCAACTATCTGGAAGAGGATCGAACCACCCGTCAAAATCTCGCCGACGTCGCCGAGCGCACGGAGGACACCATCGAGCAGTATTACGACATCGTCGAGGACCTGGACGTCCCGACGAGCTCCAAAAACTACAGCTCCTGGAAGGACATCATCGCCCTGTACGACGACCTGGATCACCGCATTGACGCAATCTGTGATGCCTGGGAGATCAGCCTGAAATACGCCAAGCCTGCGGACCACAAGAATGAGATCGTGGCGCCGCTGTCGCGCGACAACGTGGCGGGCACCAATGACAATAAGTACCGCCTAGACTTTGAGGAGCGCTATCCCGGCGCCAAGCCTGTCGAGGTGAACTAGCGCTTTGTCGTTCCTGAGCCGGCAGTTAGGGACGTTCCTAAACTGCTGGCAGAAAAGGAACGTCCCTAACTGCCGGTCAAAAAAACGAGCGAGGATCATGGGACCCTCGCTCGTTTTTTGGGCACTGTTTCGACTGCGCCGTTACTTGTCGGCGGCTGCTTTCTTGGCAGTCGACTTCTTCGCGGTCGTCTTCTTGGCGGCAGTGGCTTTCTTAGCCGTCGTCTTCTTGGCCGCCGTCGTCTTCTTTGCCGTGCTCGCTTTGGTTGTGGTCTTGCGGCCGCGGGCGGGCTTCTTCTCCTTGGTCGGGCAGTCCATGTTCACGCAGATACGCCACGGACCGCGCGCCGTGTTGACCACCACGATGGGGGCGCTGCACTCGGGACAGGTCTCGCCCGTCGCCTCGAGCTTGCCACGTGCCGGCAGCGGATAGCTCACGCCGCAGTCATCGTAGTTGGTGCAGCGGATAAAGCGCTTGCCGCTCTTCTCGCTCTTGTGCGCGATCAGGTCGCCGTGACGTCCGGCCTCGGCACACACCTTGCACTCGCCCACCTTAAGATCGGGCTCGTAGTTGGTGGGGCACGTGGGGTTCACGCAGATCTCGAAGGCCTTCTGGCGGAATGGCTGGCACTTGATGCGCGGCGCGCCGCACTCGGGGCACACGGCGGCCTCGCCCTCGAGCGGGCTCACCTTGACGCCACTCGGCACCGGATAGGTCACGTCGCAGTCGGGCCAACCCATGCAGCCGATAAAGCTGCCGCGGGTCTTGGCGCTCGTCTTCATAACCAGGTCCTTGCCGCACTTGGGGCAGGCGCCCACGCGCGCATCGGCCGTGACGGCGTCGCTGATGGCGTCGCCCAGCTCCTGCGTATGCTTGAGCAGCTCGTCGAGCACGCCGGCCAGCAGCGCACGCGAGTGCGTCACGACATGCTCTTCGGTGTCCTCGCCGCGCTCGACGCGAGTCATGTCGCCGTCGAGCTCGCTGGTCATATCGGGGCTCGTGATGCGCGGGGCAAACTGCGTCAGCGCGTCAATGATGGCGATGCCCAGCTGGCTCGGCTCCACGGGATCGTTTTTGAGGTAGCGCACGGCGTACAGGCGCTCGATGATACTCGCGCGCGTGGACTTGGTGCCCAGGCCGCGCTTTTCCATCTCCTGCACGAGCTTGCCCTGGCTGTAGCGCGCGGGCGGCTCGGTCTGCTTGGCCTCAAGCTTAATGTCGAACACGTCGACCGTGTCGCCCTGCTCAAGCGGCGGCATCTGCTCATCGCGCTTAAGACCGTACGGGTACGCCTCGCGGAAACCCGGGGTCACGAGCACGTCGCCCGAGGCCACGAACGGCTCACCGTTCACATCGAGCTCGAGCTTGGTGTTCTCGATAGTCGCGGGACCCATGAGCGTCGCCAGGAAGCGACGGGCGATGAGGTCGTAGAGCTTGCGCTGGCCGCCATCGAGCGTGGACGGATCGCCCTCGCCCGTGGGGTAGATAGGCGGGTGGTCGGTGGTCTCGACCTTGCCGCGCGTGGGCTTCATGGGGCCGGCGAGCACCTTTTTGCACACGGGCGCCAGCGCCGGGTTGATCTTTGCCAGGTCGCTCACCACGGCGCCCAGATCGAGCGTCGCGGGATACACGGTGTTGTCGACACGCGGGTAGCTGATGAGACCGGCCATGTAGAGGGACTCGGCGATGCGCATGGTACGCGCAGGTGAGATGCCCTCGGCCGCGGCGGCAGCCTGCAGCGAGGTCGTCGCAAACGGCGTGGGCGGCTGCTGCTTACGCGAGCGCTTGGTCACCGCGGCGACGGTTGCCGTCGTAGCGCCGTCAACGTGACCGTACGCCGTCTCAGCAGCATCCTTGTCGGTAAAGCGCGCCGTCTTGTGCGCGATCTTAAAGCGATCGTCCTCGGCAGCGCCTTGCGCGGCGCCCATGCCGCGAATCTGCCAATAGTCCTCGGGCACAAACGCCATGCGCTCGCGCTCGCGCTCGACCACCAGGGCAAGCGTCGGCGTCTGCACGCGGCCGGCGGAACGCACGTTGCCAAAGCCGCCAAACTTGGCGAGCGTCAGGTAGCGCGTGAGCACCGCACCCCAAATGAGGTCGATGTGCTGACGGCTCTCGCCGGCGTCGGCCAGGTTCTGGTCGAGCGAGACAAGGTTATCGAAGGCCTGCGTGATCTCGGCCTTGGTAAACGAAGAATACTGGGCGCGGGCGACCGGCAAGTCGGGCGCCACCTCGCGCACCTTGTTGAGGGCGTCCGAACCGATCAGCTCGCCCTCGCGATCGAAGTCCGTGGCGATGATGACACTGTCGGACTTTTTGGCGAGGTTCTTGAGCGAGCGGATGAGTTCCTTCTCGGCCGGCAGCTTAATGACGGGTGCCCAGGTGAGATACGGCAGACTCTCGAGCTTCCAGCCCTTGATGGAGATGCCGTCGGCAAGAAACGGCTTGCGCTTGGTGTCGTAGGGCGGGCGTGCCAGGCCATCGGGCATGTCGGCCGGTAGCATCTCGCCGTCCTCGGTAACCGAATACCAGCCCAGCTTTTTATCGAACAGCACGCTGTCGCAAAAATCGGGCGCAAGGATGTGACCGGCCAGGCCGATGGTCACGCACTCCTCGCCCTTCCACTCAAAACGGTAGATGGCGGTGTTGTACACCTTGTCCTTTTTGGGTTTGCCCGTGGACAGACGCTCGGCAATCTGACGCGCGGCGTCGTTTTTCTCTGCGATGATGAGCTTCAAAAGAGGCTCCTATCTCGTGTCTCTGCGGCTACGCCCGCCCGTATGGCGGCCGATTTACGCCCTTGCTTGCTCGATCTGCCCGATGAGCCAATCGCACCAGGCATCCATGCCCTCGCCCTTGCGCGCGCTCACGGCAAACCGCGGCGCCTGCGGATTGAGGTCATCGAGTGTCTTAGTATACCTATCCATGTCAAAATCGAAAGCCGGGGCCACGTCGACCTTATTGAGCAGCTGCGCGCCGGCGTGCTGGAAGATGCCCGGGTACTTGATGGGCTTGTCGTCGCCCTCGGGCACCGAGAGGATCATGATGGACAGGTTCTCGCCCAGGTCAAAGTCGACCGGGCAGACCAGGTTACCCACATTTTCGATAAAGATGACGTCGATGTTCTCCAGACCGACGGCCTGGTCGAAGGCGTCGACGGCCTCCATGATCATGTTGCCCTCGAGGTGGCACAGGCCGCCCGTGTTGATCTGGATGGCGGGCATGCCGGCTTCCTTCATGGTGATGGCGTCGACGTCCGAGGCGATATCGCCCTCGATAACGGCACAGCGCAGGCTGGCTTTGTCACGCAGGCGCTCGTTGGTGCCCAGAATCGTGGTGGTCTTACCCGAGCCAGGGCTCGACAGCACATTGATCACGTAGGTGTTCGTCTGCTCAAACCGCTGACGCAGCTGATCTGCCAGGCGCTCGTTGCGCGACAGAATCGGCGACGCGATATCAATCGTTTTCTCGGCCATACTTAGCGCTCCTTACTTTGGCCCTTTTATACCCCATCGCTAGATGGCGAGCGTGCTAATCGTCGGGGGTCTCGATCTCGATACTTGCAATGTCGAGTTCGCGGCCATGCAGCAGACGCACGTTGGCACCGCCACATTGGGGACAACGGCAATGGAAACGGTCGTGCTCAAAGACCTCACCGCAGTCCAGACACTCGCTTTGTGGATGGACTTCCTCCACGGCAAGCTCGCAGCCGCGCGTGAGCGGGTCCTCGTCGCGAAACGTCTCCCACGCAAAGTCAAGCGCCTCGCGCACGACCTCGGTCATATCCCCGATACGCAGCGTTACCAAAACGGCGCGCGAGGCCCCCGCCCCACGCGCCGCGCGAATCACTGTATCGAGTATGCCGTTGACAATGCCAACCTCGTGCATACCGATTTACTCCTCGTCGTCCTCGTCGTCCGAGAACAGGTCCAGACGGCTCACGAACAGGCCCTCCTTGCCCTCGCGCGCGGTAATGACCACGCGAGCGATGGCGAGCGAAATCTCGTAGAGCGAGAGCAGGGCGCCATACATGAGACCCAGCGTAACGGGCGAGCCGTCGGGCGTAATCACAGCCGAGCCCACAAGCAGGCCTACGTACACGTAGCGCCAGGCACTGCGGAAGGCCGCATAGGACACGATGTGAAAGACGGACAGATAGAAGATGATGAGCGGCAGCTCAAACGCCACACCAAAGCCGATCATAAAGAGCAGCTCCATGTTGACGTAGTTCTCCAGATCGGGCAACGCCGTAGCGACGGCCGAGGTCTCGCCGATGAGCCACTCAAAGCCCGCCGGGATGATGATGAAATAGCAGAAGATGGCACCCAGGAAGAACAGCACCGTCGAGGCGAGCACCGTGGGCACGACCCACTTGCGCTCGTTGGGGCGCAGCGCCGGCAGGAAAAATGCCAGGATCTGCCAGATGATCATGGGCGTGCACATGACCACGGCCATCTTGATGGCCAGCGAGAAGCGCAGGCCAAAGCCGCCGAGTGTGGT
The DNA here is from genome assembly GCA_902490445.1 of uncultured Collinsella sp. Lineage (GTDB taxonomy): Bacteria > Actinomycetota > Coriobacteriia > Coriobacteriales > Coriobacteriaceae > Collinsella. The sequence goes on from CABUDZ010000008.1 coordinate 20,035, forward strand.
GGTGATGTAGAACTTACCGTCCGGCACAAACGAGCGGATGGGGTCTTCCAGGATGTCGAGCACTACAGGCGTGGCGAAATACAGCACGATAGCGGCGGCAAACACCGACACGACCACGATGGTCAGGCGGCGACGGAGTTCTCCTAGGTGATCGAAAAGCGGCATTCGCGCAGGTCCGATAGGCATTACTCATCGCCTCCCTTCGAGGCATCGGCGGCGGCTTCGGCAGCGGCTTCGTCCTCGGCCTCGAGCTCACGAGCGAGCTGGTCGACGACGGCCTTGCGCTTGCGGGGACGACGGGCGTAGAGGTCAGCCGTCGTGGGCTCTGCCGGCTCGGGCTCGGGCTCTGCAGCAGGCTCGGGCTCGACGGCAGTAGCAGGCTCTGTACCCTCGGCCTCATCAACAGCGCCTTCGCCCTCAGCAGCACCCTCGCTTGCGGCCTTCTCGGCAGCAAGACGGGCGCGACGCTCGGCAAAGGTCTCCTTCTTGGCGGGCGCTGCCGTCTCGGCGGCATCCTCGTCCGCATCGGAATCGTCGTCGGTCGCAGCAGTCTTCTTGGGCTTGACCGGGGCCGACGCGGCCTCGCTCACCGGATCGATAATCTCGGACTGAACAACGGCCGTCATCTTTTCCTGCGTCTCGCGGAACTGACGGATGGCACGGCCGATCGTGCGGCCCATCTGCGGGAGCTTATCCGGGCCAAACAGCAAAAAGCCGAAAACCACGATGATCGCGAGCTCACCCTCTCCAATACCAAACACACATACCTCCAAGGCTCGATGTGAGTCGAGCCCGCACCGCGCCATTCGGCCGGAACTCGTCTATTCATTCGGTCAAGTATAGCGCCCGGACGCCAAAACGTCCGAGCGCATCACAAACATATGCCAAACGGCACGCCCTTTTGGGGGCAAAGATTATGCAGCGGTGATCGAAATCTCCTGGTCGACGCCCAACAGCTGAACCACGCGCATCACCGGGGGCTGCACGTTGACGCAGCTAAAGCGCTTGCCGTGGTCGGCCGCGTGGTGCGCGGCGCCCACGAGCACGCCAATGCCCGTCGAATCGATGTAGCTCACCTGGGCAAAATCGAGCTCAACGGCCTCGGTGGGCTGCTCGAGCGCCAGGTCGATGGCATTGCGCAGGCTATCGGCGTTAGAGATATCGATCTCACCGGTCACCTTAATGGTGTAGAGCTCTGGCGTGGGGTTGGTGGAAATACCCAAATCCATGTATACGCTCCTTTACGTATCGAAAGTGCGGATAGTACTAGGCGCGGACTTGCGGGGCCCTACGCGTTAGGCGCGCTCGGCACGCGCAAGCTCGGCAGCGACAAGCTTAACGGCCAGCACCAGCACATCGAGCGCGGCCTCCAGGTCCTCGACCGTGGGATAGCTCGGCGCGATGCGGATGTTGGTGTCGCGCGGGTCCTTGCCATAAGGCCAGGTGGCACCGGCCGGCGTGAGCTTGACGCCCAAGTCGGCGCAGAGCGCGGCGACCTTTTGGGCCGAGCCCTCGGGACCATCGAAGCTCACAAAGTAGCCGCCGCGGGGATGCGTCCAGGTGGCGCAACCCGTGTCGCCCAGGCCCTCGGTGAGCTTGCGCTCAACGGCCTCAAAGCGCGGGCGCAGGAACTCGGCATGCTTTTTCATATGCTTCTTGACCGCCTCGATGGTGGGAAGGAAGCGCACGTGACGCAGCTGGTTGAGCTTGTCGGCGCTAATAAGACCAGCCTTCAGGCGCTTGGAGAACTCGGCGATGACCGCGGGGCTCGCACCGATAAAGCCGATGCCGGCACCCGGGAAGGTGATCTTGGACGTCGAGGCAAAGGCCACCACGCGGTCCTCGGTGCCCGCCGCGCGGGCAAGATCGAAGATGTTGGCGAGCTCGTCGGTCTCGTCGTACAGGTCGTGCACGCAGTAGGCGTTGTCCCAGAAGATGCGGAAATCGGGCGCGGCCGTGGGCATCTCGACCAGGCGACGCACGGTGTCCTCGCTAAAGGTGATGCCCGTGGGGTTGGAATACTTGGGCACGCACCAGATGCCCTTGATGGAGTCGTCGGTGGCAACCAGGCGCTCAACCTCGGCCATGTCGGGGCCGTTGTCGGTCATCGCGACGGGGACGTTCTCGATGCCCAAGTCGGCGGTGATGCCAAAGTGGCGATCGTAGCCGGGAACGGGGCACAGGAACTTGACCTTCTTGCCGTCGTGCGCGGCCTCGTAGGCGTCCCAGGGCTCGCTGCCGCACGAGCCGCAGCGCCAGAACATGCCGGCGATGTCATGCTCGATCAAAAGGCTCGACGAACCCAGCACGAGCGTCTGCTCGGCGGGGCAGCCCAGGAACTCCCCTGCCAACTTGCGTGCCGAAGGAATACCCTCGAAGCAGCCGTAGTTGGAGCAGTCGACGCTGCCGTCGTGCAGATCGGCATCGGCGTTGAGGATATCGAGCATGGGGCGCGAGATGTCCACCTGGGAGGGCGACGGCTTGCCGCGGGCCATATCGAGCGCCAGACCCTTGGCCTTGACCTCGGCGACCTCGGCCTTGAGCGCCTCGATGGCGGCATCGAGTTCGGTGGTTTCCATCTTCTGGTAGATCGTCTGCATGGGTGCGACCTTTCGCGAAGCGGGACGTTGCAGTTCGTCTAAGTATAGACCGCCACCGCCGCAACGTTATGAAGCCGTGATAGATTAAGTCCATCGCAATAAATTACGAATCGCCGCGCATGCCGGCGTGGGGCGCCCAAGGAGGCACTATGGAGTACGGATTGTTCCAGGCCGAGGAATTCGGTGACCTGCAGCGCCTGGTCGACGGACTGTTTTACGACCGCCACGCCATCGACCGGCTTGACCTAATCGTGCAGGCCGAAATCGTCGACTTGGCACCCGACCTCATGGAAATCGTGAACCTTTTGCCGCCCGGCTGCTACGATCGCCGGTCGCTGTGCGACCAGCTCAACTCCGCCTTGGCTGCCCACGGCTGGGGCGCCGTCTACGGCACCGTGGAATAGCCCTAGTCGTTTAAGAACGTCCCCAATGATTAAAACGCCGCCTGTGATGGTGTTCACAGGCGGCGTTTTTAAACTTGTATGTGCTTTTACTCGTCCTTGGGCGCGGGGTGCTTGCAGATCACACTCATGTAGATCATGCCGAGCACGGCTGCGGTGACCGAACCGGCGAGAATAGCGGCCTTGGCTGCAAGAACCTCAAACTGGGCCGTCGGGAAGGCAAGGCCGCTGATGAGAATCGACATGGTAAAGCCGATACCGCCCAGAATGCCCACGCCGGCAATCATGTGCCAGTTGACATTGTGCGGCAGCTCGCAGGCCTTAAGCTTAACCAGGGCAAACGTCATACCAAAGATGCCGATCGGCTTGCCCAGCAGCATGCCAAAGTACACGCCGAGCGTCACCGGATCGGTGAGCAGCGTGCTCATGTCCACGCCCACCAGGCGAACCTGCGCGTTCACGAACGCAAAGATCGGCAGGATCACGAAGTTGACCGGCGTGGAGATCAGACGCTCCATGCGGATGAGCGGCGGGGTCACGCGGTGCATGACGCGCTCGACCTTGGTGGTCGAGACGGTAAAGTCATGCTGGCCCAGGATGTGCGCTTCGTCGTCGTAGCGATCATCGAGCAGCGGCAGGCACTCGCCCAACCAATCGGTGAGGCTATCGAGCTTGACACCGCACTTGGCCGGGATGGTAAAGGCCAAGATGACGCCAGCAAGCGTAGCGTGCACGCCGCTCTTGAACATGCAGAACCACAGCAGAAGACCCAGCACCGAATACGGGGCAAGACGGTAGTGCTGCGTCTTGTTGAGCCACACGAGCGCACAGGTCACAAGCGCAGCGGCGCCCAGCCAAAACGGGCTGGGGCTCTGACCGTAGAAGATGGCGATGGCGGCGATGGAGATCAGGTCGTCGGCAATGGCGAGCGTCGAGAAGAACACGCGCACGCCGTTGGGCACGCGATTGCCCAAAAGTGACAGCACGCCCAGCGCAAAGGCAATATCGGTTGCCATGGGGATGGCCCAACCGTTGCGGGCGCCGGCATGGTTAAAGATCAGGTAGATGCAGGCGGGAACGACAACGCCGCCCACGGCCGCCAGCATGGGAAGCATGGCCTGACGCGGATTCTTGAGCTCACCGACCGTCATCTCGTACTTAAGCTCGATGCCCACCAACAAAAAGAAAATCGCCATGAGGAAGTCGTTGACGAAAAGCTCAACGGTGAGACCAGCCGTAAGGTTGCCCAGGACCACATACAGCGGGGTCTCCAAAAAGTGATGGATGGCCTCGTAGGCATCGGTGTTGGCGCAGATAACGGCGGCGATGGCGGCGAAGACCATGACGGCGGCGGAAATCGTGCCGTTCTCGGCGATGCGCTCCCAAATGTCGTGACGTTCAAAGCGCTTGCGCTCACGAACGTTGAACAGCTGCTCAGTTGCTGCCATGGGCGGCTCCTTTCTCGGGAAAGCTCCCGTCTTAAAAAAGCACGGCCCGCCCAAGTGGCGGCGCCGCGCTCTAACGTATTACGCTTGCATCTAGCCTACCCTGCACGACAAGCACGCAGGCGTGGCCGAAAAGCGGAACCACAGGTTGAACATTATTTGCTCAACGGCACGGGCACGCCTGTCCAAGAGACGACGCGGCGCCGTGCACAAAAAACGACCGGAGCGCGGGACGTCCGCGATCCGGTCGTGGCGTTTGGTCAACTAAACCTAGCAGGCGGCCATGATGGGGGCAGCGACCTGCTTCTTACGGGAGAGGACACCCGGCATCCAGACGCCGTCGTGCTCGTCGGCAATGCCCAGGCCCTTCTGAGCGGCCTCGGTCTCGCCCTCGAGCAGGACCTGCGAGCCCTCCTCCATGATGTCGGTGATGCACAGGACAATGCCATCGGCACCCTTCTCGGCGGCGTAGGCACGCATGGCCTCGCGAATCTCGTCGATCATGCCGAGCGCACGACTCTTGTCGACGGTCTCGTACTGGCCGATGAGCAGCTTCTTGCCGGCGGGCTCGAACATCTTGATGTCGTTGCCGACCATCTCGGCTGCGGTGAAGGAGCCGGACGGACGGGTGAGGAAGACCTCCATGCCAAACTTGACCGGGTCGACACCCACCTGCTCGCCGAGCTTGGCGGCGACAGCGCGGTCGACATCGGTGGTGGTGGGACTCTTGAGCATGAGCGTGTCGGTCATCATGGCCGAGAGCAGCAGCTTGGCCTGGACGTCGGAAAGCTCAACGCCGAGCACGCCGGCGAGCTTGGTGACGATGGTGCAGCTGGAACCCCAGGGCAGGCAGATGTAGTGCAGCGGGCCGGCGGTCTCGAAATCGCCGATGCGGTGATGATCGACGACGCCAAAGACCGTGGCGTCCTTAAGGCCGGCGACAGACTGGGCGGACTCGTTGTGGTCGGTGAGGACGACGAGCTGGCCGGCCTCGACGGACTCGATCACGCGGGGCTCGGCAATGCCGGCGTCGGCAAGCAGCTTGGCGGACTCGGCCGGAAGCTGACCAAGGGCGCAGGCCTCGTAGGTGTTGCCGGCATACTCAACCTGGTTGAGCAGCTGGGACAGGACGACGGCGCTCATGATGGCGTCGTTATCGGGGTTCTGGTGACCAAAGACAAGAACGTTTGCCATGGATATCCTCCACTTGATATGTGTACTTGGACGTAGCTATGGTAGCACGCTGACGCCGAACCTTATGAGACGGAAGGGTCGCGGCACAATTTGGGGCAAGCGCTGAGGCGAGGTCAGGGACGAAGCCTGTCCCCCTTTCACCACCTGCCCCCGCACCAGCTATTTACCGGCGGCGCGCAGGGCTACGTAAGCGGCACCGATGATGCCGGCGTCGTTGCCGAGCGAAGCGACCTTAATGGGCGTCTCGCGCGAGGCGGAGAGCGCGTACTGCTTAAAGTGCTCGCGGACCTTGTCGAGGTAGACATCGGCCGAAGCGGAAGCACCGCCGCCGATCAGGAACATCTCGGGATCGACCACGTTGGCAATAAGCGCCAGGGCGCGGCCGAGATAGTCGGCCATGGTATCGGCAGCTGCCAGCGCGAGCTTGTCACCCTCGCGGCAGGCCTGGAACACGTCCTTGGAATCAGAAGGCCCGGTGAGCTCGATGGGCTCGACGCCCGCCCTCTTGCACTCGGCCAGGTAGTTGCTCACCACACCGGTGGCGCTGGAATACTGCTCCAGGTGGCCATGGCCGCCGCAGCCGCAGGTGCGCTCCTCGTCGGGATTCAGGCACATGTGGCCAATCTCGCCGCCCGCGCCCACAACGCCCGATACCACGTCGCCGTTGACGATAACGCCACCGCCCACGCCGGTACCGATGGTGACCATCACCACGTTTTGCACGCCCTTGGCAGAACCGAGCCAGGCCTCGCCCATGGCGGCGGCGTTGGCATCGTTTTCGTACTTAACGACCGCGTCGGGGCAGTGCTCCTGGATGGCAATCCTCAGTTCAGGCAGGTTGATAGCAATGTTGGCCTTGACCTTGGCATCGCCCGAAGCCGGGATGGGGCACGGAACGGCCAGACCAATGCCCGCCACAAAGGCGCGCGGAATCTGTGCCTTGGCGATCACCTGATCGATAGCCTCGGTCACCGCGGCAAAGCCCGCGGCGTCAACGATAGGAGGCGTGGGCACGCTGGCCTTGGCAAGCAGGTTGCCGTCCTCGTCGAACAGGCCTTCCTTAACCGAAGTGCCGCCAACGTCGATGCCGATGTAGTACTGCTTAGGTTCCATGGGAGCCCACCTTTCTCGTTTAAACATTGCCTGTATGGTACCGCTCCCCAGGCAAAAACCTGTCAAAAAGGGACAGGTTTGTTTTGGCAGGTTTTATCTGGGAAAACGCAAGGCATGAGATTCGGTTCGCTGGGCGGCAAAACGGCCCAACCCCATCTTCGAGCCGATCAATTTGCTCAATACCACATTATTCGAATGCATATTCATTTAGAGCGCTCTAGTTGATATAGAAAAGCGTTTTTTGATTATATCTTTCTCGAACTTTTCAAAAACGCAATAGGGATGCTTAGGCGTGAACTATACTTTCGTTTGTACTCAATCAAGCCGGAAAGGAGGTTCCATGATTCCCAAATACGAGGCAATAGCTGCAGATATCCGTCGAAGCATCGAGGACGGCGCTCTAAAGCCGGGCGACAAGCTGCCCACCGTCGTTGAGTTCTGCGAGCTCTATAGCGTTTCCAAAATCACCGTCAAACGAGCTATTGAGCAGATTACCGATGAAGGTCTTGTTACCAGCCGGCGCGGATCGGGCACCTACGTTAAGGACACGGCGGGGCTTCCCGGCAAGGCGTTTTTCCGGGGCAAGAACGACCGTGCCCAGGGCTTTTCGCATGAGCACCGTGGGGAGAAGGTGGCCTCGGTGGTCTACGATTTCTCGATTGTCAATCCGCCAGCAGACGTCGCTGCCCAGCTGGGAATTGCCGAGGACGACTTTGCCTATCACATCGTGCGCGTGCGCCAGGTCGACGAGAAGCCCATCGTTATCGAGTACACCTACATGCCCCTCGAGCTGATTCCGGGCCTTAAAAAGAAAGACCTGTATGGATCGGTCTACAGCTTCATCCGCGAGCAATGCGGGCTGAAGATTTCGAGCTTCCACCGCACCATTCGCGCCGTAGCGGCAACCGAGGAAGAGGCTGAGCGCCTGGACACCAAACCCGGCTCTCCCCTGCTCGAGCTCAACCAGATTGGCTTTTTGGATAGCGGCACCGCCTTTGAGCATTCGATCTCGCGCAACGTTGGTGACCGCTTTGAGCTGCACAACGTAACGTTGGCATAGTTTTGTAGTCATGCGGGCGCTCGTTACAGCTCGTTTAGAGTGGGCGGCCGCGCAACACCATGGGGGTATGAACATGTCCGATTTGATTAAACTGACGCCGATCTTCCACGAGAAGATCTGGGGCGGCCGCCAGCTGGAGACCGTGTTTGGTTACGACATTCCCGAGGGTCCCATCGGTGAGTGCTGGGCCATCTCGGCCCACCCCAACGGCGACTGCCAGATTGCGGAGGGCCCGTATGCCGGCCACACGCTGTCGTGGCTGTGGACCGAGCACCGTGAGCTCTTTGGCGACTGCGAGGGCAAGGAGTTCCCGCTGCTCATTAAGATTCTGGACGCCAAGGACGACCTTTCGATTCAGATTCATCCCAACGACGAGTACGCCGCCGAGCACGAGAACGGCAGTCTGGGCAAGACCGAGTGTTGGTATGTCCTGGACTGCGAGCCCGGCGCCACGATTATCGTCGGGCAGCGCGCCAAGGATCGCGCTGAGGCCGCACAGATGATCAAGGACGGCCGCTGGGACGACATGCTCAACGTGCTGCCGATCCACAAGGGCGACTTTTTCCAGATTGACTCCGGTACCGTGCACGCCATCAAGACCGGCACGCTCATTTTGGAGACGCAGCAGTCGAGCGATGTGACCTATCGCCTGTACGACTACGACCGCCCCGGCACCGACGGCAAACTGCGTCCACTGCACATTGAGCAGAGCCTCGATTGCATCGACTTTGATGTCCGGGCCCCGGTCGACGGTACCGTGACCGCACCCGAAGTCGACGGCGTGACCGAGCTCGAGTCCAACCCCTGCTACACCGTTGATCGCGTGCGCGTCAACGACAGCAAGACCTTGGAGCAGCGCTGGCCCTTCATGTGCCTGTCAGTCATCGACGGCGAAGGCACCATCTGCGGCGACCCCGTCCACAAGGGAAGCCACCTGCTGGCCCCCAGCACCGTGGAGTCCATTGACCTCGAAGGCAAGATGGAACTGATCATCAGCCACCTCTAGGTCGCAACAACAACCAAAACGAAACAAGGGGCTCCCCCGTTCATCAACGGAGGAGCCCCTACTCGTATCTATATATCAGCCCACCCGGCTCTCCAGACCAAAAAGCGAACGAGCAGAGCGACGTTCGCAAGCAGCGTTATCTAAGGACCTGGGCGGGCGTATAGGGCAACATCGATCGCGAGTTCCGCACGCAAAGGAGAGCACTTAATGTGCTCTCCGTCTTGCGCAGGACTGTCCGAGCAGGCGATGTTGCCCTATACGCCCGCCCAGGTCCGCTGGGATTACGACAGCTTGACGATAGGTGCGAAGCCCTTCATGAGCTTTTTGGTCTGGCCGGTTTTTTCGAACTGCACCTCGATCATGTCTCCGGCGACCGAGATCACGGTACCCGTGCCAAAGGTCTTGTGACTCACGGTATCGCCCGCGGAGAAGTCCTGCGATGCGCTGGTGCGATCGACCTTGCGCTCCACCGTCGGCGACACCTTGGACGACGGCTTTTTGGCTCGCGGCGCGCCCGAGCCAAAGGTCGAGGCAACGCGGCCGGCGTCAGGCGAAACCCCACGATGGCGCTCAGTCCCATAGCTGCTGCCGCCAAAGAAGTCGTCAAAGCTCGACCCGCCGCGCGAGCCGGAGCCGCCGGTCGAGCGCGTATGCGAACCAAACACCTTGCCGCCATACATATCCGAGCCCATGCCCGAGCCAAAGGTGCCGTGACGGTCGCCGCGCTTTTCCCAGCCCGTGCCCTCAAAACCGGCAGAACCGATGCCGCTAAACTCGATATCCTCAAACGGAATCTCGTTAAGGAAGCGCGAGCGCGGGTTGGCAGAGGTCGAGCCGTAGGTGCGACGCGTGGCCGCATAGGTCAGGAACAGGCGCTTACGGGCACGCGTGATGGCAACGTAGGCCAGGCGACGCTCCTCCTCGAGCTTGCCCGGATCATCGCTGCCGCCAAAGTCATGCACGTGTGGGAAGATGCCCTCCTCCATACCGGCCACGAACACCGCGGGGAACTCCAGGCCCTTGGCGGAGTGGATGGTCATCATGGTGATGGCATGCGTCTCGCCGGCCAGGGAATCCAAGTCGGAGCGCAGGGCCAGCCACTCCATGAGAGCAGGAAGCGCCTTACAGGTGAGCGGACCGTAGGTGCGCTCGATCTCGTCGGCATGCACGGCACCCGCCGGCATCTCCGTCGGCGCGGCATACGCGTTGCCCGCAATGGCGGCAGCCAGGGCATCCTGCGGCGAGAGCGCCGGGGCGGCTAGGCTATCGAGCGGATTGGAACCTGCGGCATCACGCGCGCCAACGAGCGCCTCAAACGAGGATACCGGGGCAGACGGTCCCGGCTCGGGCGCAGGTGCGCTCACCACGACGGGCTCGGGCTCGGCGCCGGCAGGCACGTCGGCAACACCGGCCGCGCGCAGCTCTTCCAAGCTCTCGAGCGTACCCTCGATATCCTCGTGCGTCTCCTCAAATTCGGCGGCGACGCCCAGGAATTCCTGGATGTTCTCAGCGCGGCTCTCGGACTCCATGGTGCCTTCGGCGCGAAACGCCTGCGGCAGGCCCGTCTTATCGACAATCATCTCGACAACGTCCTTGAGCTCGCCGTCCATGCGGCGGCCCTCGCGCACCAGCGACACAAAGCTCGACAGGCCATTGCGGACCTTGGCGCTAAACATGCCCGTCTCGGCGCACGCGATCTCGCAGGCTTGGAAGAACGAGCAACGGTTGTCGCGCGCCAGCTGCTCAATCTTTTGGATCGAGGTGGAGCCGATGCCGCGACGCGGCGTGTTGATGACGCGCTTGACGCTCATCTCGTCGGCCGGGTTCACGATCATCTTGAGGTAGGCCATGACGTCGCGGATCTCGGCGCGGTCGAAGAATCGCGTGCCGCCGACGATCTTGTAGGGCACGCCCGCGCGCAGGAACATATCTTCGAGAATACGCGACTGGGCGTTGGTGCGGTAGAACACAGCGATATCGTCGTAGCTCGTGCCCTTGGCATGCAGCTTTTCGATCTCACCGGCAATCCAGCGGCCCTCGTCGCGCTCATCGCTTGCCTGGAAGGCCTGAATCTTCTCGCCGTCGCCCTCGGCCGTAAACAGGCGCTTGTCCTTGCGCTGCGAGTTGTGGCGCACCACGGCATTAGCGGCGCTCAGGATGTGACCCGTGGAGCGATAGTTCTGCTCCAGCTTGACGGTCTTGCAGTTTTTAAAGTCCTTCTCAAAGTCCAGGATGTTGGTGATGTCGGCGCCGCGCCAGCTATAAATGGACTGGTCATCGTCGCCTACGACCATGAGGTTTTGGTACTTGGCGGCCAGCAGGTTAGCGATTTCGTACTGGACGTGGTTGGTGTCCTGATACTCGTCGACGCTAATGTAGCGGAAACGCTCTTGGTACTTATCGAGCACCTCGGGGCGGGTGCGCAACAGCTCGAGCGTGCGCACGAGCAGGTCGTCGAAGTCCATCGCGTTGGCGGCGCGCAGGCGGCGCTCCAGCTCCATATAGACCTGCGCGGCCTTTTTGTCGTTGGGGCTGTCGGCGGATTTGAGCATGTCCTCGGGGCCGATCATGGCGTTTTTGGCAGAGCTGATCTTGCTGCGGATCATATTGATGGGGAATTGCTTTTGCTCGATGCCGAGCGCCTGCATAATGTCACGCACCATGCGCTTGGAATCGTCGTCATCGTAGATGGTGAACTGACCGGTGTAGCCCAGCAGATCGGCATCCTCGCGCAGCATGCGCACGCACATGGCATGGAAGGTGCACACCCACATGCCGCGAGTACCGCTGGGGATAAGTGCCGCCAGACGCTCGCGCATCTCGGCCGCTGCTTTGTTGGTAAACGTGATAGCAAGGATCTGCCAGGGCTTAACGCCCAGGTCTCCGAGCATATGGGCGATGCGGAAGGTCAAGACGCGGGTCTTGCCCGAGCCAGCACCGGCGAGGACCAGCAACGGACCCTCGGTGGTCAGGACGGCCTCGCGCTGGGCGGGGTTAAGGCTGTCGATGTCGACGAGCGGCTTGACAGGCTTGGGCGCCGGCGCGGGAGCGTCGTAGATGTCGAGCGGGACGAGCTCGGACTCCGGCGCAGCGGGGGCAGTGTATGCATCGAGCGGCACGGGTTCCGGCGCGGGCGGCATGGGTACCGCGGCATTCTTTTCCCAGGGCAGGAGCTGGGTCATGGGCGACTCCTCATCTGACGAACGGCGCGCCTGCGGGCAGCGCCATAGTTTGAGCCGTACCAGTATACCGAGCCGCGCGGACACCGACGCAAATCACACCGCGACTCCGTGCGCCACCGTCAGACCCGCCCCATTGAGCCAATCACGGAGCCACCGATGTCATGGCAACGGTAGCGAGCGGCGGCCAGAGCGAACAAATTGGCATGAAAAGAGGGCGGCATAGACCTTTTGGTCATGCCACCCTCTTTGAATAACAAGTTGTCGCTCTAACCGCCGCGCAGCGTCAACCAAGTTACAGGCCGAGCATAGGCTCCAGGACGAAGAAGTACGCAAGCACCACGATGCCCAGAACAATGCGGTAGACGCCGAAGCACTTAAAGTCGTGACGACGGACAAAGCCCATGAGCCACTTGATAGCGATGAGCGAAACCACAAAGGCGACGATGCAGCCCACGCCCAGGATAGCGATCTCGTTGGCACCAAACGTACCGCCCTTAACGAAGTACTTGACCAGCTTGAGCGCACTTGCGCCAAACATGACGGGGATAGCCAGGAAGAACGTGAACTTAGACGCCACCGAGCGCGTGCAGCCCAGCAACAGGCCGCCGATGATGGTGGAGCCGGAACGCGATGTGCCCGGCACCAGCGACAGAACCTGGAAGCAGCCAATGCCCAGCGCAGTCTTCCAGCTCAGGTCCTCGAGCGTAGTGATGGAGCCAAAGTCCAGGTTATCGTCATCGTCCTCATCCTCAGCGGCAGCCGCGGCGGGCGCCGCAAAGTGCGCACCGGCGGGACGCCCGCCCCTCGTCACAGCACGCGAACCAAACGAACCGGCAACGGCCATTTCCTCGCGCTTGCTCGCGCGCCAGTTCTCGATCACGATAAACAGCACGCCGTACACAATGAGCGCCAGCGCCACGACGGGAGCATTGTAGAAATGCTCCTCCATCCAGTCGTTGAGCGGCAGGCCGATCGCCGCCGCAGGAATGCAGCCGAGCACAATCTTGCCCCACAGCACCCAGGTGTCGCGGCGGCCCTCCTTGCCCTTGCTGGGCGAGAACGGATTGAGCTCATGGAAGAACAGCACGCAGACGGCCAGAATGGCGCCGAGCTGAATCACGACCAGGAACATATTCCAGAACGTCTCGCTCACGTTCATCTTGACGAACTCGTCTACCAGGATCATGTGACCCGTCGACGAAACGGGCAGCCATTCGGTAATGCCCTCGACCAGGCCCATGAAGGCAGATTTTAGAAGCTCGATAATATCCAAAGGGACCCCCTCGTTTAACACCCGCCGATAGATGTTTCTGCGGACGGTGCGGGCGATGTCCCATTATCAACCGTTGACGACGCGCACATGCCAACCCTTACCAAAAATCTCGCCGTTCACAGAATTGCAGGCGGTCAAATCGAAATCCTTGGGTATAACTGCAACAAAGTAAAGTGTCCGGCGGTCCGCGCACCCGTGGCCGCCCGACGCACGAGCCCCGCGCCCGTGCGATAGACCAAGGAGGAAACCATGAACGAGGGCTACACCAAGGTATTTGTTTCACTCGACGGTACTGAGCAGCAGGATTTTGTGCTCGCACGCGCCATCAAGGTGGCCGCAAACAACGGCGCAAAGCTGATTATCGGTCACGTGATCGACTCCACGGCGCTCGAGAGCGCGGGGGCTTACCCAGTCGACTTAGTCAACGGCTTGGAGGAGGCCTTTAACAGCTCCATCGCGAAGCAGCTCGAGGAGGCCAAGGCTAATCCCGATATCCCCGAGGTCGAAGTCATGATTCGCGCCGGTCGTATTCGTGAGACGTTGAAGGACGAGATGCTCGACGTGGTCAAGCCCGATCTGGTGCTCTGCGGTGCCCGCGGTCTGTCCTCGATTAAGTACGCGCTACTGGGTTCGATTTCGACGTTCCTGCTGCGCAACACGGACTGCGACATTTTGGTCGTGAAGTAGGTTCCTTCCCGTCGGCGCAAGGCCTGCGGGGTTATCTAAGCCGACGTCCTCGCCGCTTCGCGGCTGCGGGATGTCGGCTTAGATAACCCCTCCCGGCCTTGCGCCTTCGTCACCATACTTCAACGAGTTAGCTGATAAAAGATGGCGTGCCGCCCCGGTTGGGGCGGCACGTTTTGTTTGGGCTGCACGTTTTTGTTTGGGCGGACTTCTGCCGCGTGCGCTACTCGAAATATTGGAACTTGTTGGTCGAGAAGGCAAATGTTACGACAAAGCCTTCGCCCGGCTCCGATGCCGCGGTGACGTCGATGCCCATCTTGGAGCACAGGCGCGCCACTAGGTAAAGGCCGATGCCCGTTGCACGCTTGGTAGTGCGGCCGTTGTCGCCGGTAAAGCCCTTCTCGAACACGCGCGGCAGGTCGGCCGCGCTCACGCCGCAGCCGTTGTCCGCGACGGTAAGCTCGATACGCTCGCTCGCCAGGCCCTCGTCCAGCAACGCACCCGAAAACACGATCTTTGCGCCGTCCTCACGCGCATATTTAATGCTGTTCTGAATGAGCTGGCCCAGAATAAACTCGAGCCACTTCTCGTCGGTAAAGACCTCAAAGTCGAGGTTCTCGCACACCGGAGCCACGTGCGCCGCGATGAGCTCGCGTGCGTTGGCTTTAATCGCACCCGTCACCAAGGTCTTGAGATCCCAGCGGCGAATCAAGTAGTCGCGCTCCACGACTTCCGAGCGCGCGTAGTACAGCGCCTGGTCGATATAACGCTCCACGCGAGCCAGCTCGCGGCCCAAATCATCCACGCGCGACAGGTCGTCTTCGCTGCCGTCCAGGTTTTCCAAAATCAGATGGGCCGCCGCCAGGGGCAACTTGGCCTCGTGGACCCAGCTCTCGATATAGTCGCGGTAGTCATCGGTCTGGCGTCGGCCTTCCGCCACCTCATCGCATGCCGCCTTGCCCACGCGACGCAAGACCTCGTATTCGAGCTCGCCCTCGGCATAGGTCGGGCACTGGACCATCTCCTGTACCCATGCGGGGCTTTCCAGCTCCTCGGCCGCGCGCCCCAGCTGATGCAGAAAACGACGACGGCGCGCATACTCGATCACGATGCCGAGCATACCAAAGATAAAGGACACGCCGACCGCCACGACCACGATGGAAACGGGAGCACCGGCGACCGTCAGCACAAAGCAGCTCAGCAGCACACCGCACGTCCACACGGCGACGGGAAGCAGCGCATCTTTAAAGAACTTGCCAAATGACATAGCCGGCCCCTAGACCGAATAGCCCTGGCCGCGATGCGTCGTCAGATACCCCTTGATGCCGATTTTTTCGAGCGTGGTGCGCAGGCGGTTGATGTTGACGGTAAGCGTGTTGTCGTCCACGAAGGCATCGGAGTCCCACAGGTCCTGCATGATGGCCGAGCGCGAAACGATCTTGCCCGCGCGGCTCAGAAGCAGCGAGAGGATACGCAGCTCGTTTTTGGTGAGCTCGGTGCTAGTGCCGGTTTGCGTGTTGGTGACCATGGAGCGGGCGAGGTCGAGCTCCAATCCCTTGTGGACGAGCGTGCTGCGCTCGCCTGCCGCCGCGGTGCGACGCAGCAGTGCGTTGATGCGCGCCACGAGCACGCGCGCGCTATAGGGCTTGGGAACAAAGTCGTCCGCGCCGAGCGTCATGGACATGACCTCGTCGATCTCGGTCGTGCGCGACGTGAGGACGATGATGGGGACCTCGGATTCGCGACGGACTTCGTGGCAGATATGCTGGCCGTCTTTGACGGGAAGCGTCAGGTCGAGCAGCACCAGGTCGGGCGCGGCGGCGAGAATATCGCGCGAGACGTGCTCGAACGATTCGCAGGCCTCGACCTCAAAACCGGCACGGGCAAGGATGTCAGCAAGCTCGCGACGAATGGGCTCGTCGTCCTCAACGATATAGATCAGCGCCATGGATTCCGCTCCCCTCTTGGTTGTCTTACTGCCATTATTGCCGCGAAGTCGCCGGTGCGCGCCTCGCGCGGCATTAAGGTGACAGAACTGTTCGCGAACGAAAGCGTTCGAATCGCCCCCCCCCGCTCGCAACGGGCGCGGGGATCAAATGATTAAATAATCCCCGTCCCAGAAAAATCATTTAGCGGCGGGCGCGGAGCTTTTCGTAGCCGTCGGCGAAGAAGGTGACCGTCGCGGCGTCGGACTCGGCGGCATCAGCGTCGGCGGCGGGAACCACGCCGTGCTCGTCGCTCACCAGGAACAGGGCACCCTTGAGCTGTGCGGGAATGTCTACGCGCGTGACCGGGATGTTCTTGGTCTGAGCCAACTGCTCAATAAGGGTCGCCGTGCCGCACAGGCACTCGTCCGTCGGCACCACAAAGGCAAGCTTGCCGTTGTTGACAGCAGCAAGCAGCTCGGGCGCCACGCCGGTCTCGTCGGCCTCGGAGCGGGCCTCGGCGGAACGGGCGCGCAGCGCCTTGGCCGACGTATCGGCTAGCGGCTCGTACTCCCCCACCGTCATGGCAGCGTTGCCGTTGATGTCGATCACCAGCATGAGTACGCCGTCGCGCGCAGTGTAATCGCCCTCGGCAAGCGACCACTCAACGTGCTGTTTGGCCCAGCTGAGCATGTTATGGGTAAGCGGTTCGCCTTGCACCAGACGCTCGGACAGCGCGCGGATGTGGCGGTTGAGCATGGGCACCTTTTTGTTGGACATGCGCCAACGGCAGACAAGCGCGGGCTTGTCGAGCGTAAACTTCTCGACCGCCTCCTGATTGGCGCAAAAGTCCTCGTACGCACGCCGATCATCGGCATTGCCAAACAGCTCGGCATCATCCACAACGGCCATATCCAACCTTTCTCAAAAACATACACCGCACCGTTATACCCAAAAAAGCCGCCCGCACCAACCGGCACGGACGGCAATAGATAGCTTTGGTTCGGGTCGAGCCAATACCACTGGTGGAGCACAAGTCAGCGAGCCGGCACCAAGTGCCTCAGGTCGCCGCGAAAGAGGAGCGACGCGTACTTCTGTACGCGAGCGACGGTTTGAGCAGCGAGATGAGGTGCTTGGGGCCGGCGCAGCGTCGAGCAGTTACGCGGTTTGGTAAAACCGCGTAACAATATTAGTGACGGAAATGCCTGGCTCCGGTGAAGACCATCGCAATACCATGCTCGTTGCAGGCCTGGATGCTCTCGTCGTCACGCTTGGAGCCGCCGGGCTGGATGATGCAGGTCACGCCGTGCGCGGCAAGCACGTCGACGTTGTCGCGGAACGGGAAGAACGCGTCGCTTGCGCAAGCAAAGCCGCCCTTCTCCACGCCCTCGCGCTCGCAGAAGTCCTCGGCACGCTCGCAGGCAAGCAGTGCAGAGTCAACGCGGTTAGGCTGACCCGGGCCCATGCCAATGCCGGCCTTGCCCTTGGAGACCAGGATAGCATTGGACTTGACGCCCTTGCAGACCTTCCAGGCAAACTCGAGCTCGGCCATTTCGGCATCGGTGGGCTTGCGGTCGGTGGGGAACGTAAAGGTCGCGGGATCCTCGGTCACGTGGTCGACTTCCTGCACCAGCATGCCGCCGTCGATGGAGCGCAGCTCCACTTGGGCACCGTGGTCCACGCCGCCGGTAGCCAGCACGCGCAGGTTGGGGCGCTTGGCCATGCGCTCGAGCGCCTCGGCGGTATAGCTCGGGGCGATGATGACCTCGACGAACTGCTTGTTCTGATCGGCAAAGTGCTCAACCAGCTCAAAGGGAACCTCGCGGTTGCAGGCGATGATGCCGCCGAAGGCGCTCTTGGGATCGCAGGCGAAAGCGCGGTCGTAGGCGGCCGTGATGTCCTCGGCAACGGCGGAACCGCAGGGGTTCTGATGCTTGAGGATCACGCAGGCCGGCTCGTCGAACTCGCGGACCAGGTTCCAGGCGGCATCGGCGTCCAGATAGTTGTTGTAGCTGAGCGGCTTGCCCTGGATCTGCTCGGAGCCCACAAGCGGGAACTGAGAGCTCGCGGTGTTCTCGCAGCCCTCGGCAAAGCGGTAGACCGTAGCCTTTTGCTGAGGATTCTCACCATAGCGCAGGTCGTCGACCTTCTCCAGCGAAATCTCGAGCTTGGCAGAGGTGTCCGCCACGTCGCTTGCCTGGGCGGCAAGCCAACGGGAGATAGCCGTGTCGTAGGCGGCGGTGGTCTGGTAGACCTTCACCTGCAGGCGACGACGGGTGGCAAGCGTGGTGCAGCCACCGGTCTCGCGCATCTCGGCCAGGACGGCATCATAGTCGGCCGGGTCGGAGATGACGGTAACGCTCGCGGCGTTCTTGGCGGCAGAGCGCAACATGGAGGGGCCACCGATGTCGATGTGCTCGATGGCATCCGCAAAGGTGACCTCGGGGTTGGCGACGGTCTTCTCGAACTCGTACAGGTTGACGACGACCAGGTCGATCAGCTTAATGCCGTGCTGGGCGGCCTCCTGCATGTGCTGCTCGGAATCGCGGCGGGCCAGCAGCGCGCCGTGAACCTTGGGGTGCAGGGTCTTAACGCGGCCGTCCATCATCTCGGGATAGCCCGTGAACTCCTCGATGGGGGTTACGGGAACGCCCGCGTCCTCGATGGCACGAGCCGTGCCGCCCGTAGAGATGATCTCGACGCCAAAGTCATCGACCAGCGTCCGTGCGAAATCGACGACGCCCGTCTTATCGGTAACCGAGATCAACGCGCGCGCGATCTTCACATCAGATCCCATGCAGTCCTCCTGTCTGGTACGCCGCCGTGCTCTGTGAGTCGGTGATACGTCGATCTGCAGCGCTCGCGCAGCGGCATTGAAAATACTGATTCAATGTAGCGCATCGAGCGCATCGATGCACCCCGCAACGGGCGCATGTGCAGAAAAAGTTTGCGAGCAGAGGGGATGGGCACGGCACCGGGCACGGTGAGTTCATGGAACACAGGGGCACCATAATTAGATGCCAATAGCGTGGTAGAACTGTGCTCGATATGCATCCGCAAAAGAAAGAGGCACCATGGTCTCGCGGGTTCTCTACCGACCGTTTGATACCGAAGACTTCGACGCCATCGCGCTGATTCTGCAGCAGCTTTGGCATAACAATTCGGATAACGATGAGTACAACCGCCTCGAGGCCGCGTGCGACCTCGCCCATTGCCTTTCGTCATCGACGTTTTCGCAGGTTGCCGTAATCGACGGTCAGGCGCGTGGCATTGCGCTCGCGCGCGCGGGACAGAGTTCCGGCGCCACCGTTAAGGAACACTGGATGGATACCGAACGCGCGCTGCTTTCGCAGATGCGCGAGCTGGAGCCCGATGTCTGCGCCGAGTATCTCTCGTTTGTGCGCGCAACCATCCGAACCAACAACCGCCTGCTCGAGAGCAGCCCGTTGCCGCACGACAACGAAGTCACGCTGCTCGCCGTCGATCCCGATGTCCACGGCCTGGGTGTAGGCTCAGTGTTGCTCGATGCCGCGGTCTCGTACCTGTCCTCGCGCGGGGCGACAAGGGCGCACCTGTACACCGACTCCAACTGCTCGTGGAAGTTCTACGAGTTGCACGGCTTTAAGCGCACGGCCACGCACCGCGCCAACCGCGAAGAGCGTCGTCACGACATGCCGCGCGAAAGCTTTCTCTACGAACTCGACCTAACAGCCTAGCCCAAGCAGCCACACCTAGTCATTTAAGAACGTCCCCAATGACTGATCCCCAACAACTAGTCATTTAAGTCTGTCCCCAATGAGTGGCCTAGGGGGTTTGTAGATAGCCGTGGTCAAAATACATCAAATATGAGTACTGTTACCTTTTTAGTAGCAGCGATTCGGGGCATTTTTGATGCTTATAGGCATGACGACCAGCTGCACGAGCTGACGTAACTCCCCAAATGTTCAATAAAATGGGCTCCTAACGAGGAGTACTCTCATTAGGAGCCCATTATTATGTGCAAACATATGTGACCAACGCAGCAACAGTACTCATATTTGGTATTTTTTGTCCACTGCCCCTTGTGCGAAGGTCCTCAGCGGAAAGTTTGACCCGTTTCGATGCACAAAA
>CABUDZ010000009.1 GCA_902490445.1 uncultured Collinsella sp.
ACTCTTCGAAAATCATTCCTAATAATTAATAACGACCCTCAAATACTAAAAATGTCTCCGGATAACGAGGACGCTTAAGCAACGTCTTAACAACAATCGCTTTCAACTCGGGCTTTCCATACGGACCCCTACCCCTTAAACACCATATCGTTGTGATATTCAATAAACTCAGCTCTTGGGGCGAATCGTTTCGGAAGCGTAATCGGCTCTCCGTTGTAGCGCCACAAGTACTCGTCCTCAGGAGTTTCGTGCTCGACCACGCTAGACACCACTATCTTTAGGTCCTTCGTAATGGTGATTAGTCCCCGGTCGAACGCTTTATCGTGCAATGCGTTCAAAAGCAAGCCGTTGTCGGGCGCGAGTCGCTCCGTCTTTGGATCAGAGACTTTCCAGGGCTTGATATGGCTAGCAACCAACAGAGCCTTGTTCGTTAGCCCCGTCAAGCAGCATCTTGAATCGTAATTGACGAGCAGGGTATTTCGAAAGAACTCCTGGTTCACCCGCATCGAAACAATTGCCTCGCGCTCCTTGCCCTCTGGCAAATCAAAGCCGATCGTCTCTTTCAGCTCATCACTTAGCGGTTCTTTAAAATCGAAACGGTTGAGGAAAACCTCAGTCGCCTCCTCGACAAGCTCATCACCAGCAGAGGAATACTCAGCCCAAACCATCTTGTCCATTTTGCTTGCATGGGTCATTCCAACCTTGCCGCGAGCACGTCGACGCTCATCGAATGATGCAAGGTTCCAGATTTTTAGAGCAACCGCGCCCGGCGTTCTGCCAATGGCCTTAGCTAGCGCCTGGACATCCTCGTTTGTATCATCAACCTTTTTCGATGGTAGGGCGAGGTACAGAAACAGAGCCGCAAGGGTTTCTTCCCTCGACCATTTGCTTCCACGACCAGCCATGATTGCTCCTCGCCCGCGCACCGCTCACGTAATAGGTCCAGGATAATCCCGCGGGGGACCGCGGCCGCCGCCTTTTTCTCATTCGTCGGTGAATGATTGAAACAACGGCACCTCCCTGCGCTCCTCATACCCTCGCTCAAGTTTCTTCCCAAGCTCGGCAGCGCAGCGCTTCGTTTCCTTAGAAAACAGGTCATCGATAGCCCTGTCGATTCGCGTGCAAGTCTGCCGGTGCTCGTTCTTCCAGGGCAGGTTGAGTCCCAAACTCGCATCCCAATAGCCGCCGAGTTTGGCGTTGATCACTTCCTCGGGATACAGCACGTCGCGGCGAATCCCTTCGATCGCCTCGTCCTCGTCCATATCACAGGCTGTCTCGCCCTGCACGAGGCACTTGCGCAGCTCCTTTTGCGCCCGGATGCTGTTCAGCATGCGAACGCACACCACGGCCAAAAAGCGGTAGCGCTCGCACAGGTCCCACTCGCCGCCGAGCCATACGCGATAGCCCAGCATTTCGCTCGCGGACTCATCATCCATCAAGATCAATTCCCACGGACGTACTTTGGCGAGCACATCCTCACCTAGCATTTGAACGCCGCCGCGTGTAAAGATGCACGGCTCCACGTCGTAATAGCCAAAGCCGTGGCCTGCACCACGACGATTGATGACGTGCTTGGGCAGCAGGACGATATTGTCGCTGGGCTCGGGGTCAACCTTGCGCAGCTTTTTGACCTTGCGGCGGGCGCGCTTTAAGCTGCGCTCGTTATCGACACGGCCGCGGCCGTCCGGCTTGCCGCCGTATCGCAGGGCAACCTCGCGCGCCAGGATCTTTGTGTCCGCAGCGCACAGCAGGTCGCTCACGGTGGGCAGGTCTTCCCACTCAATGCCGTCGACATCCCAAATCCTGCTCATGTTCAACCTCTTTCTGGCCGTTAAACTACGCGATCGTTCGCCCCGCTCTATATGCCCACAAGACATGAGCCCCGCTAGAGCGCCTTCTTACTCGGAGCAATCGCCTCGTCCACCAGACCCAACTCCAGAGCGCGCCTGGCGTTGCACCAGCAGTCGCGCTCGGTGAGCTCGTGGAACTCCTGGGCGCTCAGGTTGCCATGCTCGGCCAGCAGCTCGTCCAGCTCGGCGCGCATGGCCGCCGTGTGCTGGGCCACGATCTCGATATCGGTCTGCTGCGCCATGCCTGTGCCGCCCATCAGTTGGTGGATGAGCACCTGCGTGTGGCGGTACACCTGGCGGTGGTCGCCGCAGGCCAGGATCACCGCGGCCATCGAGGCCACGACGCCCTCGCCCACCGTGATCACGGGGCAATCGAGCGACTGCATGGTGTCAATGAGCGCCAGCCCCGCCGTAACGCTGCCGCCCGGGCTATTGATGATGAGGGTGATGGGCTCGGTCGCGCTTTGATGTTCCAGCACCAGCATGGACTTAATGAGGCCGTTGCAGGTCACATCGTTGACCTCGCCCTCCAGCAGCAGCACGCGGCTGTTAAGCAGCTCGCTTGCCATATCGACGGCGGCAACACGGCCGTCCTTGGACTTCTTGATGATGCTGGGCTCACGATACATAACGGACATGGTTAATTCCTCTCTAGATGGAATCGATAAGGGAAACTGGCCGCACGGCACATGGCAAACAGAGGCCGTGCAGCCAAAATGCAGGTCAAAATGCGCGAGGCTGCAAGGGTTAATCCCTTAGCCACTTGGCTGCATTGGGATGGTCGTCGCAAAAGTACTTCTTGGCGCGGAAGGGACGCATGCCGGTCACCTTGACCAGGCAATCGGTGCGAGGCATAAGCCCAACCTCGCCTGGGGTCATCACGCAGCCGCGCACATCTACGGCAGTGCGCTCGGCGCCCACGTACTTGGTGCCCAAAACCGACTCGCCACACAGTTCGCTTATGTAGTTCTGCGTCGCGATGTTGCTGCCGCCACCCATATAGACCAAACTATCGCAGTTATCGAGAATGGTAAGCGCCGTGGATTTGCCGTACACGGCATCGAGCTGGCTCAGCGATTGCGCACACATCAAAAAGCTAATGCCGCGGCTGCGCACGGTCGCAATGCTGCGCTCAAAATCGGGGATGCGTCCCACATTGGGAAACTCATCGAGCACAAACTGCACGCGACGCTGCAAATGGCCGCTGGGGCTGGCATCGGCACGGCGCTGGGCAAGGTTAAACAGCTGCTTAAGGGCAACGTTCGCAAGCCATGCATTAGCCGAATCGTTGTCGCTCACCTTAAGATCGATCACGCGCTTGCCCTCGTCAATACGATCAAGACGCATCTCGTCTTTCTCAAAGACGCGCATGAGCTGGGGAGTCTTAAGCCGCGAGATGGTCGCGTTGAGCGTGATCAGAATGCTCTTAAGCGTCCTATCGGCTGCCCCGCGAAAATCACGATACTGCTCAACGCCATACAGATCAGCGTTCTCCGCACCAAACTTATCGAGAAACTCCCTGGACTCCACCTCTTCTACAAGGTAGTCCAACGGGAATCGGCCCTCGCCATCCCCCGTGACCTTGATGAGCGCAGCCAGTTTAAAGACGTTGTTCATCTTAAGGTAGCGGCGCGGAGCATTGGGGTCCTCGCCCGGCGCAAGGGTGCCGGCAAGACACTCCAGGAGATACAGGATTCCAACAATTGCTCGAAGCAGCAGATCGTTTGCGTTATCCCAGAACGGATCATACCTACGGCTACGACCGTCAGGATCGACCCCCTCCATGATTGCCGCCACCGTAGTGGGGATATCCTCGACATCCATCACGTAGCGCAGAGGGTCGTATCCGGCCGACTGCTCGGGATTAACAGTATCGAGAACCGTTACCTCGTAGCCGTCCTCTTCAAAGCCTTTCCCCGTACGGCGCAGCAGCTCACCCTTGGTGTCTGTGACCACATAACAGCATTCGTGGTGATTGAGTAGGTTGGGCAAAATGAAACTCGCCGTTTTGCCGCTGCCGGTACCTCCAAAGGCAAAGACATTGTTGGACACACTCGTCTCCCAATGCTTGTCGTCCTCGTAGAACGCCACCGTGGCACCCTTAGCCAGGATCACATCGCGCTGCTCATCGCCAGACGACAGCGCCTGCATCTCCTCCTTAGTCGCCCACTTCTTGGTCTGATACTCCGTTTGCTGCGCGGCCTCGTAGCCGTACATCTTGATGACTGACATGGCGTGGCTCCTTTCTTGTCCGTGACGTTGGTGGTTGTTAAGCAATGCGATCGACACCGTCGTCCTCATTGAGCTGTGCCGAGCGCGACGACTTGGTCGCGTGGCCGATCAGGCGCTCGGCCTGCGCCAGATAACTCTCGCGAGCAGCAGTTGAAACCGTCCCGTCGCGCAGATACGCAAGCAATGCATTAATCATCAGCTTGTCGAGCAGGTCGTATCCCTTGGCCCGAGCGCAGTTGAGGAGGTAGCGGTCCTGAAGCCCCCGTACCTTAGTTGCCAAATCGATTTCCATCTTTTCCTCCATGTAATAAAAAGTGTGTCGTTCGTCCAAAAGTGCCTCAAACGGGCGTTTGACGCATAACTCAAAGTTGAAACGCGGACTCGTATCGAACACGCGTCGTTGCACCTTGAGGTAGCGCTTATAAAACATGACGGCATCATCTTCATCCGCCGTAAAGCCACGCGATCCATCGCGGTGCAGCCGGTCGTAAGGCTTTTTGCTATCGATATGGCGCACGAATGGGGACGGAATATAGGCATCCTTCTTGACGTTGTACTTCATCCCTGTCGTAACCTGCTCAAACAAGAGAACGCCAGCTGACTTAAAAGCCGCATTACATCCATGCCTAAACATGCTCACCACGGCTGCCACGCTGCCCATGCAGCTATCGCGCGGGGAAAAATACAGCGAAAGCAAAGCGAGCGTCGCAGCAGTCAAAAGCTCGCGGGCCTCGTGTACATCGGCTCGATACTGCTCGGGCACCAGCCCGGGAATATCGGGCGAGCGCTCTTCCAGCACGCCAACGAGCGATTTAGCCAGGCGCTCGACGTTCTTCTCGCCGCAGTACGGACACGGAAGTGGCAGCTCTGCCTTCCTGTTCACTTCGCACATACCGCGGAGATCCTCGTCGATCGCACTGAGGAATGCCTCGTAAATACTGTCCCGTTTCTTCATGAATGCTTCTTTCTATCCGGTTTCAGGTGGTTGATGTAAGTCTGTTCTAAGTTCTAGAATGTTCTGACGCTAGAACGATGATTATTGATCTAACCCATTAGTTTCATAAGTGAAATCATCCTGCTCGATTGCTTAGTTTGCCTAAAGGCTACAAAGCGAATGTATCAAGCAATTGCTATTGAGTTGGCTTTGGATTGCTTCGAGGATAGCACAGCGTGCTGTTCTCGTCATTAGAAATTATAATATTTTTCTGCTAATATAAACCCACTGATAAGAAAGGGCTCTATACATGCGTGAAACTACATCATCATTGCCACGCCTCACCGCCGCCGCCCTCTCGCGCGCGCTTAACCTGGAACAAGGCAGTCGCCTGCTCACTGTCCGTCTGCCTGGCGCTGTGGATGCCGAAGATCTCGCTAAGTGCTTTACCCTAAACGGTAACGGCGTGCCCGATATTTGTGAGCTTGAACCCGGAAAGCAGAATGCAAGCGATGATGATGCAGCGCCGGTGTTTGTCGATGCATCAAACTACTACCGCGCAAATAAGCACGATATCGAAAAAGACAGTGCCGCGCTCATCGATTATTTGGAGCCTGGCTACCTTGATTTTTGCGACTGGGGTCCTTTTATTTGGTGCCTGTATGCTCTCGCCCTTTCGGGCCGCACTCGAGCAGCCGTGGTACTTCCCGCCGATTTACTTGATAAAGCTGAACAAGCACGCACGATTTTGATACGCGAAGGGCTCATCGAGAGCGTCGTTTATTTGCCACTTTCCGAGCCCAGGCCCTACATGACAAGCGCGCTCCTCATACTGTCTTCAGGAAATCGCAGCGTTGCATTTCGCAGCGCAATTGAGCCCGGACCGCGTTTTCAATATGTGACTAAAACATCGTATTACTCTGATATCACCTTTTCTATCTCTCCTGACTGGGCCCGCATTGATACCAATACGCCAAGATCGACGCCAATCGAAACGTCCACTTTTGCCACGCGCGAGCTGCTCCAACACCACGCCGCTCTCTCCAAAGGCAAAATCAGCCTCATCGCCATCACCCGAAACTACAGCGCCACACTCGGTGACTCTTTTACGCGAGTCGCGCCATTCATGCCCCGCGAGAGCACGACATCGAACGACATTGACGCAGTCGAGGTGCGCCGAATCTCATCTCAAGATTTTCAGGACGGCAATCTTCTGCCCGTAGATGCTTCAGATAATCAAAATAGCTCGGATTCTAAATTCGTAAAGGTGGACCCCAGCGTTCTCGATCGTTATGAGCTCCGCGCTGGAGATATCGTCATGCCGCGCATGCTGGGTCGCTACGGCGCGTCCAACCTGCTCGTCGTCAGCTCCGATGACGCTAAGCAGCATCTGGTTGCTTCGCATAACACCACCGTCATTCGCCCGTCATTCCAAACGATGACCGAAGATGAGCGCGTAGTGTTTTCGGAGATAATTGTTGGATACCTTACCGAAGGCCACGGGGCGCAGCTCATTCAAGCATTAACTGAAGCAGCCAGCATCCGCGCCATCCGTCCTAGCGACCTGTTTGAGATCGAAGTCCCGCCGGCGCTCGACCCGCGCACACGCGAGTATAGCGAATCCATCAACCGCTTTGCCGAGGTCGTAAGAACAAAGAAACAAGCCGAGGCCACTGTCGCCCAAGCCCAGCGCGACCTCGAAGGCGCAAAAAAGGCCGTCACCCAGGTGGTCGACCAGACCTGCGAATAGCGCATAGGCAGTAGAAACGTCTTAAGCCGGCGACAGGAACTAATTCTGCCGCCGGCTTAACTATCTAGCCTATTCCCATCCCGTGGTCTGAGGATTCCATTTGCACACATTCGCCGAATGATTAAAGCACGGTGTATACAACCGATTGACGACCTCTTCTGCCCCAGCAATGTTCCCCGCGAGATCAAGTACCCCCGCCTGCCTCGCCATCTTTACGTACTGTGCAGAACCATTTTGTTTCCACCAGAGAGGCGCCACGAACTCTTCCGGCATTGCCACTTTGCGGGCAGACGCTTCTTTCTCGACCCTCTCGACAAGCGTAGCCCCATCGACGAAGCAAGTTTTCGCGTACACCAAGATGTCGACTATATCCTTGATTCGCGATGAAGCACGGCCCTCATGCATCTCTATCATTGCGAGCAATTTATCTGCAAGGGCACTCTCCACTCGGCATACTCGATAGTCGCAGACTGGGAGCCCCTCGATATTCAGACGATCGATCGGCGCAAGAACCTCAGGCTCAAGTCCCCGCACTTCATCAATTACCAAGTCAATTGAAATTGGCTGTAGCTTCTTGGTTCCCATAAAGGGGGTGAACCACACCTTCGCACCGCACCGATACTCATCTTCTTCTTTGATTTGCTCTGCACGATCAAAGACGAACGAAACGAAATCCTCCAGATCAATCGAAGCAGCCTGCACCAGATCGACAATAGCCTCTTCGAGACTCTCCTCTTGAGCAACCAAGTCAATATCTCTTGTGACACGCGCATCGAGTGTTCGCGCCAGGACGCTTTGACCGCCCTTGAGCACAAAGCTGCCGTCATCTTCTGAAAAAACGCGACATAGGAAGCGATGAAAGTAGAAACCGACGATTGCCCGATTAGTATCCATTGGTGATTCTCTTGCGGCATTCCTAACAGCCATCTCCAATGCGGCAGGCGTTTTGTACTTCACCATGTCCTCCGTTTCGCATTACCCGTTCAGTACCATCAGCAAAGGCGCCATCAGCTCGCGTCGTTTGGCGGTTTTAGAGTTCTCCTCTACAAGATCCTTCAGCCGTTGTATATCGAGTCCACGTCCAAGCGCGTCGTGATAGGCATCGATAATTAATGAGGGATCCTCGCAATCGAGGCAAAGATCGACAAGCGTGCGCTCGGGTTTAGTTACCGGCAGGCCGTCGAGCCAAACGATGTCCCGCTCAGCAATCTCGCGCTTTACAAAAGAAAGGGATTCGTTTCTTGTATTGATACGCATGGGCGCGGTCATCCTGTAGGGGGACAGATAGAAATCGCCCATTTGCTGCAGGTTCGCCGCTGTCGTACCGCTCACGGCGATGCCATCCCACTGACGTTTTCTCTCCCACGCGCAAAGGGAGGGATTGGTGAGCTTCCAAAAGGCGTTGAGTTCGTCGGTGTCTCGGCGCTGCGTTCCAGACATCCGGTAGGCGCCGTGGCATATCCGTTCAAGACGCCCTGCGCGGCATGAGTGCGCCAGCGCATCTCGAGAGATGTCCATGCGAGCCGCCTGGGCTGTGGTGAACACGCCCTCGCTCTCGGAAAGCTCGCTTATCGCCGCTATGTTGCTAAAGTACTTCATGCTGCAATTGTAGGATATTTTCATACTTTTGCAACGTGATTTTTGATCCATTAGATCCGTTTGCCTTGTTTACCCCATTTCTGACGCCGTTTTGCACCGGCACCCCATCCCCCGCTATTGAGGTCTAATACTTTTCCGCGAAGTGAACGGCTGTTTTTGGACCCCTGAAACATCCGCATTTTTCGGCGGCAAAATCGTGGGATTTCAGCATTGAAACCGCAGGAAGCGGCACCTCTAAAGTGTCGATGCTTCGGGGGTCCGTTTTCACTCATTCACTTCTCGGAAAAGTATTAGACCTCGCTATCAGCTATCCCAAAGATCAGACCGCCCCTCCTTCACGCCACGCAAAACCTGCCTTTTCTGCCCCTGCCCGCCTCCGCACCACCCAAAAACTCATCCAACATTAATCTTGGCTCAAGAATCGCTTAATCTATAACCTGCACTATAGAGTTCGACCAAGGGCGGGGCGGCGCAACGCAGACCGCCGAACGCAACGCTCGCGCCCGGGCAGATCGCCCGGCGTCGCGCCCATCGAACGAAAGGACAGGTCATGGACGACCTCGAAAAAGTTGAAACCATCCGCACCAAGTGCAACGTGAGCTACACCGACGCCAAGGCCGCGCTCGACGCCGCCGACGGCAACGTCCTAGACGCCATCATTTGGCTCGAGTCGCAGGGCAAGACGCAGACCACGTCGGCGCACGCCGCCACCGAGTCCGCGCCAGCCGACGAGCCCTCGGCTGAGATGGTCGCCGCGCAGGTCGCCTACGAAAAGTCGAGCGAAAAGACCGACTTCTCCAAGAAGATGGACAGCGTGTGGGAGTACCTCAAAAAGCTCTTCCGTCTGAGCCTGGACACCAAGTTTATCGCCACGCGCCGCGACGCGATCATCCTCAACATTCCCATCCTGATTCCCATCGTCGCCCTGTTTGCCTGGGGCGCCACGATATGGCTGATGCTGCTTGGCTTGTTCTTTGGCATGCGCTACCGCATCGATAGCGACGGCGACGTGCCCGGCAGCATCAACAACCTGATGGACAGCGCTGCCAATGCCGCGGACGACATCAAGCAAAATCTGAACGACGACAAGTAATCGCAGACGGGGGCACGTATGGCACGGATCCTGATTGTAGAGGACGAGGAGAAAATCGCCCGCTTTGTGACGCTCGAGCTGGAGCACGAGGGCTACCAGGTGGAGCACGCCGCCGATGGCCGCACCGCCGTTGACCTAGCGCTGGAGCGCGACTACGATCTGATTCTGCTCGATGTACTGCTGCCGCAGCTCAACGGCATGGAGGTGCTGCGGCGTGTCCGCAAGCACAAGGATGTGCCGGTGATCATGGTCACCGCGCGCGATGCCGTGATGGACAAGGTGGCCGGGCTCGACGCCGGTGCTGACGATTACCTGACCAAGCCGTTTGCCATTGAGGAGCTGTTCGCACGGATCCGCGTGGCGCTAAAGCGCTCGGAGGCTGTGCGGACGGCTTCGGGCGTTGGCGGCGTTGGGGCGGGCGGTGCGGGCGGGTGCGCCGTTGCGATACCCCCAGCTGGCGACTCGGCCAAGACCTCTGCCTCGCCCTCCCCCACCGCGCTCACCGTGGGCTCGGTTGCGCTCGATCCCGACCGCCGCGAAGTCACGGTCGGCGGCTCGCCCATCGTGCTGACCGCCCGCGAGTTCGATGTCCTCGCCCTGCTTATGACGCATGCCGGCACCGTGCTCACGCGCGAGCGCATTGCGCACGAGGCGCTAGGCTACGACTATGTGGGCGACACCAACAACGTCGACGTGCACATCGCGCACCTGCGTGCCAAGATCGAAGACGCCGGCGGTGCCCGCATCATCCAGACCGTGCGCGGGGTGGGCTATGTCTGCCGCGCGTAACGACGAGGCTAAGCGCGTCACCTCCATCGCCCGCGCCATCAACTGGAGCTATATGTGGCGCCGCTTGGTGAGCTACGTCTGGCTGGATCTGTTACTGCTGCTTGTTGCGGCGGCGATCCTCGTCTATGGCTACAACCAGACGCTGCCCAACGGCGCGTTTACCGCGGGATGGATCCCCAGCGCCAGCGTTCACGGCATGTCACTGACGCCCGCGCGCGGCTGGGACCTGACAACGCTCACCTATACCGTCGAGTTTGCGCGCACCACCAAGACCTTCCCCCTCGCGCAGGACCTCGTCGCGCTATGGCCTCTCTACCTTGTCGTTGTGGGTTGGCAGGTCATCAGCGTGCTCAACATGCTCGGCGGCGCCCGCCGCGTGCGCCGCACTATGGCGCCGCTCAACGACCTGGCCTTGCGTGTGGACGAGCTCGGCCGCATGCAGCTCGCCGGCGGCAAGATGGAAACGCTGGAGCAGGCCATCGAGCGCGCAAGCGTCGACTCGCCGAGCGTCACCACCGGCGACGCCGACCTGGCGAGCATCGAGGTCGCACTCAACCGCCTGCTGCGCCAGATGCAAGAGGCAAAGCTGCAGCAGATGCGCTTTGTCAACGATGCGAGTCACGAGCTGCGCACGCCCATCGCGGTGATTCAGGGTTACGTGAACATGCTCGACCGCTGGGGCAAAGACGACCCGGACGTGCTGGCAGAATCCATCACCTCGCTCAAAGCCGAAAGCGAGCATATGCAGGAGCTCGTGGAGCAGCTGCTGTTTTTGGCACGCGGCGATGCCGGGCGCACGGTCCTGCGGCGTGCGAATACCAACCTGGCCGCACTGGTCGGCGAGGTATGCGAGGAATCGCAGATGATCGATGCCGCGCACACATATCGACTGGCGTACGATGCCGCACTTACCAGCGACCCGCGCTGCGACGCGCCCGTTGACGTGGCGCTCGTGAAGCAGGCTCTGCGCGTGATCGTGCAGAACGCCGCCAAGTATTCGGACGCGGGCACATCCATCTCGTTTGGCGTGACGCCGGATGCGGGCGCGGGCACGATCGACATAAGTGTTGAGGACGAGGGTATCGGCATGAACCAGGAATCCGCAGCTCACGCGTTTGAACGGTTCTATCGCGCCGACAACGCACGCGATGCCGGCGCGCAGGGCTCGGGTCTGGGGCTCGCCATTGCCAAGTGGATCGTCGACAGCCATGGCGGTGTCATCGGCGTGACCTCAGTCGAGGGCGTCGGCAGCCGCTTTACGATTCGCCTGCCGCGGTAGGGGCGTCTCTCACGAATCGAAGGTGAATGCTTTTCCGCGAAGTGAACGACCTATTTTGGACCCCCGAAGCATCCACACTTTTTGACGCCAAAACCGCAGGAAAAACCTTACGAAACCGCAGGAAACGGTGCCTCCAAAGTGTCGATGCTCCAGGGGTCCGATTTCACTCGTTCACTTCGCGGAAAAGCATTCACCTTCGTTTTACGGCAGCCCGTCAGTCACCCTCTCGGCATTAAAAATGGGGTAAGGCCACGTGGCCTTACCCCATTTTTCGTTAGCTATAGCAGCCTGTGCGCTACTCGCGGCACAGGTGCACGGCGAAGCCGGCGAACTCGCGCTTAAAGTACACGAGCCTGGTGCCGCCGTCGGGCAGCAGCACGCGCGACTCCTCGTTGACCTCGAGCCCGCGCTCGGCAAACCACTTCTCGGCCGCATCGATGTCGTTGACGGCAAAGCCAATGTGGCCCTTGGTGCCACGACCGTTCTGCTTCATGACCTCGATCAGCGAATCGTTAAAGTACGAAACCGGGGTCTCGATAACGGGTAGGCCCATCATCGTCGAGAACAGCTCCGCGATCTCCAGGGCATCTGCCGGGTCGGTGGCGTTAATGCCCACATGGGCAACGCGCATGCCAAAGAGCTCGACCGGATTGGCGTTCTGCTCACTCATACAGTCAGCGCCTACTGAGCCATGACGTCGAGGACGGCCTTCTCGGCAGCGACGCGGTTCATGCCGGTCATGAAGGGCACGCCGCTCACGTACGGGCAGGTGAGGCCCTCGGGAGCAACGGTGGTGGCGATCAGCAGGTCGGCGCCCTCGTCGCAAGCGTCCTTGGCCTCGGAGATGGCGCACTGCACGATCTCATACTTGCCGGCATAACCGTTGGCGTCGAGCATGGTGGCGACCTTCTGGGCAACGAGCGTGGAAGTAGCAGCGCCAGCACCGCAAGCCAAAACGATCTTCTTCATAGGTAATGTCTCCCTTCATGGTTTACTTTAGGTAAGTGTACCGCAGCGAGCGATGGCACTCAGCCTCGATGAGCTTTTATGCCAGTTTGCTTGTGCGCTGCGTATAATACATCTAGTACGTGTTGTCATACCGCTCGCTTTATGAGCGACTAAGGATCCTAACATGCCCGATTCCCGCACACTCTGGACCGCCGTCGTTATCATCTGTATCGCCGTGTCGGTGTTCTTTAGCGTCAAAAAACGCACTACGTTTAAACGCCTGCAACAGTTGATGGCCGCCAAACAGTGGGCCGAGTTCGATCGTTTGCTCGACGGCAAACTCACCAGCATGCTGTACCCGCGCTACAACCGCGACTACCTGCGTCTGAACTCCTATCTGCTGCGCGAGGACCACGAGCGCGCCGGCGAGATGTTCGACCTGCTGCTGGGACTCAACCTGCCCAAGATGCAGCGCGTCGACCTGGTGATCAAGGCCTTTAACTACTACGTTGGCCAGGAGGACCGCAAAAAGTCCAAGGAGCTGCTGCATGAAATCAAGGGCTTTGAGGGCGGTCAGGCCGAGGCGGTCGCGCACGAGTGCCAGCTGATGTACGACACGATGATCCTCAAGCGTCACAACGACATTCCCGAGCTGGAGCGCATGCTCGAGGATGTCGGCGACGACCCGGTCAAGCGCTGCCGCTTGGAGTACCTGCTGGCCCTGCAGTACCAGAACAAGGGCGACGAAGCCAAGTTTGCCGAGTACTTG
Organism: uncultured Collinsella sp.; assembly: GCA_902490445.1. Classification (GTDB taxonomy): domain Bacteria; phylum Actinomycetota; class Coriobacteriia; order Coriobacteriales; family Coriobacteriaceae; genus Collinsella. The sequence goes on from CABUDZ010000009.1 coordinate 13,244, forward strand.
GAAAAGTCAGGCCAGCACTCGATGGCCGTCAACGCGTAACGGACGGCTTGTGCTAGACTTCTAGTCTCACGGGGGCGTGGCGGAATTGGCATACGCAGGAGACTTAAAATCTCTCGCCGCAAGGATTGTGGGTTCGAGTCCCACCGCCCCTACCATATGGCTTTTACGGGCCCGTGTCCCTTTGAGATGCGGGCTCGTTTCTTTTGGATGCCGGTGGGACTCGAACCCGCGAGGGGGCGAGCGTCAAGCGGACGCGCAGCGTCCGTAGCGAGCCGGCGAGGGCGCCGACAGGCGGCCGAAGCCGGTGCGCATCTGCGCAGCAAATGCGCAGATGTCCCACCGCCCCTACCATTTGGCTTTTACGGGCCCGTGCCCCCTGGGGATGCGGGCTCGTTTCTTCTGGATGCCGTTAAGCCTCTAAGTTGCGGTGGAATAGTTCCTGTTTTGGCAGTTTATCAGCCCATTTAGGAACTATTTCACCGCAACTTATGAGGGGATGGTTAAAGGGCGCTGAGGCTGGGGGTCCAGCCGATGGTGGGTAGCTCACCGTCGAGAACCTCGTTAATGGTGGCGGCCATGCCGGCAAGCAGGCTGTTCTCGCTTACGGTGAGCGTGTCGTAGCCGCCGGCTCGCATAAGCTCGCGAATCACCACGGCACCAGCCAAGATCACGCCCGCGCGTTTGGGCTGTACACCCGGTAGCGCGGCGATGCCTTCCGCGTCCAACACAGACATGCGCTCGATAGCGGCCGAGACCTGCTCCAGCGACAGCTCGCGTAGGTGCACAAAGCTCGAATCGTACGGTTCCAGCTCGTGGACCAGAGCCACCAGCGTAGTCACCGTGCCGCCCACCGCGACTAAGCGTTCGACGCGCTCAAAGTCGCTGGGCAGGCCTTCAAAATAGGCGGCAAACTGCTCGCCTGCCCACGCGGCAGCGGCAGCAAGCTCGCCATCCGCGGGCGGCAACGCGGAGAAAAAGCGCTCCGTCACGCGGCGACAACCGATGTCCAGCGAGCGCGTTCCCTCCAGCGCAAAGACCCCGCGCTCAGGCGCATAGACGCCCGTCGCGAGCTCCGTGGATCCGCCGCCCGAATCGGCAACGATGATGCGCTCGCCTGCAAAGTCGTGCGCCACGCCAAAAAACGTCAGGCGCGCCTCGACCTCGCCCGGAATCACCTGTGGTTTGAGCCCCAACTCGCGCAGGCCGTCCAGCAGCAGCGCGGCATTGGACGCATCGCGCGCGGCACTCGTGCACGTGGTGCAGACGCACACGGCCCCAAAGGCACGGGCCTCGTCCACAAACATGCGGCACGCAGCGAGCACACGCTCGACAGCCGCCTCGCAGAAGCGCCCCGTCGCGTCCACGCCCTCGCCCAGGTCGGTAATCTCGGTATGCTTGGACGATTCCACAATCGCTCCGCCCTCGACCTGGGCCAACACCAGTCGCGACGACACCGTTCCCAGGTCGATCGCGGCCACCTTATAGCGTTTGCAATTTGTCATTGCGGGCTCCCCTCCGGGCGCTATTTGCCGTTGGACACGACCGTCTGGCCCTCGACGCCGTTAAACCCAAACAGCATGTCGAGCGCCTGGATGTACCACGGCGCGTCCTTGCCGACTTCTTCGATTTCCTTGGCCACTTCGCTGGCCTTCTTGGCGTTTGAGGACTTTTTGCTCGACGACGAGTCCGAATCGTCGTCCAAGCCTAGCACGTCAATCTTCTTCTCGCCGGGCATCACCAGGCCCAGGTCCTCGGACGCCGCGTCCTTGATACCCTCCTCCGAGAGCAGCTTGTCGACGCTTTTTTGCAGCTCGTCGTTATATTGCTCGCGAATCTCAACCTGCTTGGCCAAGATGTCGCTCGAGCGTTTTGCCACGTACAGGTCGCGCACGGGGAAATACAGGCTCACGAGCGCCAGCGCCACCACGATACCGATAAACAGCGGGCGCAGAGATCCATGCGTAAAGTCATAGATCGCCTTGACCACCGCATTGTCGTTGGCGTAGCGCATAAAGTCCGAGCCCGAAAGACGGCTCGAAGGTCTGCTCGATTTGTCGTGCGTCTGGGCCGACGGACGCGACGAATGCGACGAACGTGTCGGACGTACTGGTCCATCTGTCGAAGTATTCACTTGAGCATTGGGGCGCGAGGTACTTGTCGGGCGCTGCGTGGAGCGGTCGGCGCCGGCGTAGGCGGACCCACCGAGCTGCACCGTGCGCGCAGGGCGAGGCGACGGCTCGCGCGAACCGGCGGAATAGTACCTGTTGTCGTAAATCTGATCCATGTGCGCCTTGTGCGGTTGAGGTTTGTTTGCGCTAAGTCCTTTAGTTATAGCACGAGCATGCGCACCGCCTTCGCCAGCCTTTGCTCGACATAAAAAAGGCGCTGAGCCATACGGCCCAGCGCCCGATAGCGCTCTGTAGCATCTAACTGAAGCGGGGCAAAGCCGAGTCTGTCCCTCCCCGCCAAGCTCGTCTGTTTATCGAATGTTGTAGAACGCGGCCTTGCCGGCGTAGTGCGCGCTGCCCTCAAGCTCGTCCTCGATGCGGATGAGCTGGTTGTACTTGGCGATACGGTCGCTGCGGCACGGGGCGCCCGACTTGATCTGGCCGGCGTTGACGCCCACGACCAGGTCGGCGATCGTGGAGTCCTCGGTCTCGCCGGAGCGGTGGCTCACGATGCAGGCGTAACCGGCCTCCTTGGCGGTCTCGATGGCCTCGAGCGACTCGGTGAGCGTACCGATCTGGTTGACCTTGACCAGGATCGCGTTGGCGGCGCCCAGCTCAATGCCCTTCTTAAGGCGCTCGGTGTTGGTGACGAACAGGTCGTCGCCCACCAGCTGCACCTTGTTGCCAATGCGACGGGTGAGCTCAACCCAGCCGTCCCAGTCCTCCTCGGCCATGCCGTCCTCGATGGAGATGATGGGATAGGTGTCGACGAGCTTTTCCCAGTAATCAACCATCTGGGCGCTCGTGTACTCCACGCCCTCGCCCTTGAGCTCGTACATGCCGGTCTCGGCGTTGTAGAACTCGGTCGAGGCCGGGTCCATGGCGTACATGAAGTCGACGCCGGGCTTAAAGCCGGCCTTCTCCACGGCCTTGGTGATGTACTCGAACGGCTCGGCATTGGTCTTGAGGTTGGGCGCAAAGCCGCCCTCGTCGCCCACGCCGCCGCCCAGGCCGGCCTCGTGCAGCACGCCCTTGAGGGTGTGGTAGACCTCGGCGCACCAACGCAGGCCCTCGGCAAAGCTCGGGGCGCCCACCGGCATGATCATGAACTCCTGGAAGTCAACGTTATTGTCGGCATGGACGCCACCGTTGAGGATATTCATCATAGGCGTGGGCAGCAGGTGGGCGTTGACGCCGCCCAGGTACTGGTACAGCGACAGGCCCGCCGACTCGGCAGCGGCGCGGGCGACGGCCAGCGACACGCCCAGGATGGCGTTGGCACCGAGCTTGGTCTTGTTGGGGGTACCGTCCGCGGCAATCAGCGCGGCATCGACGGCGCGCTGGTCGAAGGCGTCGAGGCCCACGACGGCGTTAGCGCACTCGTTATTGACGTGCTCGACGGCCTGCGAAACGCCCTTGCCCAGATAGCGGCCCTTGTCGCCGTCGCGCAGCTCACATGCCTCAAAGGCGCCGGTCGAAGCACCCGAAGGCACCATTGCGCGGCCAAAGCTGCCGTCCTCGAGCACGACCTCGACCTCGACGGTGGGATTGCCGCGGCTGTCGAGCACCTCGCGACCGTAGACGTCCAAAATATCGCTCATGTTGTCTCCCTCTCACTTGGAAACGGGTTGAATGCTTGGCGACACGGCTTGCACGCTACAGCGGCGCGCAGGTTCATAAGTTAGCCTTATCGCACTTTTTGCATTATGCCCTAAGTTAGCCAAGGGATACAATCTTTTTGAAAAATAATGGGGGCGATGAGAAAGTCCGTCCCGTCGCCCCCGCAGTCTTACTCCTCTGCCTTTGCGGCATCCCAGAGGTCATTGAGGCCGTGGGTCGAAAGCTCGGCCAGATCCACGTGGGCGTCGGCCGCCATCTGCTCCATCGCGGCCCAGCGGCGGCGGAACTTTGCCGTGCTGGCACGCAGGGCGCTCTCGGCGTCGATTCCCTCCTTGCGCGCAACGTTGACCAGGGCAAAGAGCAGGTCGCCAAACTCCATCTCGCGCTCGGGCGAGCCGGGAGCCTCGGCCTCAAACTCGGCACGCTCCTCAGCGACCTCGTCCCACACGTCCTGGACCGTCTCCCACTCAAAGCCCACGGCAGCCGCCTTGCGCGACACCTTCTGAGCCTGCATCAGCGCCGGCAGGTGCGTGGGCACGCCGTCGAGCAGACCCTCGGGCGCAGCCTCGCCTGCCGCCACGGCCTGGTCTTTGGCGGCCTTCTCGGCAAGCTTGACCTCGTCCCAAATCTTGAGCACCTCGTCGGAGCTCTCGGCATCCGCATCGCCAAACACGTGCGGGTGACGACGGATGAGCTTGGCGTCGATATCGCGCGCCGCATCGGCAAGCGTAAACTCACCGGCATCCGCCGCAATCTGCGCATGCAGCACCACCTGCATGAGCACATCGCCCAGCTCCTCGCGCAGATGCGCCACGTCGTCCGCCTCAATGCAATCGAGCGCCTCGTAGGCTTCCTCTATCATGTTCTTGCCAATGCTCTGATGCGTCTGCTCGCGGTCCCACGGGCAGCCATCGGGCTGACGCAGGCGCCAGATGGTCTGCACCAGATGCTGCAGCTCGGCCGACGCGTCGACCAGCGTGGACAGGTCGCGCGAACCCTCGGTATTTTGCTGAGCCATATGCTCGGCCATGGTTACTCCTCCTCCAGGATCACGTGACGGAACGCGCCGCCCTCGTAGATGCCGTAGCTGTGCGCACCGTCCTTGGGAATGCTCACGCTGCCGGGATTGAAGAGCCACAGACCCGGGTGCGCGGCGCTTTCCTCGTTAACCTTGATGTGCGTATGGCCGTAGACGAGCGCGGAGCCCTCGGGCAGCGCGGGCGCGTGGTCAACGCTGTTATGCATGCCGGCGCCAAAGACGTGGCCGTGCGTCAGGAACAGTTCACGTCCGGTCTCGTCGAATAGTGTGGCGTAGTCAGCCATGACGGGGAAGTCGAGGACCATCTGGTCGACCTCGGCGTCGCAGTTGCCGCGCACCGCGATGATGCGGTCGGCCAGGGCGTTGAGCAGCGGAATCACGCGTTTGGGAGCGTAGTCGCGCGGCAGGTCGTTACGCGGGCCGTGGTAGAGCAGGTCGCCCAGCAGCACAATGCGGTCGGGCTGCTCGGACTCGATGGCGGCGACCAGGCGCTCGGTCCAGTATGCCGAGCCGTGAATGTCGGAAGCGATGAGGTATTTCATGGGAAGTCCTTTCGGAGTGGGGCTGATGTGGCCGGGCGCGAGATGTCGCCGGCCGCGCTATTCAAATCGCAGTGCCGAGGCTTGTGCCGCCTGCATCACGCGCTGGAGCGGCACGTTATGCTCGCGGGCAAGACGGGCGCAGTCCTCGTACTCGGGCGCCGCACGCTCACTGCCGTCGGGCAGGGTGGCTACTTTGACGGCCACCTCGCCCCAAGGCGTCGCTACCTGCTCAAAACGACGCGGCAGGCAAACGCGTTCCATCACCTGGCGACGAACGGCGTTGGTCGTGGTTTCCAAAAAGATAATCGTCTGCAGGCGTTCGATATCCTCATGCGAGCAGATCACCTGCAGCTGCCAGCCGGGGCGGCCTTTTTTGCAGTAGAGGGGCAGCCAGTGCACCTCGCGGGCGCCCGCCTCGCGCAGGCGGTCGGCGGCATAGGCGAGTACCTCGGGCGACGCATCGTCGATGTCGCACTCCAGCTTGACGATGGTTTCGGGCGCATCGGTCTCGCGGGACAGCGGAGATGTACTTCCACGTTGCATACGGTCCGGATCCTTTCCGCACGGGCTCGTTTTATTCACCCAAACGCTAGCACATCGAACGTGGCACAGGCGTGACTTTCGTCCGTCGTCGCCCTTGCCCCTATCCAAACATGTACGTCAGCCTCCAAACATGTCATTTTTTGTCGGTTTTGGAGGCTGACGTACACGTTTTGGAGCGGGCCGCACACGATCAAAATTGCGCCCGCATTCCGTCCACCACAAAGTTCGCCGCACTCAACAATTTTGAACTTTCTACGCAGTTCATCGGCTAAAAATTACCCTCGGCATACTTACCCGCTGCACGATGTTACTCTAGTTGCATTTGGCTAACTAAGCGGCTGCCGAGGACCCAGCCCGGCACCGTTACGGCATAGGAGGTTTCATGTTCGAGAAGCGGCTCTTCTCCCTGGTTCCGCAGGCAACGCCCTACATTATGGCAAGCGTCCTGTTTAAGTGGATCGCGCTCATGGCAAACATCACGGTGATGTGGATGCTTGCGCGCATCTTGGGCGGCATCGTCACGAACGGTCTTTCCGCCGCGCTCGCCGTCGATGCCCTCGCACAGGCGGCCCTGCCGCTCGCCGCCGCCATCATCGTGCGCGCCGCCTCCATCTACCTGGCCAAACGCGCCGGCGACAAGGCCGCGTTCGAGGCCGTCCGCCGCGTGCGCTCGCTCGTCTACGACAAGCTCACCGCACTCGGCCCCTCCTACACCGAAACCGCCCCCACCGCCGAGGCCGTCCAGACCAGCGTCGAGGGCGCCACGCAACTCCAGGTGTACTTTGGCGGTTACCTGCCGCAGCTCTTCTTTGCCGGCTTGACACCCATCACGCTGTTTGTACTGCTCGTGGGCCAGGCGGGTCTTCCCGCCGCGCTGCTGCTCGCCTGCGTTCCGGTCATCCCCGTCTCCATCATGATGGTCATGCGCAACGCCAAAAAGATCGGTGCCGAGTACTGGGGCAGCTATGTCGATCTGGGCGGCATGTTCCTGGAGGCCGTGCAGGGTCTCACCACCCTTAAGGTCTACCAGGCCGATCGCAGCTGGCACGAGCGCATCAACGCCGAGTCCGAGCGTTTCCGCACAGCGACCATGCGCCTGCTGGTGATGCAGCTGCGCTCCATTTGCGTTATGGACCTGGTCGTCTATATGGGCGCCGCGCTCGGCATTATCGTAGCCACGCTGCAGCTCGCCACGGGCAAGATTGGCTTTGAGGCTGCCTTCCTCATCGTCTTTCTGTCGCAGGAGTTCTTTTTGCCTATGCGCCGCCTGGGATCGCTGTTCCACACGGCCATGAACGGCATGGCCGCCTCGCGCCGCATGTTTGGCATTTTGGATACGCCCGAGCCCGAGCGCGGCGATGTTGAGCTTGACGGTCGCGGCAATATCGAGCTCGCGGGCGTGAGCTATGCATACGGCGACCGCACGGTGCTAGACAGCGCCAGCGCGACCATTGCGCACGGCTCGCTCGTGGCACTCGTGGGCGAAAGCGGCGGCGGCAAGTCCACGCTCGCGGGGATTATCTCGGGCCGCAAGGGTGCCTACCGCGGCAGCGTGCGCATTGGCGGCGTTGAACTGCGCGATGCCACGGCCACCTCACTCATGCGCGCCGTCACGCTGGTGCCCACCAACGGCTACCTGTTTGCCGGCACCCTGCGCGACAACCTGTTGCTCGCCCAGCCCAACGCCACCGACGCCGAGCTTTTGCGCGCGCTCGGCCGCACGCGCGTGGCGGCCTTTGTGCAGGCCAACGGCGGGCTCGACATGGTGATTAACGAGGGCGGCACCAACCTTTCGGGTGTCCAGCGCCAGCGCGTGTGCATGGCACGCGCCCTGCTGCACGACTCGCCGATCTATGTGTTTGACGAGGCTACGAGCAACGTCGATGCCGCAAGCGAAGCCGCAATCGGCGAGGTCATTGCATCGCTCGCCGGCGGGCACACTGTAATTGTGGTGGCACACCGCCTGTCGACAATCGTGGACGCCGATCAGATTCTGGTGCTGGAGCGCGGTCGCATTGCCGAGCGCGGCACCCATGATGAGCTCCTATCGGGCGCGGGCACCTATGCGCGCATGTGGAACAGCCAGGAGCAGCTCTCGGCATATGCGTATGCGGAGGATGATGCTGAGGATGCCGGCGCGGTTGAGGCTGTTGGCGGCAGTACTGCCTGTACCGATAGCCTCAACGGTGCCGGCTCGTCTTCCGCTACCGCGGCGCCTGACTCCGGCCGCGCCCGTCGCTCGGCGCCGTCCATCATGTGGCGCATGATGGGGCTCGTCCGACCGCTTGCCGGCTGGCTTGTGCTAGCCGTCGCGCTGGGCAGCATTGGCATGCTCACCGCCGCGTTCGTGCCGGCCTTTGGCGCCCTCGGCCTTATGGCCGCGCTGGGCCGCAACGCCTTGGGGCTTGGTCTTATCGCAGCATGTGCGGCCTGTGCCGCCTGCGGCATCGCACGCGGGCCGCTCCACTACGGCGAGCAGCTCTGCAACCATTACATCGCATTCCGTCTGCTCGCGCACATTCGCGACCTGGTGTTTGGCGCCCTGCGCCAGCTCGCCCCCGCCAAGCTCGAGGGCCGCGGTAAGGGCGAGCTCGTGAGCCTGGTCACCTCGGATATCGAGCTGCTCGAGGTCTTCTACGCGCACACCATCTCGCCCATTGCCATAGCTCTGGTCTGCACCGTTGTGTTTGAGGGCTTTTTGCTGGCTGTAAACCCCGAGCTCGCGGGCATCGCGCTCGTGGCCTACGCGGTCCTGGGCGTGCTGCTGCCCCTGACCTCGGCCAAGGCATGCGGCACCACCGGCCGCCAGAGCCGCGAGGGCGCCGGTAAGCTGGGTGCCTTTGTGCTCGACAGTCTGCGCGGCGCATCCGAGACTATCCAGTTTGCCGGTGGCGCCGATCGCAGCCGTGCCCTGGGCAAGCTGACCGAGCAAGTCGGCGCCGTGGACGCGGGCCTCAAGCGCCGCCAAGCGGCCAGCGAGGCCGTAGCCGATGCGCTTATTCTTGCGGCCAATCTGGTGATGCTCGGACGTGCGCTGCAGCTGGTGGCTGCAGGAACGATTAACTTTGCCGCAGCGTTTGTCGCCGTCTTTACCTTTGTGTCGTCGTTTGGCTCGGTGATGGCCGTGAGCCGCCTGGGTGCCTCACTGCAGGAGACGCTCGCCTCGGGCGCACGCGTGCTCGATTTGCTCGACGAGCAGCCCCAGTGCGCCGAGGTCGCCGACGGACAGGACGTTGAGTTTGCCGGCGCCGCAGCCGAGCATGTGAGCTTTAGTTATGCGGGCGGCGTGGACGCGGGCGGTGCGGGCGCCACGGAGCAGATCGCGAACGACACCGCTGCGAGTCTCATCCTCGACGCCGTGACCTGCACCTTTGCGCCCGGCACCATGACCTGCATCATGGGGCGCTCGGGCTCGGGCAAGTCGACGCTGCTTAAGCTGCTCATGCGTTTTTGGGACCCCGCAGCTGGCACCATCACGGTGAGCGGCGTCGATGCCCGCCACATCAACACGGCGAGCCTGCGCAGCCACGAGGCCTATATGACCCAGGACACACATCTGTTCTGCGGCACCGTACGCGAGAATCTGCTGATCGCGCACGCCAACGCCACCGATGCCGAGCTGCTCGATGCCTGCCGCTCCGCTTCGCTTACCGCCCTCATCGACCGCCTGCCGCAGGGTCTCGACACTCCGGTTGCCGAGCTGGGCGACTCGCTCTCGGGCGGCGAGCGCCAGCGCATCGGCCTTGCGCGCATCTTCCTCAACGACGCGCCTTTCATCTTGCTCGACGAGCCCACCAGCGCGCTCGACGCCCTCAACGAAGCAGCCGTGATGCAGGCCGTCGACGAGCTCAAGCGCCGCGGCAAGACCATCGTGCTCGTAAGCCACCGAGCCAGCACCTGCGCGTTTGCCGATTTCTCGCTTTCGGTCGAGCACGGGAGGCTGAGCTAATGGCGCGCACTGCCGACACGCCGGAGCTGGCGCGCAAACGTACACGCGAGGCCCAGATGGTGTCGCAGATGATTGCGCTGTGGTGCCGCGGGCATCATGGCGGCGGGCATGCGGTCGAACAGGCTGGCGACGATGAACCCGCGCGCGTGAAGCTCGGCCTTCGGACCATTACGCTCTGCCCCGAATGCGCCGAGCTGCAGAAATACGCCATCGCGCGCATTGAGCACTGCCCGCACATGGGCACCAAGACATTTTGCTCGGCCTGTCCTTCGCATTGTTACCGGCCTGCCATACGCGAGAAGATCCGCGAGGTCATGCGCTGGTCGGGACCGCGTATGATCCGCTATCGCCCCATCACTGCCGTCCGGCACGCGATTGTGACGGTGCAGGCCAAACGCGCGGCGACACGAAGCAAGTAGTCGCCGGCGTCGGCACGCGCCGCCTGCCCTTTCCAGTCGGTTTCGACTTGCAGCGTTCCCGCCGCGCCGAGGCTGCGCCATTACAATGAAGCGGATTCGCTTGACGCAAAGGAGCCGCCATGTCCGCTTGCCCGCTGGTCGATTGTCACACCCACACCTCGTTTTCGGACGGCCATGCCTCGTTTGAGGACAACGTCCGCGCCGCTGCTGCGGCCGGCTGCCGCGTCATGGTCTCGACTGACCACCTCACCCTGCCCGCCAGCATGGACGCCAACTGCGAGGTGCAGGTCTTCGAGGGCGACTTGCCGGCACATCGCCTGGCCTTTGAGGACGCCCGCAAACTCGCCGCGCAGATTGCGCCGGAGCTCACCTTTATCTACGGTTTTGAATGCGATTGGTACGAAGGCTGCGAGCCCTTGGTAGAGCGCTGGTCCCAGGGCGCCGTCGTACGTCTGGGCAGCGTGCACTGGATTGGTAACCCAGGCGATATTGCGGCCGGCGCTGCGGGCACGGCGGGAACGAAGGACGTCGCTCGCCCCGATGCACCCGATTCGCTCTGCGGCTGGATCGACGACGATACCAACCTGCATGTTTGGGAAAACCTGGGGGTACACGGCGTGTGGGAGCGCTATGTCGACGACTGGTGCCGCGCCTGCGAAAGCTCACTCAGCTTTGACGTGATGGCCCACCCCGACCTGGTCATGCGCTTTTCGAAGGAAGGCTTTGCGCCCGACTTTGACCCCGCTCCGTTTTGGGGGCAGATGGCCGAGTGCGCTCACGACACTGATCGCCGTGTCGAGGTCTCGACCGCCGCGCCGCGCAAGAGCCTCGACGACTATTACCCCTCGACGGGGCTTTTGCGTTGCTTCGCCCACGCCGAGGTGCCGATTACTTTTGGCTCGGACGCACACCGCGCCTGCGACATCTGCCGGAATATCCGCGAGGCCCAGACCCACGCCTACGACTGCGGCTACCGAACCTTCGATATCCCCCACCCCACCGGCGAATGGGAATCCACGCCCCTCGCCTAAGACTAGCCGTTAGGGACGTTCTTAAACGACTAGTGGCGGCGGGCGTTGAGCTCGCCGGCCAGTTCGTCGAGGGTGATGCCGTAGCGCTCGAGCGTCACGAGCAAGTGGTAGATCAGGTCGCCGGCCTCGTAGCGGATGTGATCGTGATCGTTATCCTTGCAGGCCATGATCACCTCGCTCGCCTCCTCGGCAAGCTTCTTGAGCAGCTCGTCTTCGACGTCGGTCAGCAGACGGGCGGTGTAGCTCTCCTGTGGCGACGCATCGCGACGACCGTGAATCACCTCGGCCAGACCCGTCAGCGTCTCGCCGATATTTCCCGGCTGCACGTTAGCTGTTCTGACTCCCATGGTTATTTCCTCTCGTTACTGCAGCGTAAAGTAGGTACCGGTCTCATCGAACCGAGGCTTTGCGCCCTTTTTCTCAAAGAACTCGACGATGACGGCATGGGCCTCATTGAGCCTTTCCTTCTCGGCCTCGAGCCAAAGCGACTGCGCCCCGCAGGCATCAGTCAGGTGCACGCGGCATGGCACGCCCGTGCGGAGGAGCTCGGTGTTGCATTCGGCGACCTCGAACGGCGTCACGACTTTCATCGCACTCCCCCTTCCACGCGCTTAAAGAAGCAGGTACGGTTGCCGGTATGGCAGGCCGGGCCCGGTGAGTCCACCTTGACCAGCAGCGTATCGCTATCGCAGTCGGCCCAGAGCTCCTTGACCTCCTGCATGTTGCCACTCGTCGCGCCCTTGTTCCAGAGCTCCTGACGGCTGCGACTCCAAAACCACGTGGTCCCGGTCTTGAGCGTCAGCCCCACCGATTCCTCGTTCATCCAAGCAACCATAAGCACCTCACCGGTGTCATGCTGCTGAACCACGCAAGGAATCAGCCCGCGGGCGTCGTATTTAAGCTCGGTAGCATTTATTACCTCAGTCATCATTTCTCCCAAGTAACAAACGAAATCCCACAGGTCGGCGAGGGTTGTCCAGGTGCCGCAGGTTGCCGCGAAAGAGGAGCGACGCGTACTTTGGTACGCGAGCGACGGTTTGAGCGGCAAGATGCGGTGCCTGGGCAAGCCGCAGCACTAGAAGTCCAGCCTCACAGGGATGCCTTGGCTGGCCATATACTCCTTCACCTGGCGAATGCTGAAGGTTCCAAAGTGAAAGACGCTGGCCGCCAGCACGGCGTCGGCTTCGCCCTCGATCACGCCCTCGGCAAAATGCTCGAGCGTGCCCACGCCGCCGCTCGCGATGACGGGGATTGGCACCGCGCGCGCCACGGCACGGGTGAGCGCCAGGTCAAAGCCGGCCTTGGTGCCGTCGCGGTCCATGCTGGTCAGCAGAATCTCGCCGGCGCCGCGACGAGCCGCCTCCTCGGCCCATGCCACCGCATCGATACCCGTGGCGTTGCGGCCTCCTGCGGTAAAAACCTCCCACTTGTCGGCATCCGGCTGCCCAGGCAGGCCGACGCGCTTGGCATCGATCGCCACGACCACGGCCTGGCTGCCAAACGCCGCGGCAGCTTGGCTGATCAGCGACGGGTCGCGCACGGCGGCAGAGTTGAGCGATACCTTGTCGGCACCGGCCGCCACCATGGTTCGCATGCCCGCCAGGTCGCGAAAGCCACCGCCCACGGTATAGGGAATAGCGAGCTCCTCGGCCGCGTGTGCCGCCATCTCGATGGTCGTCGCGCGGTTGTCGCTCGTGGCGGTAATGTCCAGGAAGACGACCTCGTCTGCACCCTCGCGGTCGTAGGCACGGGCAAGCTCCACCGGATCGCCCGCATCGCGCAGGCTCACAAAGTTGACGCCCTTGACCACGCGGCCGTCCTTAACGTCCAGGCAGGGAATGACGCGTTTGGTAAGCATGGGCTACTCCTCCCCTCGCGCGGCGGCCAACGCCTGTACCAGCGTAAAGTTGCCCTCGTAGAGCGCGCGACCGGTGATGGCGCCCTCAATAGCGCCCTCGCCCACCGCGGCGAGCGCACGGATATCATCGAGCGTCGAGATGCCGCCCGACGCCACAACGGGAAAGCCCGCGATCTCGGCCACGTGGCGATATGCTGCCACGTCGATGCCCGTCTGCATACCGTCGCGCGCGATATCGGTATACACCAGATGTTTAAAGCCCAGCTCCGTGAGCTGCGCCACGGCGTCGTCGAGCGCCACACCCGCACCGTCGCGCCAACCGTTCACCTTGACCTGGCCGTCACGGGCGGCAATATCTGCCACCAGCAGCTCGCCAAAGCCTTGGGCCGCCACCTCGGCAAAACCCGGCTCAGTCACCAGCACGGTGCCCAGTGCGATGCGACGCGCGCCGTAGCCGGCCAGCTCGTCGATGCGCGCGAGCGAGCGAACGCCGCCGCCCACGTCCACCGACAGACCGTCGACGCCGCAGATGGCCTCGATCGCCGCCGAGTTGGCAGCGCACGCGTCCTCGTCCTCGCCAAAGGCAGCGGACAGGTCGACGACGTGCACCCAGCTCGCACCCTGCTCGGCAAAGGAGCGAGCAACGGCCACGGGGTCGTCGGAATATACCTTGCAGCGGCTCCGGTCGCCGCGCTCCAGGCGCACGACCTTGCCGCCGATCAAATCGATTGCAGGAAACAGGATCATCGGCCGGCCTCCTCGACGATGTTGACGAAGTTCTTAAGGATGCGCTGACCAAGCGCGGAGGATTTCTCGGGATGGAACTGGCAGCCCCACACGTTGCCGCGACGCACGATGCACGGGAAACTCCGCGTGTAGTGTGTGCGCGCCAACACATCGGCGGCATCGGCGTCGTCGGTCACCGCGTAGCTGTGGGTGAAGTACATGTTGGCGCCCTCGGCAAAACCGGCGAGCAGCGGGTCGGCAGCACCGGCGGGCGTCATGTGCACCTGGTCCCAGCCCACGTGCGGCACCTTCAGACGACTCGATTCCAAGCGCGTACACGAACCGCGCATGATGCCCAGGCCATCGACCCAGGGACCACCGGCCTGCTCGGAGGCATCGTCGTCCGCGTCCGCGTCCTCGTTCGCAGGCACGCCCTCGTTGCCGCGCTCAAAAAACAGCTGAAGGCCCAGGCAGATGCCGAGCAGCGGAGTTCCGGCGGCAACGGCATCGAGCACGGCCACCTCCTCGCCGCTCTGACGCATAAAGGCGATCGCGTCATAGAACGCACCCACGCCCGGGATGACCAGGCCGTCGGCGTTGCGGATCTGCTCCGGATCGTCCGACGTGCAGGCGGCAGCACCGGCGCGCGCAAGCCCGCGCACGACGCTCGACAAGTTGCCCTTGTGGTAGTCGACCACCACGATCTTCGGTTCGCCCACGCGACCCCTCCACTTCTCATCATCCAAAACCACCACAAAGAGGACAGGCATCTTCGTGGTGGTTTTACCCTTGTGACGGTTACAGCGAGCCCTTGGTGCTGGGGATACCCTGCACGCGGGGATCGAGTTCGCAGGCGCGGCGCATCGTGCGGCCCACGGCCTTAAAGGCGGCCTCGATAATGTGGTGCGAATTGCCGCCCGCCAGCTCGCGCACGTGCAGCGTGAGCTTGGCATCGCGCGCAAAGGCATAGAAGAACTCGACGGCCAGCTCGGTATCAAAGCTGCCCACGCGCTCAGTCGGCACGGGCAGCTCGCAATAGGCCTGCCCGCGACCCGAGATATCCACGGCGGCCATCACGAGTGTCTCGTCCATGGCGATCGCCGCGTCGGCAAAGCGCGTAATACCCGCCTTGTCGCCCAGCGCCTGGCAAAACGCCTCGCCCAGCACAATGCCCGTGTCCTCAACGGTGTGGTGCGCGTCGACCTCGACGTCGCCCACCGCATGCACCGTCAGATCGAACAGGCCATGGCGGCCAAAAGCGTTGAGCATGTGGTCGAAAAACGGCACGCCGGTCGAGATATCGCACACGCCAGATCCGTCCAGGTCGAGCTTTACGACAATGTCGGTCTCGCCCGTCTTGCGGGTTACCTCGGCATAGCGGTCCATCTACATCTCCTCCTTCACCAGCGCGGCAAACGCAGCCAGCACCTCATCGTTTTCCTGTGGGGTGCCCACGGTAATGCGCAGGCAGTCCGCGAGCCCCGGCGCGTAGCTAAAGTCGCGCACCAAAATCGAATACTCGTCGCGCAGACGCTCGCGCACGCGCGTGGCATGCGGCGTGCGCACGAGCACAAAGTTCGCCGCGCTCGGCCATGCCTCCACGGGCATGCCCTCGGCAGCCATTGCGCGCAGGGCGCACAGCTCGCGCTCGCGCTCGGATGCGATCTGTGCCACCACGGGCGTGTAGACATCACGGGCACGCACGCAGGCAAGTGCTGCCGCCTGGCTCAGCACGTTAACTGAATAGATCTGGCGAATCGCCGCGAACACGTCGATGACTTCCGGCGCCGCGATCACGTAACCCAGACGCGTACCGGCAGCGCCAAACGCCTTGGACAACGTATGCAGAATCACCAGGTTGGGATGCTCGGCGATAAGCCCCTGCGCCGTGGTGACCGCGCCAAACGAATCGTCGGCAAACTCCACGTAGGCCTCGTCAACCATTACCATGCCGGGGCACGCATCGCACAGCGCCGCGACAAAGTCGAGCGGTGCCACGTCACCCGTGGGGTTGTTGGGCGAGGTCACGATTGCCAGGTTGCACTCGGACGCCGCCGCAAGCACGGCTGCCTGGTCGAGCTCAAAGGTCGCGGGGTCGCGCCACACGTCGCGCACCTCGGTCTGACAGAGCGACGCAAAGAACGCATACTCGCTAAAGCACGGCGGGCAGTTGAGCAGGGTCCGTCCCGCGCCGCCAAACGCCAGCAGGTAGTTATAGAGCAGCTCGTCGCCGCCGTTGCCCACGCAGACATTCTCGCGCGCCACACCATGCCAAGCGGCAAGCTCGTCGCGCAGATCGTTGGACATGGGATCGGGATAGCGGTTGAGCGGCGTGGCAGCCAGGGCGGCGTCGACCGCCTCGCGCACGCCAGCCGGCACGGGATAGGTGTTCTCGTTGGCCGAAAGGTTGATGCGCGTGGGCGTAAAGTTGGGATCGTAGGGCTCAATACCGGCCAGGTAAGGCTGGACGAGCTCCTTCATGCGAGGCGTGAGTTCGGCCATATTAGGCCTCCCCGCCGGTTACGCCAGCGCCATCTGCGCCTGCAGCCGCCAGGTCCACGCCCTCGGCAACCGTCGCCACGGCGTCGCCCGGCCAGGCAACCCTGGTCAGGTCGGCCGCGGCGAGCGACTCGGCGCTCACGGCATCCTCGCCCTGCTCCAACACGCGGCGACGCAGTGCGGCCGAAAGCGCGTGCGCCCACAGGCCCTCGGCCTCGGCCAAACGCTGCGTAGCGGGAGCGTCGGAGAGCAGGCCCTCGGGCGTATAGCATATAACGCTCGAGCGCTTAACGAACTCTTCGACCGAAAGCGGGTTGGAGAACATGGCCGTGCCGCCGGTCGGCAACGTGTGGTTGGGACCGGCAACGTAATCGCCGAGCGGCTCGGAGCTCCAAGCGCCCACAAAGATGGCGCCGGCGTTGCGAATGCCGCCGAGCAGGCCCATCGCATCCTTGCAGTGCAGCTCCAGGTGCTCGGGCGCCACGGTGTTCACGGCCTCGACGGCGGCCGCCATGTCGGCGGCCACCACGATGGCGCCTTCGTTATCGAGCGAAGCGCACGTAATCTCGGCGCGCGGCGACTGCGCTACCAGAATGTCGATACCCGCCTCGACCTCACGCGCAAACTGCTCGTCGCAGGTCACCAGATAGCAGGCCGCCAGCGGATCGTGCTCGGCCTGAGCCATCAGGTCGGCCGCGACCACCATAGGCTTGGCCGTGGCATCGGCCAGCACGCAGACCTCGGAGGGACCGGCGACCATGTCGATACCCACGTCACCCGAGACAATCTGCTTGGCAGCGGCAACAAAGGCGTTGCCCGGGCCGGTGATTTTGTCGACGCGCGGAATGGTCTCGGTACCGTACGCCAGCGCGGCCACGGCCTGGGCGCCGCCCACCATATAGATTTCGTCCACGCCGCCGAGCTTGGCCGCCGCGAGCGTATACGGGCTAATCAGTCCATCCTTTTGCGGCGGGGTCACCATGACCACGCGCTCAACGCCGGCAACCTTGGCGGGAATGGCGTTCATAAGCACGGTGGAAGGGTACTGCGCGCGACCGCCCGGCACGTAGATGCCGGCCGCAGCAAGCGGGGTCACCTTAACGCCGAGCATCGTGCCGTCCGGGCGCGTGGTAAACCAGCTCTGCTCGACCTCGCGCTGGTGGAACTCGCGAATCTGGCGCGCAGCCTTTTCGAGCGCGGCGACAAAGGCCGGATCGAGGCCTTCGAGCGCGGCATCGATCTGCTCCTGCGGAAGACGGAAGCCCTGCAGCTCAACACCGTCAAAACGCTGGCAGTAATCGCGCACCGCGGCATCGCCGTTGGCACGCACGTTGGCCACGATATCGCGGGCGGCGTCGATGATGTTTTGCGGCAGCACGCCCTTACGGTTGAGCTGGTTGGTAACGAGGCGCTCACCGGGAGCAAGCTTGATGGTCTTCATTTCGGTATCCCCTATCGGTCGAGGTTGTGTTCGAAAAACGAGAGACCGGGCGGCGGCGCCAGTCGGCCCGCCGCCCGGACGTTGGGGCGCCCGTGCGTGCTCGCGCTATTGTGCCGAGCCCGCAACGGGCTCAAAATGCTTGTCCTTAACAGCCGCGGCCAGGCGATCGGCCAGGTTGCGAACGCGCGGGTCCAGGCGCGCGGCGCCCGGGTTGACAAAGAAGCGGGCCGTGCAGTCCATGATGCGGCCGGTGATGACCAAGTCGTTGTCGCGCAGCGTGGCGCCCGTGGCGGTAATGTCCACGATGCGATCGGTCATGCCGACGATGGGCCCCAGCTCGATATTGCCGTGCAGCGAAACGATGTCGGCGTTCACGCCGCGCTCGGCATACCAGGCACTCGCGATACGCGGGTACTTGGTTGCCACGCGAAGCGACCCGCGGCGGGCATAGTTGCGCTCGGCCTGACCGGCGCGCCACGCGGGCTCCGCCTCGATAAAGGTGCACAGGCCGTAGCCCAGATCGACCAGCTGCAGCAGGTTGAGGTCGGCCTCGATGAGCGAGTCCCAACCGCAGATGCCGCAATCGGCACCGCCGCAGCCCACAAAGGCGGGTGCATCGCTGGGTCGCACGATGACAAACTCGATATCGCCGACCGTGCCCTCGCCGGCACGCGTGTCGCGGCCGCGCACAATCAGGTGACGGCCGGGGTCACGCAGCTCAGAGACGTCCAGGCCCGCGGCCTCGAGCACGTCGAGCGTGTCGGCCTTAAGCGAGCCCTTGGGCACGGCGATACGCAGCGGGCCCTCGGCGCCACGGCCCGCAGCATGGTCGCCATCGGAAGCGGCATCCTCGGCCGAGGTGCGCGCGGCCTCCAGGCGCTCGAGCGAAAAGGCGAAGCCCGCCGCCGGCACCTCGATACCGGCGCCAAATGCGCCGGTAAAGATGGAGTCATAGCGTCCGCCCGAACCGACCGGATCGGGCAAGCCGCCGGCATAGGCCTTAAAGACCAGGCCCGTGTAGTAATCGAAAGAGTTCATGATAGAGAAGTCGAACGACAGCACCTGGGCGTCCTCGGGTGCCAGGCCCTCGACCAGGGCACGCAGCTCGCGCGTCAGCGGCGCGACGATGCCCGCCGCCGCCAGCAGCGCGTCGACGCGGTCGAATACCTCGGCGCCGCCGTGCAAGCGCGGCAGCTCGCTAATGGCGGCCTTGACGGCCTCGGGCTCGGCGCTTGCCGCCACACGGGCATCGAGGCCCACAAAGTCGTTGGCGTGCACGCAACGCAATGCCTCGGCAGCCAGTTCGCGATCCTCACAGGCCGCGAGCAGTTCCTTAAACGGACGCACGCTGCCCGCGATAATGCGCGCATCGGGCAGCGCCAGCTTGCGCATAGCCTCCGCCACCAGCGAGACGATCTCGACATCGCCCGCGACATCGCCCGCACCGATAAGTTCAAGGCCCAGCTGAGTAAACTGACGCGAGCCACCGGCATTGCGTTGGCACTCGCGAACCACCGGTGCCTCGTAGCGAAGGCGCAGCGGCAGATCGGCCGCGCGCATGCGGGTCGAAACCAAGCGCACGATCGGCAGCGTGTTGTCGGGACGGACCACCAGCAGGCGACCGTCGTCATCAAAGAGCTTAAACGGGGTGTCCGCAATGCGGCCGCCCTCCTCGAGCGAGCCCTTGTCCTCGAGCAGCGGCGTCTCGACCGGAAGGTAATGATGCTCCCTGAAGCAGCCCTTCACCGTCAGCGCAATCTCCTCGCGCGCCTGAGCCTCCTCGGGCAATATGTCCCGGAATCCCCACGGTGTGGCCGTCATCTGGTGAGCCTCCTCATGCTGTGTTTCATATAGAGCAGAAGACCGGCATAGCTCCGCCGGTCTTCTGGGTACTTTAGCATACTAGAGTGTTTGCGGGGAGAATCGTCCTCCTCGGCTCATAGCGTATTCATTTGGAAACATAGGGGAAAGCGCGTCCCGCCCGCCAGCCAAAAACTGGGATGCGGTTTCCGGTTGAGGTCCTCAGCGGAAAGTGTGTCCCATTCTGAGCGCCTGTTCTGGGACGTGCTTTCCGCCAGAAGCCTCAAGCGGAAAGCACGTCCCGTTTCTCAAAAAGCGTCAAACGCCAACTCGGCGCCCTGTCCCACTTAGGCGCCAATCGCGCGTCGGTACTCCGCCATAACCTGAGCGTCGGCTGCCGCGGGATTGGCGAAATAGCGCCAATCATAGGTCTCGGCCGAAACAACTCCGCGATAGCCGCGCGCCACCAGCCTATCCAGGTCGGCGCGCATATCGCGGTCGCCGTCACCCCAGGCAAGATGCGTCGTGCCATC
Source organism: uncultured Collinsella sp. (assembly GCA_902490445.1). Lineage (GTDB taxonomy): Bacteria > Actinomycetota > Coriobacteriia > Coriobacteriales > Coriobacteriaceae > Collinsella. The sequence goes on from CABUDZ010000009.1 coordinate 33,412, forward strand.
TGCCGCAACATCGACAAAATGCACGTGGGCGACATCGTCGCCAAGCAGATCGAAATAATCGTCGATGGTATCCCCCGCCACCGCCATGGCGCCCATATCCAGACACGCCTTAAGTGCCGGATGGTCAACTGCCTCGATCATGCGCTTCGTGTCGGCCGCCGAGTTCACGATTATCGACTCAACCGGTTGTAGAGCCTCGAGCACCAGTCGCACGCCGCGTTCTCCCGCATGCTCGGCAATCGCACGCAGCATCGAGGCACTGCGACCCCACGCGTCCTCGATCGGCTCGTTCAAAAATGCCCAGCCGCTCGAGACCATGACCTGCTCGGCTCCAAGTTCCGCCGCGATATCCACAACGTTCTTAAAGTACGCGAGCGTGCGGGTACGCGCCTCATTCCCGCGCGCCGCGATATTCCACGGCTTGGGGTTGTTCTGTTCGGGACAAAGCCCCACAATCCGAACCCCATACCGCTGTGACAGCTCCCGCACCTGCTCGATCGAATCGTATCCATGGCAATCGACATACAGATGCATCGCCCCGGTCCAAAGCTCGCAACACGTGTAGCCCGAGGCCGCTGCCGAGGAAAAGAATTCCTCAAGGTCAAAATAACGATGGCTGATATTCATGACGGCAAGCTGCGGATACTCCATCTTGTCCACCTTTCGGCAAAAGGGCGCCGCAGCACAATGTGCGCGACGCCCCCTCTTATATTGTTTTAATTATGACGGATACCCTACTGGACACCAAGCACTCCAAAGAACGCGCCGGCGATACTCACGAGTAGGATCACGAGCATGATGAGCAGCGGATTCATCTTCTTCTTGAGCATGAGATAGACAATTCCAAACAGCCCCATCGTGACAAAGCCCGGGAAGATTCCGTTGAGCAGCTCAGCGAGCGTCTGAGCGCCATCGCCCGCGCCGACCATGAGCGGAATGTCCACGGTGACCATCTCCATGGTCATAGCGCCGATCACCATGGCGCCCATGATAGAGGCCATCTTGACGATCGTGTCCATAATGCCCGATTCCTGGACCTTGCTGATCATGTCCGAGCCAAAGCGATATCCAACAAACGTCAGCAGGTAACGGATGATGTAGTGAGGAACGTTGAACACGAGCAGGAACAAAATCGGGCCAAGAATAGAGCCCTGCAGCGCCAGCGACGTGCCGACACCCGTTGCCAAAATTCGCAGCGTGCCCCAGTAGAAAGCATCGCCCACGCCGGACAGCGGCCCCATCAAAGCAAGCTTGACATTAGAGATCGCGCTCGTGTCAAAGCTATCGTCAGTAGCGTTGACCTCCTCCATTGCAGCGGCGATGGACATGGGAAGCGTCGAGATGTACGGCGTGACGTTATAGAGCTCCATATGGCGCTTAAGGGCGGCCTTAAAGTCCGCATCCTGCGGATACAGCTTGCGAAGGATCGGCATAAGGGCCCACATAAAGCCGATATGGCCCATACGCTCGTAATTCCAGGAATGCTCATAGGGAATCGAGCGCCAGAACAGCTTCTTAAGGTCTGCGCGGGAAATCAGCCCGTTGTAAGAAGACTCAAACTTAAAACTCATCAAACCCACTCCCAATCGCAGGATCCTCGGTTGCCGCTGCGGGCTGCTCCGCCTTTTTCTTGTCACCCAAAACCGTCATCGCGACGACGATAATCGCGGCAAAGATCGCCACGCCCGTCGTGCTAATGCCAAAGTAGGCGACGAGGAAGAAGCCAGCGAAGAAGAACGGAGCCACTGTTTTATTCATAATCATCTGCGCCAGCATCGCAAAGCCGAGTGCGGGCAAGAAGGCGGCGGCGACATCCATGCCGGTCTGAACGAAATCGGGGATGATGTTGAGCAGGCTGGCAACAGCATCGGCGCCAAAGAAGAATGCCAGGGGAATGATCAGCAGGCCGCACCAGCTCTGCGCGTAACCGGCGATGAGCATGTTGCGCGTGATGGCCTTGGTGTCTCCGTCCTCGACGTTTTTGTCGATACGGTGCACCAGCAGCAGCATGACCGGCTGGCCCAGGGCCGTATCGAGCGCCAGGACGATCGTTGCGATGGGAATACCCAGGGTCAGGGCCGCCGAAGCGTCCGCGCCGGCCTGCATGGCAAGAGATACGCCCAGGATAGTGCCGGAAATCGTATCGGGCGGGTTATAGGCGCCGACCGAGATGGCGCCGACCATGGCAAGCTCCATCGTGGCGCCCATAATGGTGCCGGTCACCACATCGCCCATGACAAGGCCGACCAACGGTCCGAGCACAATGGGGCGCTGAAGGTAACTCGTACCGGTCAGCCACTCGGAATAGCCCAAAAGGGCAATCAGGAAAATCAGGATCGTCTTGATAACCATGACAGCCCCTAACCGATGACCTTTGCGGCGTCAGTCTTCGCATCCGCCGGAATCATCTGAATGAACAGCTCATAGCCCTCGCCGAGTAGCTCCTTCACGTAGGCCTCGTTCTCGGACGTAAGGAATACGCTCGTCGAGACCTGGCGGGCATCCTCGCTAAAGGCCACATTGCCGAGGTTGATCTTCTTGACGCCCATCGCCTTGGCGACGGCACCGGCCTGTTGGATCGTCTCGCAAACCACGAAGAGCTTGTACTTGTCGGTCACACCGCTCTGGAGCGCCTTGACGGCATCCTCGGTGTTTTTGACGACGACCTTGCATCCTTCGGGCTTTGCAAGGGACAGGGCCTGCAGACGAAGCTTGTCGTTGAGGACCGTGTCGCTCACTAACAGGATGCAGTCGGCACCCAGAGCCGAGGTCCAGCTAACGGCAACCTGGCTGTGAAGCAGTCGATAGTCCACGCGAATCATCTGAATCATGATGTGCTCCTAACGATTAAAACTCATCGAGTTCGGCCTGCCCCAGCAGGTCGTTGACGTACTTGACCTTGGTGTCGTCCGCCTCGACGATCTGGCGAATGGCCTCATCGATCGGGGTGGAGTCGGGCACGAACAGCAGCTGAATAAGGAGCGGCAGGTTCATATTGGTCACAAGGTGCGTGTTGGGGCGCGTCTGGACGATCTTGGTGAACTCGTTGTTGACGCTGCCGCCAAAGAGGTCGGTGCAAACGACGACCTCATCGTCCGCGGCAAAGTCGTCCAGAATCGCCGCAGCCTCCTTGACCAGGTCCTCGTTTCCGTCGACATACATAGACAGCGCATGGACGTTTTCGCGCTCGCCGGAAAGCAGGCCGATGCTCTCGACGATTCCAGACGCGAAATGAGCATGGGACGCCACGATAAACTGCCTCATTCGATTCCCCTTTCTTGCGAACTTCGGCATAAAAATGCCCGGACGCATGCGCCCGGGCAGGGTGCTTCTTGATCAGTAGCTAATTTGTCGCCGATTAGTAATCGAACTGGTGATAGTAGCGACGGTAGTTGAGGTTGTGCTTGGTGACCGTCTCGTAGTAAGCGGCAAGGCGATCGGTGATCAGCGAGGAGAGGATCCACGGAGACACGATGACGCGGAACTCGTCGTCAAGGCCGGGGATCGCGAACT
>CABUDZ010000010.1 GCA_902490445.1 uncultured Collinsella sp.
GCCCCGGGGCGGCGGGGTATTTCCTCCGCGCGCAGTTTCGCAGCGAAGCGAGAATGTTTGAGCACGGAGGAATTACCCCGACGCCCCGGGGCACCCTCCGTCAGTAACCGTTCCTACTCCAGCTCAAACGCACCCGTGTACAGCTGGTAGTAGTACCCGCGCTTGGCGATCAGCTCGTCGTGGTTGCCGCGCTCGATGATACGGCCGTGGTCCAGACAGATGATCGCGTCGGAGTTGCGCACGGTGGACAGGCGGTGTGCGATGACAAACGTCGTGCGGCCCTCCATGAGCTTATCCATGCCCGCCTGCACGATGGCCTCGGTGCGGGTGTCGATGGAGCTCGTGGCCTCGTCTAGAATCATCGCCGGCGGATCGGCGACGGCGGCGCGGGCGATCGAGATCAGCTGGCGCTGGCCCTGCGACAGCTGTGCGCCGTTGCCGGTGAGCATCGTGTCGTAGCCGTCGGGCAGGCGGGTGATAAAGTCGTCTGCGCCCGCGAGCTTGGCCGCCGCGATGCACTCCTCGTCGGTCGCATCCAGGTTGCCGTAGCGGATGTTGTCCATCACGGTGCCGGTGAACAGGTTCACGTCCTGCAGCACGACGCCCAGCGAGCGGCGCAGATCGGCCTTGCGGATCTTGTTGACGTTGATGCCGTCGTAGCGGATCTTGCCGTCGGCGATGTCGTAGAAGCGGTTGATAAGATTGGTGATGGTCGTCTTGCCCGCACCGGTGGCGCCGACAAACGCGACTTTCTGGCCCGGCTTGGCAAACACGGACACGCCGTGCAGCACCTCGTGGTCGGGCGTGTAGCCAAAGTCGACGTTGTCCATGACCAGGTCGCCGCGCAGCGGCACGTACTCGATCTCGCCGGTTGCGCGGTGCGGATGTTTCCACGCCCACATGCCGGTGTGGTGGTCAGCCTCCTCGAGCTGCCAGGTATCGGGGTTGACCTGCGCGTTGACGAGCGTCACATAGCCTTCGTCGGCTTCGGGCTTCTCGTCGATGAGCTCAAAGATGCGGTCGGCGCCGGCGAGGCCCATGACCACGGCGTTGATCTGCTGCGAGATCTGACCGATCTGTCCGCAGAACTGCTTGGTCATGTTGAGGAACGGCACCACGACGGCGATGGACAGCGCCATGCCCGAGATGCTCAGGTTGGGCACGCCCAGCGCCAGGAAAATGCCGCCCGCCAGTGCGACCAGCACGTAGAGCAGGTTGCCCAGGTTCATAAGGATGGGCATGAGGATGTTGGCGTACATGTTGGCCTTCTGCGAGACCTCGAAGAGCTTTTCGTTGCGCTCGTCAAAATCGGCCTCGGCGGCAGACTCGTGGCAGAACGCCTTGACGACCTTCTGGCCGTTCATGACCTCCTCGATATGGCCCTCGACCACGCCGAGCTCGGTCTGCTGCGCAATGAAGAAGCGCGCGGAGTTGGAGCCGAGCAGCTTGGTCATAAAGGTCATAAAGGCGACGCCGGCGATGATGACCAGGCACATCCACACGCTGTAGTACAGCATGATAAAGAACACCGTGACGATGATGATGATCGTCATGAGCAGGTTGGGCAGCGACTGGCTGATCATCTGACGCAGCGTGTCGATGTCGTTGGTGTAGTGGCTCATGATATCGCCGCGCTGGTGCGTGTCGAAGTAGCGGATCGGCAGGTCCTGCATGCGGTTGAACATCATCTCGCGCAGCTTCTCGAGCGAGCCCTGCGTGATGACGGCCATGGCGCGGTTCCAGAAGAGCGAAGACGCGACGCCCACGGCGTAGATGCAGCCGAGGGTAGTCACAAGCTTCAGAATTTTGGGCTGCGCGGCCGTCCAGTCGCCCGACTGCCATGATTCGCTGATGACCTGCAGCGCGCTCTGGAGAAACGTCGCGCCAATGGAGTTGATGACGGCGCAGAGCACCACGCCGGCGACGACGAGGGGCAAAAGCACGGGGTAGAAGCCAAAGAGCATCTTGATGAGGCGCGTCATGGTGCCGCCCTTGCGGTTGCGTGCGCGCTCGGCGGTAGTGGCCTTACTCATGTGCCTCGCCTCCTTCCTGGGTCTGGGCTTGCGATGCAGATGCCTCGGTGCCGGCTGCAGCGGTCTCGCCCGCATCCTCGCCCTCGGCACTCATCTTGTTCTGCGAGGTGAAGGTCTCGCGGTAGATCTCGCTCGTCTTGAGCAGCTCGTCGTGGTTGCCGATGTCCTTGATGCGGCCGCCCTCCATGACGATGATGCGATCGGCATCCTGCACGGAGCTAATACGCTGGGCGATGATGAGCTTGGTCGTGTTGGGCAGATAGCTCGCCAGCCCCTCGCGGATCTTGGCGTCGGTCTTGGTGTCGACGGCGCTCGTGGAGTCGTCCAGGATCAAGATCTTGGGGCGACGCAGCAGAGCACGCGCAATGCACAGGCGCTGCTTCTGACCGCCGGAAACATTAGAGCCGCCCTGTTCGATCCAGGTGTCGTAGTCCTTGGGGAAGCCGTCGACAAACTCGTCGGCGCAGGCCAGATGTGCGGCCTCGCGGACTTCCTCGTCGGTGGCATTCGGGTCGCCCCAACGCAGGTTCTCGGCGATGGTGCCGCTAAACAGCACGTTTTTCTGCAGCACCATGGCTACCTGGTGGCGCAGCGCGTCCAGGTCGTAGTTGCGTACGTCCACACCGCCGACGCGCACGGTGCCCTCGGTGACATCGTACAGGCGGGCGATCAGGTTCACGAGCGTGGACTTGGCCGAGCCGGTTCCGCCGATGATGCCGATGGTCTCGCCGCTCTTAATATGCAGGTCGACGTCGTCGAGCGCCTGGCGCTTCGCGTGCTCGGAATACTTAAAGCTCACGTGGTCAAAGTCGATGGAACCGTCGGCAACCTCGAGCACGGGCTCGGCGGGATCGGCGATCGTGGGCTCGGCGGCCAGCACCTCGGCAATGCGGTGTGCCGATTCGTCGGCCATGGTCACCATGACAAAGATCATCGACAGCTGCATCAGGCTCATGAGAATCTGGAAACCATAGGTAAAGGTCGAGGAGAGCTGGCCCACGTCGAACAGCGTGCCCTGGCTCGTGATGATGAGCTTGGAGCCCAGGTAGATGATGACGACAAACGCGCCGTTGACGCAGATGTTCATCATGGGGTTGTTAAAGGCGAGCAGCTTCTCGGCGCGGGTGAAGTCCATCTGGACGTCGCGTGCGGCGGTCGCGAACTTCTCCTTCTCAAAGTCTTCGCGCACATAGCTCTTGACCACGCGCATGCCGGTGACGTTTTCCTCGACGGACTCGTTAAGGGCATCGTACTTGTGGAACACGCGCGAGAAGATGGGGCGCACCTTAAAGATGATAAAGAACAGTCCAAAGCCCAGCAGCGGAATGATGACCAGGTAGACCATGGCGACGCTGCCGCCCATGATAAACGCCATGGTAAAGGCGAAGATCAATACCAGCGGCGCGCGCACGGCGATACGGATGATCATCATAAAGGCCTGCTGCACGTTGTTGATATCGGTGGTCAGGCGCGTGACGAGCGAGGAGCTCGAGAACTCATCGATGTTGGCAAAGCTGAACGTCTGGATCTTGTAGAACAGGTCGTGACGCAGGTTCTTGGCGAACCCGCAGCTCGCATGGCTGCAGGTGACGCCGGCCGCGGCGCCAAAAGCAAGCGACGTCAGCGCGATGAGCACCAAAAAGCCTGCGGTGGGAAGCATCTCGGCTACGGTGGCGCCGTCTTTGATGGCGTCGATCAGGTTGGCAGTGATAAATGGAATCAGCATCTCGCAGAGCACCTCGCCAAGCACAAGCAACGGCGTAGCAACGGTGACTTTCATATAGTCGCGGATGCTGCCCATGAGGGTTTTAATCATCCAGTTCCTCCCAGGTTACGCGGATTTTATCGAGCATTTCGGCGAGGTCCTCGCGCTCGTCGTGGGTGAGCGCGCTAAAGGCCCGTTCTCTAAAGCGGATGCGGGCTGCCTGGTCGATGCGGGCGTTTTCCCGGCCGGTTTCGGTCAGGCGAATGGTGAGTTGCCGTCGATCCTTGGGGTTACGGCTGCGCTCGATGAGGCCGTTGAGCTCGAGCTTGGACAGGATCTCGGAAAGCGATCCCGGCTTGAGGTCAAAGTGCATGCCGAGCTCCTGCTGCGACATCTCGCCGCCGGGTTGCTTGGCTAGCAGGCAGATGATGGGCGCCTTGCCGGATACGCCTCCGCCATGAAAGTGCATGTAATGGCCGCAAAAGCCCAGATTATTGAGGATGCGCTTGGCAAGCTTGTCTTCGGCGCTGACCGCTTCGGGTACATCCGCAGGCTGTGACGGGTCGCCGCCGGGCTCATGCGAACAAAGGTTAAGAGGTTCATCGCACATGAATTAGTGTTGCTCCTTTCTTTAGTTAGGTAGTGGAATTGTTTTGTGCCTAACCAATCTAGGAGCATGAGAAATCAATGTCAAGGTACCAAACTTATTAAGTTACGGCGTTTTACCAAACGCCGTAACCGCTCGACGCTGCAAGCGTTCCTAAGCGGCAATCTGACGTTCAATCGTCGGGCATGGCCACAAGGCCTATGCCCTCCTCTTTCACGTCACCTTGCTCGCTCTGGTGGGCTTTCGCTGACTTATGCTCAACCTGCGGCGCTGCCATTGTTGGCGCAGGGGGCGGCTTGCTCGCTCTGGTGTCTGTTCGCTGTCCGTTCTCTGCCCGCGACGTTTCTGCTGTTGGTGCAAAGGGGTCAGGTTACTTTGCGCCAAAAGGGGAAGTTGCGGTGGAATAGTTCCCGTTTGGCCGTCTTGAGGGGTTAAACAGGAGCTATTTCACCGCAACTTATCGATGGCGTGTTTGGTTGGTGCCTGTTGATGGCCTGGGCATCGGGGAGGGCAGGCTCCGTTATAATCGCGTAGGAACTTAATTTACGAAACGGGACGGGAGCCATACATGCGCCAGGGTTTCGACAACGCGAAGTATATCGAGCTGCAGGCTGCTCACATTAAGGAGCGCATCTCGCAGTTTGGCGGCAAGCTGTATTTGGAGTTTGGCGGCAAGCTGTTCGATGACTATCATGCCAGCCGCGTGCTACCGGGTTTTGAGCCGGACAGCAAGTTCCGCATGCTCAAAAGCATCGCCGACGATGTCGAGGTTATCATCGCGATCAACGCGAACCACATCGAGAAAAACAAGGCTCGTGGTGACCTTGGCATTACCTATGACGAGGATGTGCTGCGCCTGGTTGACCTGTTCCGCGGCAACGGCTTTGCTGTCGCGGCCGTGGTCATCACCCAGTACGCTGGACAGCCCGCTGCCGATGTGTTCCGCAACCGCCTGAACGCGCTCGGTATTCCCGCCAAGCTGCACTATCCCATCGAGGGGTATCCGCACGATGTCGATCTGATCGTGTCCGACGACGGCTATGGCAAGAACGAGTTTGTCGAGACCACCCGACCGCTCGTTGTCGTGACGGCGCCCGGCCCTGGCTCGGGCAAGCTCGCCACTTGCCTGTCTCAGCTCTATCACGAGCACAAGCATGGCACGGCCGCCGGCTATGCCAAATTCGAGACCTTCCCGGTTTGGAATCTGCCCCTTACGCATCCGGTCAATATTGCCTACGAGGCCGCCACGGCAGACCTCGATGACGCCAACATCATCGACTCCTTCCACCTGGAGGCCTACAACAAGACCACGGTCAACTACAACCGCGACGTCGAGGCCTTCCCGGTAGTCCGTGCCCTGATGGAAAAGATCCTGGGCAAGAGCCCCTACCAGAGCCCTACGGACATGGGCGTCAATATGGTCGGTTTTGCCATCACCGATGACGATGCCTGCCGCGACGCTTCCAAGATGGAGATCGTCCGCCGCTACTTTACCGCGGTCGAAAATGTGCGCCGTACCGGCGTGGGCGATGAGCAAGTCGACCGTCTCAAGATTATTATGAAGAAAGCCGGCATCGATAAGAACTACTCACCGGCGCGCTCGGCGGCCCTCACCAGGGAGCAGCTGACGGGTGGTCCCGTGGGTGCCATGGTCATGCCCGATGGCTCCGTGGTGACCGGTAAGACCTCCACGCGCCTGGGCGCCGCAAGTTCGCTCATTATGAACGCCCTCAAGCATGTCTCGGGCGTCGACCTTGAGCTCGAGGTCATTAGCGATGAGGCGATCGAGCCCATCAGCAAGCTCAAGACGCATTTCCTGGGCAGCAAAAACCCGCGCCTCCACACCGACGAGACGCTTATGGCGCTGTCGATCACCTCGGCCACGAGTGAGACGGCCGCTCGCGTCCTTTCGGGCCTGGAGCAGCTGCGCGGTTGCGATGCCTTCTTTAGCGTGATTATCTCGCCGACGGACGAGACGGTACTGCGCAAGTTGGGCATCAACGTGTGCTGCGAGCCCAAGTTTGAGCGCCGCGGTTTCTTCCATCGCTAAGTTTGAAGCACCGCGGTAATTGCATTGCATTTTGGCCGTATCGGGTTAGCGCCCGGTACGGCTTTTTGATCAATAAAGCGTCTATTTCGGCGAAAAATAGCTGTTTACCTGCCTAGAAACAATTTGAGCGGTATACAATAACCGTAACTGTTTCATCCTTAGCGGGATGCCGCATGATGGATATTACCTGCCATCGTGAGGTGTGTCGGTCGCGCACGGCGCGTTAGATGCTCGTGCTCGGTTTGAGGAGGCTGCTATGGCGGGCAAGGGTCGTGCGAGTGTCAACGATATGAAGCGTGTCGAGGTGCTGGTGTTGATGGAGATCGACCAGCAAACCGAAGACAATGGCGGGCCGTATGGTTTCTCGCGCAAAACGCTTGCCGAGCGCGTGGGGGTTTCGCCGTATCGTGCCCGCGCCGCAATCGATCGCTTGGATTCCGAAGGCATGATTGATGTCGTCTCGCGTTATAGCGACGACGGCGGTCAGCTTGCAAATGGCATTTGCCTCACCGAACGTGGCGAGTGGTATCTTGAGGGCGTCCGTACCGGCATGCTCGTTCAGGAAATGCTTGAGGACGAGGTTGCTGATCGATAGCAGCATGTAACCCTTGCCATAGCGACGCCGCCTGGGAAACCGGGCGGCGTTTTGTTTCAAGATTGAGAAATGCAATCGCACGCGAGAAAAATTGCGAACGGTCCGCGGCGCGAGTATTACAATGAAGACCCGTAAGATGTGGATAAACAACTTCTACGGGAAGCGCAGGTAACTCAATATGACCAAGCATGTGTTCGTAACCGGCGGCGTGGTTTCGTCCCTGGGCAAGGGTATCACCGCGGCCTCGCTGGGCCGTCTGCTCAAGTCGCGTGGCTACAAAGTAACGATGCAGAAGGCCGACCCGTATCTGAACGTCGACCCCGGTACCATGAGCCCGTTCCAGCATGGTGAGGTCTTCGTTACCGAGGATGGTTACGAGTCCGACCTGGACTTGGGTCATTACGAGCGCTTTATTGATGAGAACCTGACCCGCGATTCCAACTTTACGACCGGTGCCATCTACAAAAGCCTAATCGCCCGTGAGCGTCGCGGCGACTTTTTGGGCGGCACCGTGCAGGTGATTCCGCACGTCACGAACGCCATTAAGGATAAGTTCCGTCGTATTGAGGAGCAGACCGGCTCCGATGTGGTCATCACTGAGTTGGGTGGCACCATCGGCGACATTGAATCGCAGCCGTTTGTCGAGGCCATTCGCCAGTACCGCAAGGAGGCCGGCCCCGAGAACGTCTGCTACATCCACGTGTCGCTCGTTCCCTATATCGCCGCCGCCCACGAGGTCAAGACCAAGCCGACGCAACACTCCGTCAAGGAGCTCCGCAGCTTTGGTATCCAGCCCGATATTATCGTTCTGCGTTCCGACCACCATATCGACGATGCCATCCGCGGCAAGATCGCAAGCTTCTGCGACGTCGACACCGACTGCGTCTTTACCAATGAGGACTGCGCGAGCATCTACGACGTTCCGCAGCTACTCGCCGAGCAGGACTTTGACCTGCGCATTTGCGAGCGTCTGGGTCTCGATCCGCGTGAGCGCGACATGAGTGAGTGGAACGAGTTCCTGCGCAAGCAGAACCATGCCAACCAGCACGCCGACAAGGTGAAGATCGCCGTCGTGGGCAAGTATACGCAGCTGCCCGATGCCTACCTGTCGGTTATCGAGGCCCTGCACCACGCGGGCGTCTTCTACGATCGCCATGTGGACGTCCAGCTGGTCGATGGCGAGAGCCTCGACGAGCAGAACGTCTCCGAGGTTCTGGGCGACGCCTCGGGCATCCTGGTCCCCGGCGGCTTTGGCAAGCGCGCCCTGGAGGGCAAGATCCTCGCGGCCGAGTTCGCCCGCGAGCACAAAATTCCGTATCTGGGCATTTGCCTGGGTATGCAGGTGGCCGTGTGCGAATTTGCCCGCAACGTCGTCGGCCTTGCCGGCGCCAGCTCCTCTGAGTTCGATCCGGACGGCCCGTTTAGCGTCATCGATCTGATGAGCTCGCAGGAGGACGTGACCGAGAAGGGCGGCACCATGCGCCTGGGCGCCTATCCGTGCAAGCTCGCCGCCGATACCCTTGCTCGCGAGGCATATGGCGAGGATCTCGTCTACGAGCGTCACCGTCACCGCTTTGAGTTTAACAACGCCTTCCGCGACCAGCTCGAGGACGCCGGCTTGGTTATCTCTGGCCTCTCACCCGACGAGCGCCTGGTCGAGATGGTCGAGCTGCCGCGCGACGTGCATCCGTGGTATGTGGCAACCCAGGCTCACCCCGAGTTCAAGAGCCGTCCGACCAACCCGCAGCCGCTGTTCCGAGAGTTCGTGCGTGCCTCGATCGGTCAGCACGAGGGTGTCGATCGCCTACAGGTGACGCCCATGAACCTCGCTACGGACTAAGGGTGCCGGCGAACAAAGAACATACCGAAGCTACTCCCTCGTCGCTCGCCGTGGCGGCGGGGGAGTATCTCGATTACCTCGCGGTCGAGCGGGGTTTGGCGCGCAACACGATTGCGGCCTATCGACGTGACCTGACGACGTACTGCGCCTATCTGGAGCGGGCGGGTATTGTGTCTTTTGAAGAGGTGACCCGTCAGGTCGTGGAGGGCTTTGTCGCCGACCGTCGGGATGGGGGCTATTCCGATGCCTCGGTGGAGCGTGCGCTTGCGGCCGTGAAGGGTCTGCATGCCTTTTTGGTGCGCGATGGGGCTGTGGCCCAAAATCCAACGGCGGCGTTGCGCCTGCCTAAAAAGGCTGAGCGTTTGCCGGAGTATCTATCGGTGGAGGATGTCTCGGCGCTGCTCGATCAAGACTTCCCCGAGGGCGAGATGGGCTTGCGCGACCATGCCATCTTGGAAGTGCTCTACGGATGCGGCTTGCGTGTGAGCGAGTTGGTGGGGCTCGATGTGGGCGATATCCATATCGACGATGGCTTTGTGCTCGTTCGCGGTAAGGGCTCAAAGGAACGCCTGTCCCCGCTGGTGGGAAGCGCGGCGCGAGCTCTGACGCTCTATTTAACTGAGGGGCGTTCTCGCTTGGCGGCCCATGCCCACGGAACCGAGACCTCGGCGGTCTTTTTAAATAAGAACGGCCGCCGTCTGTCGCGCCAGGGCATCCATGCCATCTGTGAGCGCTACGGGCGCCAGGTGGGGCTGGTGGGACTCCATCCCCATACGCTGCGTCACTCCTTTGCCACCCATATGCTTGCGGGCGGTGCAGACCTCCGTGTGCTACAGGAGATCTTGGGACATGCCGATATATCGACCACGCAGGTCTACACGCATGTCGATCGTACGCAACTGACCGAGGTCTATCTGGCGGCGCACCCGCTGGCACATCGTTAACACATCGCTGGCCTGCATATCTATAGGTATTTGGGGACGGGCCCCAGATTGCCGCGGCGTGCTTTTGCGCGCGCATGGGCAATCTGGGGCCCGTCCCATTTTTTGCCACTTGTCGTCGCGGTGGTGGGCCGCATGTGCCTTGGGTGGGGGAGTTTGGGGGCGATGTGAACGGCATGTAAAGGGACGCAAAAATCGCCTCAAGGTCAACTTGAAGGTTGAGGTTGAAAGGCGGGGTGCCACAGGTGGCATCCCGCCGTTGCTGTAAACACAACATATTGTGTTTTCGAACATATGATTGGGGGGTGTTTTGCAATATATGGTGGGTGGAGTGGTGGGGCGGGGTGGGGGAAGGGGTGGGGAAAGGTGTTGAAAAATGGGGCGGTTCCCCATATTATTAATGACGTCGACAGGCGGGGTGGTTCCCCGCGTACGTGCCATCTGAGTAACCGAGGGGAGGGCGCACATGGGAATGACTGGTGCATACGAGCGCAATCTCGATGCAAAAGGTCGTTTGTCCCTGCCTGCACCCCTTCGCGAGGAGCTTGGAGAGCACGTTCGCGTGTTCAAAGCCCTGGATGTCGATGCTCTGTACGTGTTCTCTGCCGAGGCCTTCGATAAGTGGGTCGAAGGACTCTTCGCGGGTCGTGAGGGCCACGAGGGTTTTAACCCGCGTGACATTAATGACCAGAAGCTCATGAGGGCGATCAACAAGCGCACCACGTCGATGGACGTGGACAGCGCCGGTCGTATCGGTCTTTCCGAGTCTCTCCGCAAGCAGGCGAACCTCGACCGCGAGGTCACGGTTGTGGGCAACTACGACCACCTTGAGGTTTGGGATCGCGCCGCGGCCGATGAGGACGATGACGATGAGGCCCTGCTGGACCTCTTCTTCTCGTAAGGGCAAGGCACGGGTAACGGATGGAGCGTGGGATCTTGACACAAGAATATCGGCATGAACCTGTCATGCTCGGCGAAGTGCTTGAGTCGCTGCGGCTAAAGAGCGGCTCCGTTGTCTGCGATTGCACCCTTGGCGGTGCCGGCCATTCGGTAAAGATGGCCGCGCAGGTGGGGGAGACGGGCCTTTTGCTCGGCGTCGACCAGGACGACATGGCCCTCGAGGCCGCTGGCGCCCGTCTGGACCGCGAGGTTCCCGGCGTTCCGCACCAGCTGCTGAAGGGCAACTTCGGCGACTTGGACGAGCTGCTTTGCTCGGCCGAGGTGCCCGGGGTCGATGGCTTCCTGTTCGATTTGGGCGTTTCGTCGCCGCAACTCGATATCCCTGGCAGGGGCTTTTCGTATAACGAGGACGCCCCATTGGACATGCGGATGGATCCGGGTAATAACACCTTAAACGCAGCTGAGGTCATCAACACCTATAACGAACACGACCTCGCCCGGATTCTACGCGTCTACGGCGAAGAGAAGTTCGCCTCGCAGATCGCGCGCGAGATCGTGCGCCGCCGCGAGCAAGAACCGATCGAAACCACCGGCCAATTTGTCGAGATCATCAAGGCAGGTATCCCGGCTGCCGCTCGTCGGCATGGCGGACACCCGGCCAAGAAAAGTTTCCAGGCCATTCGCATCGAGGTCAATCACGAGCTCGATGTGCTCGAACGAGGGCTTGATGCCGCCACCAGGTGGCTCAACCCGGGCGGACGTATCTGCGTCATCTCGTATCACTCGCTCGAGGACCGTATCGTAAAGAACCACTTTAAGGAGATGAGCCAGGGGTGCACGTGTCCGCCGGAGATTCCGGTGTGCGTGTGCGGCAACGTGCCGATACTCAAGGTCATCACCCGCAAACCCTTGGTTGCCCAGCCTGATGAGGTTGAGCGCAACCCTCGGGCGAGATCAGCCAAAATCCGCGTGGCGCAGCGTCTGTAGGCACGACCGCGCGATATTGGACCTCCCGCTCGCACCATAAACGAAGCTTAAACACACTACCAACGTACTCGGGATGGGAGGCGGCATATCATGGGCTACAACACTTCAAGCGCAGCACTCGCCTATGATATGAACGCCATGCCCGCCTATCGTGAGACGCCGCAGGCCCCCGTTGCTCCCCGTGAGCAGCGCACGCCGCGCTTTGATGTCTACACGGGCGCGGGCCGTCAGGCAAACCAGGCGGTAAGCCCGGTTTTCATGAGCGTTCTTAAAACGTTTTGCATCATTGCGGCCATCTTCATGACGATCGGCGTCGCCCGCGTGGCGCTCGCCGGCGTTACGGCCCAGGTGCTCAACAGCAACGCCGAGCTTACCAACACGCTCGAAAAGGCGACCGATG
This sequence comes from uncultured Collinsella sp., assembly GCA_902490445.1. Classification (GTDB taxonomy): domain Bacteria; phylum Actinomycetota; class Coriobacteriia; order Coriobacteriales; family Coriobacteriaceae; genus Collinsella. The sequence continues at coordinate 12,059 of CABUDZ010000010.1, forward strand.
AGAGCTCCGACCTGGAGGTCATGCATTCGGTCTATGGCGCCGACACGCGTATTCGCGACCTTGCGGGCGCTTATGGCATGGTGGAGCCCAGCGAGAGCGTTACACTTGACTTTTCGCAGGATGCAGCCGCGGGCGCCAACGCGACCGCGACCGCTCAGTAGCAAGACGGTAGCTGAGTATGACAAATGACTATCGCCGCGGTTCCGACGGGGGTCGCGGTTCTGGACGTCCCTCGTCGCGGGGACGTTCTGGTTATCAAGGAACGGGTCGGCAATCTTACAACGCCGGGCAGTCCCGTGGCAACGACCCGGCGTCGCGACTTCGCGGCTCGGGCGGCCCTCAAGTGCATAACACCAGGTCGCGCAAGAGTTCGTCGACCGAATGGCTCACGGGCACGCCTCTGCCTCGCCGCAAAGCCGTCATGGGCTTCATTGGGCTTGGCTTGGGCTTGGGCGTCTTTCGCCTTGCCGACTATCAAATTGTCGAAGCCGATAAACTGCGCGAGCGTGCCGATGCGCGCCGCCTGCTTGCGCAGACCCTCTATGCCAAACGTGGCACCATCTACGACCGCAACGGTAACGTGCTGGCGTCGTCGGTCGAATGTCGCAACATCGCCGTGAACCCCCAGCTTGTCGAGGATGTTGACAAGACGGTGTCGGCGCTGGTCAAGGCAACTGGAATCGATAAAAAGACCTGCCGTAAGCTCGTTGAGTCCGATGGAACCTGGGTGTATATCAAGCGCCAGGTGGACGAAGACGACGCTGCGGCGCTGGAGAAGAAGAACCTGCCCGGCGTGCTTTTTGAGCAGGCCATGAAGCGCGTATATCCATACGGCAATCTGGCATCGCAGGTGCTGGGTGTAGTGAATGTAGACAACGACGGCTTGACGGGTCTCGAAAAGCAATACAACAAGCTTCTGACCGGCACGAACGGTTCTCTCGTACGCGAGCGCGCGAGGGACGGCAGCTATATCGCGGGCGGTGCCTATAAAAAGGTGGCTGCGGTCGACGGCGTTGATATCGTGACGACGCTCGACGTCAATATCCAGCGTGCGGCCGCGGATGCCCTGGCAGAGGCTGTCGAGAAGACAAAGGCCAAGAACGGCTCGGCGCTGGTCACCGATCCTACGACAGGCGAGATCTTGGCAGCCTGCTCGTATCCGACCTACGACCAGACCAATTTGGAAAACGCCAAGACCGAGGATATGAACCTGCGCCTGGTCACCGACGCCTACGAGCCCGGCTCGGCCTTTAAGACGCTCGTGGCGGGCGCCGGCTTCGACTTGGGCGTCGTGCGGTCGAGTACGTCGTTTGAGGTGCCGGCGAGCATCAAGGTGGGCGACGATACCGTCACCGATGCCGACAAGCGCGACTACGCCATGACCATGGATGTGCGCGAGATGATGCGCCGTTCGTCCAACGTGGGATTTGTCCTGGTGGGGCGCAAGATCGGTGCCGACGACTTTGCCGCCTATGTGGACAAGTGGGGCATCGGTCACAGCTCGGGTGTCGATTTTCCGGGCGAGAGTCTGGGCATCGTCAAGGAGCGTGACCAGTATGACGGCGCCACGCTGGGCTCGATGAGCTTTGGACAGGCGCTGTCTGTCTCGCCGATTGAGATCGCACGTGCCGTGGGCGGCATCGCCAACGGCGGCGTGATGATGACCCCGCACTTCTATAAGTCCAGCAAAGGCGACGAGAAGGACTGGGGCGAAGGCGAGCGCGCGATTTCGGAGGACGCCGCATCCCAGGTGACATCGTGCATGCAGACGGTCGTGTCGGAGGGAACGGGCGTTGGCGGCGCGGTTGACGGCTATGACGTGGCGGGTAAGACCGGTACGGCCGAACGTGCCGACGAGAACGGCGGCTACCTCAAGGAGAACTACATGTCGTCCTTTATGGGCTTTGCACCGGCACAATCGCCCAAGGTGCTGTGCTATATCACGCTCGACGGAACGCCGAGCGGCTCAGATGCCGCTGCGGTGCCGTTCCAGTCCATTATGGCCAACGCGCTCGACGTGCTGGGTATCCCGCACACGAAGTAGGGGGTTACAATCTTTGGGGCGTGGTTTGTTGTCCCATATGAGGGGTGTTCACATGCCCTGCACCACGCATGCGCGGCGCTGGGATACAATACGCCGATAGCATTATTTAGGTTTACAGGGGAGCTGCAATGATAGAGATCGCCGTCAACAACCTCGCGGCCGCAACAGGGGCCCGAACCGTGACGGGAGAAGTCGATCGGGTATGCCGCGGGTGCGTTATCGACTCGCGCCAGGTCGAGGAAGGGACGATTTTCGTCGCCTTTCCCGGTGAAAACGTCGACGGCAATGATTTTGCTTCCCGTGCCGTCCAGTCGGGTGCCGGCGCCGTCGTGATGACGCGTGAGCCCGAGGCCGAGCTGGTCTCGCTGGCGCAGGACAAGGGCTGTGCCATCTTGCTGACCGATGATCCCGAGGAGTTTCTGCTGCGTTTGGCGCACGTGTATCGCCTGGAGCTTGGCTGCCTGGTCGTTGGCATTACCGGTTCCATCGGCAAGACGACGACCAAGGACGTTCTCGCCGCTGTGCTCGCCAAGCGCTATCGTGTCTGGGCCACCAAGGGCAATTTCAATAACCTGATCGGCATGCCGCTCACGGTGCTTTCCGCTCCGGCCGATACCGAGGTCCTGGTGCTCGAGATGGGCATGAACCATTTCCACGAGATCGAGCGCCTGTCCCAGTCCGCCAATCCCAACCTTGCCATCGTGAGCAAGATCGGCACCTCTCATATCGGCATTTTGGGCAGCCGCGAGAACATCGCCCGCGCTAAAGCCGAGATTGTCCAGGGCATGTGCGCCGCCGGCGACTATTTGCCGCTGCTGGTTTTGGGCGGCGAGGACGATTTTACGCCGTTCATTCGCGATACGTTCGCCCAGCCTGCTGGTATCGACGTGATGCTGGCCGGTGTCTCTGACGATGATGAGGTCCGCGCCCGCGACGTTCGCGTTGATGACGAGGGCCGTCCGGTCTTTACGCTCGATTTTGGTCAGGGCGAGACAATCGATACCATGCTTGCCATCCCCGGCGTGCAGTCCGTTCCTAATGCCGTTAAGGCCGCCGCGGTTGCCTATCGCCTGGGCGTGACGCCCGAGCAGATCGATGCTGCCTTTAGGGGCCTCACGATCACCGGGCACCGCCAGGAGATCAAGCGCGCCAAGAGCGGTGCACGCATCATCGACGATTCCTATAACGCCAGCGCCGAATCGATGGCAGCCGGCCTCGATCTGCTGTGCTCGCTTTCGTGCACGGGGTCTCGCATGGCGATTCTGGGCGAGATGGGCGAGATGGGCGATGAGGCTCCTCGCATGCATGAGCTCGTGGGCGCCTATGCCGCCGCCAAGAAGCTCGACATGCTGGCGTGCGTGGGTGGTGAGCTGGCCCAGCTTATGGCCGATGCCGCGCGCATGATGGGTATGGACGAGGACCGCATCCAGGTGTTCTCCGATTATCAGCAGGTGCTCGACCGCATGGGCGGCGCGCTTGAAAAACATGATGTTGTACTGGTCAAGGGTTCCCGCTTTGTTGAGCTCGACCGCTTTGTGGAAGGTGTGTGCTAGCCCATGTTCGGCAATCCCTCGTATCCAACGTATCAGGCTTTTTTGGGGCTTGGCATCGCCGCAGCCATTGCGCTGCTGCTCATGCCGTGGTGGATCAAGCTGCTCAAGGTCGAGGGTATCGGCCAGCAGGTTCGTGCCGACGGCCCCAAGCGTCATTTGGTTAAGCAGGGAACGCCCACCATGGGTGGCGTTGTCATCCTCGTCGCGATCTCGCTGACCTGCCTGCTGATGGGCAAGCTCACCACCGAGCTCGTACTCGTACTGCTCGCCACGCTGGCGACCGGTGTGCTGGGCCTGATCGACGACCTGACCTCCGTTACGCATGGGCGCTCGCTCGGTCTGACGCCTCATGCCAAGATGATCGGCCTAACCATTATCTGTGTCACCTTTACGGTACTTGCCGTCAACTGGTGCGGCGTCGCCCCCGAGATTCGTTTTCCCGGCGGCCTGACGATCGACCTTGGCGTGCTTTCGACCACCATCTGCGGCCTTTCGTTCCCGTGGCTCTACATCGTATTTTGCTGGCTGATGATCGCTGGTCTTTCCAATGCCGTGAACCTGACCGATGGCCTTGACGGTCTTGCTGGCGGCACCTCCATGATTGCCATGCTCGCCATGGCTGCCATGGCGTTTTTGCACGGAGACGTGAACCTGTCCATCTTCTGCACCGCGTGTGCCGGTGCCTGCTTGGGCTTTCTGTGGTTCAACTGCTATCCGGCGAGCATCTTTATGGGCGATACCGGCTCGCTTGCTCTGGGCGCCGCGTTTGCCTGCACGTCCATCATGACTAACACCGAGGTCGTCTCCCTCATCATCGGCGGCCTGTTTATCGTTGAGACTCTGTCGGTCATGATTCAGGTTGTCTACTTCCACTTTACGCACAAGCGCGTCTTCCTTATGGCGCCCATCCATCATCATTTCGAAAAGAAGGGCTGGGCCGAGACCAAGGTCGTCATCCGTTTTTGGATTATCGCTGCGGCCTTTGGTGCCGTTGGCCTTGCTCTGTTCTTCCAGTTGGGATAGTGGTCTTTCATGCCTCTTGCTGATGTCTTTAGCCTGCTCGTTTTGGGTCAGGGCAAATCCGGTCTCGATGTCGCCCGCTGGGCGCTGGCACATCCAGAGCGCGTAAGCGCCGTTACCGTGTATGGCGGCGGCACCTCTGAGCCCAATGACGCCACGCGTGCGCTCGAGGCTGCTGGCGCGTCGTTTGTCTATGGGACCGAACAGGTCGAGGGCGCCTATGACGTATGCGTGACGTGCCCGGGCATCTCGGAGTTCTCGGGCTTCTTTAAGGCCGGGCGCGAGCATGCCGCCCAGATTATGGGTGAGCCCGAGTTTGCCTATCGCCTGTCGCCCGATAACTGGATTGCCATCACGGGCACCAACGGCAAGACGACCACCACGTCGCTGACTGATTATCTGCTCAAGGCTGCCGGCGAGGCCAGCGTAGCTGTCGGCAACATCGGCGAGCCGCCGGTCAACGAGATTGACGGACGAGCCCACAACGAGTGGTTTGTGGCTGAGCTCTCGAGCTATCAGATTGCTACGACCACCGAGCTCCACCCTCGCGTGGCGGTGCTGCTCAACATCACTCCCGACCACTTGGGTTGGCATAAGAGCCATAAGAACTATGCGCTTGCCAAGATCAAACTGTTTGACAATATGGTCGATGACGATCTGGTGGTTGTCGACGTCGAAGACGCCGGCATTCACGAGTTCGATGAGTACATCTATACGCCGGGTCGCCGCATCTGCAAGGTCGCTTTTGACGAGCCCGAGGGTGCAGATGCCGCCTTTGTGCGCGACGGCAAAATGGTCGTGCGCCTGAAGGGCGTCGAGACTCAGCTTGTCGCCACGTCCGAGCTCAAGATCTCGGGCCATCACAATGTCATCAATGCCTTATGTGCCGCCACGGCTGCTCTGGCCGTCGGTGCCGATGTCGATGGTGTCCGCCGCGGTCTGGCCTCGTTCCAGCCGCTCGAGCATCGCGTGGAGCCGTGCGGCGAGATTGACGGTGTGCGCTACGTCAACGATTCCAAGGCGACCAACACCGACGCGGTCGAGAAGGCACTGACGGCATTTCCCGATGACGACGTGATCTTGCTGCTCGGCGGCCACGATAAGGGCACGCCGCTCACGGACTTCGCGCGCGTTGTCATGGATAACGTGCGCTCGGTCGTCTGCTTTGGCGATGCGCGCGAGCGCTTTACCGCCGCTATGGACGAGGCCGATGTCGATGGCGATGTGGATATCGCCCAAGCGGATGACCTACGCGATGCCGTGGACGTTGCCCGTTCGCTGTCGAGCCGTGGCGACGTGATCTTACTTTCTCCTGCCTGCTCTTCGTTCGATGAGTTCTCGGGCTATGAGGAGCGCGGCCGCGTGTTTAAGGACTACGTGGCTCAGCTTGCCGCTGCAGCGAAATCGCAAATGGAATAGGGGTTGCCGGTGAGAGAGGAGAGCCCCCGACAAGGTATGAGGAGGCCCGACTCGGACCGTGCTTCCTCGCGGCGTAGCACACCGCGTTCCGGTCGCGGCGGGCAGTCGTTTAGCGAACGCTATATTGCCGGCGTTCCCGCCCGCATCATGCGCCCCCGTCTGATATTTATGGCCTGCCTGTTTACTTTGGTGTGCTTTGGTCTGCTGATGGTGTACTCGGCGTCTTCGGTCGAGGCGCTGCACGAGAATGGCTCGGCGACGTTTTTCCTGGGTCGACAGGCCGCGTTTGCCGTGGTTGGTGTTCTGGCGCTGATTGCCATCGTGCGCGTTTTGCCGGACAGCTGGTTTGGGGAGGATGTGCTTAGGATCTTCCTTATCGGCATGATAGGGCTACTGTTTCTGGTGTTCTTGGTGGGCAGCGGCAGCCGTGGCGCCACGCGCTGGCTCAACATCGCCGGTATTCAGTTCCAGCCTTCCGAGTTTTTAAAGCCATTTGCCATTGCGTATTCGGCCATCATGCTTGATCGCTTCTTTTCGCCCGGTGGCAACATCAACGAATTCCTTCGCAAGATGGGCATCTACCTGGGTATTTCGCTCTTTCTGATCTTTATCCAGCCCGATTTCGGTACTGTCCTGATCATCCTGTTGACCCTCATGTGCATGGCGTTGTTTGCGGGTCTCGACCCGAGATTTATCATCGGCGTGCTAATCTTCGGCATTCTCGTGATCGTGATTGCACTTGTCGCAGAGCCGTACCGTATGGTGCGTATTCAGGTTGCCTTGAACCCTTGGGCTGATGAGTATGGTGACGGCTATCAGGCCACGCTTGCCATCATGGCCTTTGCCTCGGGCGGTCTGTTCGGCCGTGGCATCGGCAACTCAACCATGAAGTACTCGTATCTGCCCGAGGCGCACAATGACTACATCCTGGCCATCATTGGCGAGGAAGTCGGCTTTGTCGGAACCGTGCTGTTCTTCTTGGTGTTTGCGATGCTGATCTACTCGGCGTTTCGCATTGCCGAGCAGGCGACCGATCGTCGGGGCGCGCTTATGGCGTCTGGCTCCGCGGTCATTCTCGCGGTGCAGTTTTTGATTAACGCGCTTGGCATCCTCAACGTGTTTCCCATGACGGGCAAACCGTTGCCGTTTATTAGCTACGGCGGTTCGTCGATTATCGTGTCGCTTATGCTTGCCGGGTTGATTCTGCGCGTTTCGTACGAGAGCGCCCGCCGCGATGAGTATGACCGCCGCCGTGAGAGCTTTGCCGTTATGGACGAGAGCACCGCCGGCGTGGCCCATGTGCGCGGTGAACGACCTTCGCGTAGCGGCTTTACCGTTCTGGATGGTTCTGCATCCGAGCCGGCAGCTCGTCCACGCTCGCGAACGGCTCCGCAAGGTCGTCCGCAGCGCCCCAGCCCTCGCAACGCGGGCGGCGGATATAATCGACTCGATTTGAACTCGGACCCGTCGGCGCGTCTGCGCACCGACGACCAGGGACCGCGTGTACGAAGGGACTACCATGACCGATAAAATGACCGTTGCTATTGCAGCCGGCGGCACGGCAGGACACATCAACCCCGCGCTCGCCTTGGCCGAAGAACTGCGTGACCGTGGCCACCACGTTGTGTTCGTGGGCCAGTCGCGCAAGCTCGAGGGTCGTTTGGTCCCCGAGGCTGGGTTTGATTTTGTGCCCATTACGGTCACGGGCTTCGACCGCTCCCGTCCTTGGACGGCGCTGACCTCGCTGTGGCGTGTCAATAAGGCCAAGCGTGCGCTCGCCAATCATTTCTCAAAGGTCGGCAAGCCCGATGCCGCCATCGGTTTTGGTGCCTATGTCGAGGTTCCGCTGCTGGGGTGGTGCAAGGGCGCAGGCGTTCCGTATCTGCTGCATGAGCAGAACTCTGTTCCGGGCCTGGCCAACAAGATGATGAACTCCCACGCCGCCCGCGTGTGCATCTCGGTGCCGGCAGCGCGTTCGGTCTTTGAGCGCGAAGGTGACCCTGACCACGTGCTCATGACCGGCAACCCCGTACGTCGCTCGGTGATCGAGGGCGATCGCGCTCGCGGCCGCAAGGCACTTGGCGTTCCCGAGGACGCTACGCTGCTGCTCGTCTTTGGCGGTTCACTTGGCGCCCAGCACCTCAACGAGCGCGCGGTTTCGCTCAAAAACGAGCTGCTTTCGCGCAAGAACCTCTATGTGTTGCATTCGACGGGTGCCGACGGCTTTGAGGAGACCGAGCGCGCTTTGGCGCTGACGCCCGAGGAGGCGAAGCGTTACCGCGTCCAGCCTTACATCGACAACATGGGCGATATGCTGGCTGCTGCCGATTTGGTGCTCTCGCGTTCGGGTGCATCGAGCGTGGCCGAGATCGCTGCGCTCGCCGTGCCCTCGATACTCGTGCCGTATCCGCATGCGACGGCCGACCACCAAACCACCAATGCCCGTTATCTGGTCGACGCCGGGGCCGGCGTGCTCTGTGCCGATGCCGATATCGACGGTTCTGCCTTTGCCGATGAGCTGCTGCACCTGGTCGATGACGCGGCAGAGCGCGACGTCATGCGTCAGGCGGCGCGTGGTCTGGCTCAGGATAGGGCCGCCGCTCTTCTGGCCGATGCGGTAGAGGGTTTGCGTTAGTTAGACGGGATATCGTCGGTCGCCCTCGCGCTGATGCGGTAGGTGCGGTACAGTTAACGGGTTACAGGCAGTGTTTACGCAAGGAGTACACGAGCACATGGCTGATTCCCAGACTGCAACCTCCGCGCCCGAGTTTAAGAGCGCCCACTTTATCGGTATCGGCGGCGCCGGCATGAGCGGCATCGCCCTCGTTCTGCACGAGCGCGGTTATGCCGTTACCGGCTCCGACCTTAAGACGTCACGTTATATCCGCCAGCTTACACGCGCTGGTGTGAAGGTGCATGTGGGCCATGAGGCAGCCACGATCGACGAGGTCAAGCCCGACGTGGTTGTTGTCTCCACCGCTATTCCGGAGTCCAACCCTGAGCTCGTGCGCGCTCGCGAGCTGGGCATTCCCGTGTGGCCCCGTGCCAAGATGCTCTCTGCTTTGGGCCACGGCTACACTACCGTCGCTGTTGCCGGCACGCATGGCAAGACCACCACATCTTCGATGTGCGCCACCATGCTCGACCGCATGGGTCTGGATCCGAGCTTCTTGATCGGCGGCATCGTCGAGGGCTATGACACGAACGGCAAGAACGGCTCGGGAGACTACTTTGTCGCCGAGGCCGACGAGTCCGACAGCTCCTTCCTGTTCCTGAACCCCAACGTGGTCATTGTGACCAACGTCGAGGCCGACCACCTCGATCACTACTCGGGTATCGAGGAGATCGAGGCAACTTTCGCCAAATTCATGAGCCTGGTGGGCGAGGACGGCACCGTCATCGTCTGCGGCGAGGACCCGCATCTGGTCGAGCTCGCCAAGTCGACGGGCCGTCACGTGCTTTCCTACGGCTTTGCCGAGAGCAACGACATCGTCTGCGTGCACCCGGATGTCAAGGGCATCCAGAGTGACTTTATCGTTCGCTTTGAGGACGGCACTGAGCACGCTGTGGAGATCAAGAGCAATCCCGGTCGCCACAACATGCTCAACGCCACGGCCGTGCTCACCGTCGCCCATGTCCTGGGCCTTGACATCGACGCCGCCGCCAAGGCGCTCTCGAGCTTTGAGGGCGTCCGCCGTCGCTTTACCCACGTGGGCGATATCGATGGCATCACCGTGGTCGATGATTACGGCCATCACCCCACCGAGATCAAGGCGACGCTTGCCGCCGCTTCGTCGCTGGGCTACAAGCACGTCGACGTCGTGTTCCAGCCGCACCGCTATTCGCGCCTGCAGGCCCTGTGCGACGACTTTGCCGATGCATTTGCCAATGCCGATAAACTGCTGCTGATTGATGTGTTCTCGGCTGGCGAGATGCCCATTCCGGGTGTCACCTCTAAGATGCTCGCCGATGCCGTGCGCGCCAAGCATCCTGGCAAGGAGGTCGTGTACTGCTCCAGCCGTCTTGAGCTCAATCAGGAGCTCGAGCAGATGGTGGGCGAGGGCGACCTGCTGCTCACCATGGGTGCCGGCGACGTTACGACCGTCGGTCCCGAGTTCATTGAGTATCTGACTGCCAAGAAAGACGCTTAAGTCTAATGGGTCTGTTTAACGCCGTCATGGCGCTCTCGGGCATGATCGACACGGATGTGATCGAGGACGAGCGCCTTGCGCGTCATACGAGCTATCGTATCGGCGGCAAGGCCGACCTCTTTGTGACGTGCCATAGCTATCATGCCCTCCGCCGCGCCGTGGCGGTGCTCGATCGCGAGCAGGTGCCGTGGGTCATCATCGGCAAGGGCTCCAATCTGCTGGTTGCCGATGGCGGTTATCGCGGTGCCGTCATTTCGCTCGGACGTGAGTTTCAGCGCACGGTTGTTGCCGATGACGGTTGTACGCTGACGGTCGGTGCGGGCGTGATGTTTGCGCGCCTGGTCAACGATGCCCTGTCGCGTAGCCTCTCGGGCCTTGAGTTTGCCGTTGGCATTCCTGGTTCGGTCGGCGGTGCGATATCTATGAATGCCGGCACACGGACCGAGTGGATTGGCTCGCTGGTTGAGGATGTCGTAACGTTTGACCCGGCATCCGGTATCAAGCATTATGCGGGGTCCGAGATCACTTGGGGCTACCGCGAATGTAGCCTTCCCCGCAATGAGATCATCCTCGAGTGCGTGTTCAAGCTTAAACCGGCGCCCAAGGCCGACATTCGCGAGCGCATGGAGCGGTACCTTACAAGGCGCAAGCGTACGCAGCCCATGGGTCGCGCATCCTGCGGGTCTGTCTTTCGCAACCCGCCCGATGCGAGTGTGGGCAAGCTTATCGAGGATTGTGGATTAAAGGGTTTTTCAATTGGCGGCGCGGAAGTTTCGCCCGTTCACGCTAATTTTATCGTTAATAACGGAACTGCCTCGGCCGATGACGTTGCCGCGGTTATCAGACATGTGCACGGAAAGGTGAGGGAGGCGTATGGCATCGAGCTCAGACCGGAAGTTAAATTCCTCGGCTTCTAGAGCATCGAAACCCACCTTCCGCCGCGCCGGAGGGCGTTCCGGCGCGCCTGCCAAACCTCAACGCAATACCGTCGCGCACTCTAAGTCTGTCGGGCATGCTCGACAGACCAGTCGTCCGGTCGTCGGCTCGCAGCTCGGTAATCGTCCAGCCGCAAAAAAGTCCTCGCGTCCCTCGGTGACGTCAAAGCCTGTTATGGGCGCCAAGCCTGCCCGTCCCATGGCAGCTCCCAAGCCCTCGACGGGAACTAAAGCGGCGCGTCCAGGTCGCACGCTGGGCGCATCGAAACCGCGCTCGCTGACATCGGTGCCGGCTACCGCCAAGAAGCCTTCGAGTAAAAAAGGTTTCAACCCGTTATCTTCACTTGGAGCGATGGCAAATAAAACATCAGACGCCGCTTCTGTCGTTACAGGCAAAGGCAAAATCGTGGGCGGCGTTCTGGCCGTCTTGGCCGTGCTCGTCGTCGTTGCCATCGTGGTGATCAACTCTGGATTGTTTACTGCCACTGATATTCAGATTCAAGGCAGCGAGCATGTGACGAAGCACGATGCTATCCAGCTGATCGACTTGCCCGAGGGAACGTCGCTTTTTAACGTCGATCCCGACCAGATTACCGAGGATCTCAAGCAGAACCCGTGGGTTTCGGGCGTGGATGTCCAGCGCCAGTTTCCCCATACGCTTATCATCACGCCGACGGAGCGTAAAGTTATCGCCATTGCGTATATCAGCTCCGACGACCTTGCCTGGGCTATCGGAGACGATGACACCTGGATCGCCCCGCTGTCGACGTCGGTCGAAGTGGACGACCAGGGCAACGTCATCACGACAGGGCAGGGCTCAAATACCTTGACCGGAATCGATGCCGCGCTGGCGCTCGCCAAGCATTATGGCGCGGTGTTGTTGACTGATGTCTCGGCGGATGTCGCTCCGGTTTCCGGCCAGGCGGTTAACTCCAAAGCCGTTAAGGCCGGCCTGGATTATGTGCGTGGTTTTTCGAGCGAGTTCTTGGGACAAGTCAAGGATATTTCCACGCCTTCGGTCGAAGCCATCTCGGCAAACCTCAATAACGGCATTGAGGTGTCGCTGGGCGATTCGGACGATATCGCCAAGAAGGAACGCGTAGTCACCAAGTTGCTTTCGCAGGTAGAGGGCGTAACGTATATCAATGTGCGCTCTCCGGGCAACTACACATTTAGGAATGCTCCGACCTCGTAGCGCTGGTTGATGCTTTGTTGAGGGGCCATACCACGCCGTTTATCTGGTTTGTTTGGTTTTCACGGTCAATTATTTGACTGATACGTTCATAATGTGCAAACATAATACGGTTTACCTTTGCATTTACTTTCAACCTGAAGGTTAATGTGCGCAGGGGTCGACCCATGCTATGGCTATAACCTTTGTTCGGAGGACCGACATGCACGAGACAGAGATCAACAACTACCTTGCCGTCATTAAGGTGGTCGGCGTCGGCGGCGGCGGTACCAACGCGGTCAATCGAATGATCGAAGAGGGCATCCGCGGCGTCGAGTTTGTTGCCATCAACACCGATGCTCAGGCACTCGCGATCTCTGATGCCGATATCAAGGTGCACATCGGCACCGACCTTACCCGCGGCCTGGGCGCCGGCGCCAATCCCGAGGTTGGCCGCAAGGCTGCCGATGAGTCCCGCGACGACATCGCCGAGGCGCTCGCTGGCGCCGACATGGTGTTTATCACCTGCGGCGAGGGCGGCGGCACCGGTACCGGCGCTGCTCCCATCGTTGCCGATATCGCGATGAACGAGGTCGGCGCACTGACCGTCGCCGTCGTGACCAAGCCCTTCACCTTCGAGGGCCGCAAGCGTAAGAAGAGCGCCGAGGAGGGCATCAAGACCCTCTCCGATTGCGTCGACACCATGATCGTCATTCCTAACGATAAGCTGCTCGACATCGCCGAGAAGAAGACCACCATGCTCGAGGCCTTCGCGATTGCCGATGGCGTCCTTTCCCAGGGCACCCAGGGCATCACCGACCTCATCACCGTCCCCGGTATCATCAACCTGGACTTCGCCGATGTTAAGACCATCATGAAGCAGGCCGGTACCGCCATGATGGGTATCGGTACCTCTTCTGGGGATACTCGTGCCGTCGACGCTGCCCAGCAGGCCATCTCCAGCCCGCTGCTCGAGAGCTCCATCGATGGCGCCACGCGCGTGCTGCTCTCCATCGCCGGTTCCAAGGACCTGGGCATCCAGGAGATCAGCGACGCCGCCGACGTTGTCGCCAACGCCGTCGACCCCGAGGCCAACATCATCTTCGGTACCGTTGTCGACGAGTCCCTGGGCGATCAGGTGCGTATCACCGTCATCGCTACGGGCTTCTCCGACTCCAACGTCAACCGTCAGGATGAGCTCTTTGCTGCTCAGCAGTCTCAGAGCAAGGCCGCTGCCTCCGCTGAGCCGCAGCGCACCGCTCCGGCTGCCAGCCCGGCTCAGGCCGCTCCGACCCGCAACGTCGGTGGTACCGAGCTGCCCAACTTTGGCAACGACCAGTTCGAGCTTCCCGACTTCCTGAAGCGCGGTAGCTTCTAGTTCGTTTTTCTCAACGACCTGCACGGGGTGTGTCCATTTGGATGCACCCCGTTTTCTTTCTCGTTTGTAAACGAAAGCCTCCAATCTCCTTACGTTCCCTTTACGTTTGGTCCCTACCGCTGCGGGTATCCTTTTAAGGAAGTATGACAGCCGTATAAACGCGGACTGCGCGGCGACGCCGCGGTACTTGTGTTATTAGGAGGCTTTAGTATGGCAGCACGTGCGGACAACGTTTCGCGTGTCGACCATGATGGAGTTACGTTGGTGGAGGGCGCGACATCCGATGTCCGCTTTGCCTTTACCGAGCGCACCGGTGGCGTTTCTGAAGATGCGTACTCCTCGCTCAACCTGGGCTCGCATGTAGGCGATGACCCCTTTGCTGTTCAAGAAAATCGTCGTCGAGCGCTCGAAGCTATGGGCGCCACTGAGTGCGAGCATAATCTGCTCGTGCCCAATCAGGTACATGGTGACCATATCGTTACAGTGACTTCGAACGGCGCCGACGATCTTGAGGCTGTTCGCGAGCAGATTGCCGAGGGCTGCGATGCCATCGTCTGTACGGCCCATGACGTGCCCGTGCTGCTCTGCTTTGCCGACTGCGTTCCCGTGGTGCAGGTGGCCCCTGGCGGATTTGCCGTGGTGCACTCCGGTTGGAAGGGCACGATTGCACGTATTTCTGCCAAGGCGTGCCAGGCGCTTTGCGATGCTGCCGGCTGCGATGCGAGCGACGTTTCCGCCTATATCGGCCCCCATATCTTGGCTGACGAATATGAGGTATCCCAGGAACTCATGGATCGCTTTGCCGTCGAGTTCTCTTGCATCGATGCGAGTGCCTCTCGCATGCTCGATCTTTCCGCTGCCATTTGTGAGACGCTGGTAGATGCCGGTGTGGACGTGGATAATATCGTGGATACCCAGCTTTCGACTGTGCGTCAGAACGACCGCTTTTATTCCTACCGTAACGAGGACGGCACCTGTGGGCGCCATGCTGCGATCGGCGTGATGCTATGAGAAAGATCGTATCGGTCCTAAGCGCCGCTGTGCTTACGCTTACGCTGTGCGCCTGTTCTTCGGGATCTTCTGCCTCTTCCATTACCGTGGCCGGCTCCACGACCTGCCTTCCTATCGCCGAAATTGCGGCAGAGGGCTTTAAGGAGGAGACCGGCATCGACGTGCTCGTTTCCGGTTTGGGCTCTTCCGCTGGCATCGAAGCCGTCAGCGCTGGCACGGCCGATATCGCCAGCTCCTCCCGTGGACTCAATGCCGACGAACAGGATCTGGGCCTGACTCCCATCGTCATTGCCCACGACGGTATCGCGGTCATCGTGAACGAAGACAACCCCGTCGATAACCTCTCGACCGAGCAGCTCCGCGATATCTATGCCGGCAAGATCACCAACTGGAAAGAAGTCGGTGGCGAGGACCTGAGGATTCAGGTTATCAACCGAGATGAGGCGTCTGGCACGCGTGAAGCCTTCCGCACCATCGTGATGGACGGCACCCCGTTCGATCGCCGCTCCGCCGTTCTTTCGGGCACGGGCCAGGTGCGCGACGTGGTATCTCGTTCGCGCGGGGCTATCGGCTACATTTCGCTGGGCTTCGTCGATAGCCTCAACGCCAAGACCTCGGTCAAGGCCGTCTCGGTCAATCATGTTGAGGCGTCCGAGAAGACGGTCGCGAGCGGCGGCTATCCCATCTCACGCGACCTTTACTTCTTTGTGAAGGGTGCGCCTTCGCAGCAGGCGCAGGATTACATCGACTATGTGACGTCCGAAAAGATGGACAAGCAGATTCGCGAGGCGGGCTTTATCCCCGTCACCAACGACGAGAAGGGGAGTGAGTAGCATGGAAGCACAGGAAAACTCCCAGACTGAGCAGAATGGTCAGGCGCCCAAGAAGCGCGAGCTGGCGCTCGTATCGCGCAGCACCTATATCAAGGAGAAGGCGCTGCAGTGGATCTTCTTTGCCTGCGCGTTCTTGGCGGTTGTTACCGTCATCCTGATTTTTGTCTTTACCACGTACTCGGCGCTGCCCGTCTTTACCGACATCGGTCTGGCGGACTTCTTTAGCTTTACGTGGGCGCCCTCTGAGGGTCACTACGGCATCGTGTCGCTGCTTGCCGGCTCGGGTCTGGTGACCGTCGGCGCGCTCGCCATGGGTGTGCCCCTAGGCGTGGGCACGGCCGTGTATCTGGTCGAGATCGCCAGCAAGCGCGTGCGCAAGCTCATCAGCCCTGCCGTTGACCTGTTGGCCGGCATCCCTTCTATCATCTATGGCTTCTTTGGCATGATCATCATCCGCCCGTTTATCGCACAACTGACCGGCGGTCTTGGTTTTGGCGCGCTGACGGCGTGGTTCGTGCTCGCCATTATGATCGTGCCCACCATCACGACGCTTACCATCGATGCTCTCAATTCCATTCCCATGGGCATTCGCGAGGCATCGTATGCCATGGGCGCCACCAAGTGGCAGACTATCTATAAGGTCGTGTTACCTGCCGCCAAGCTGGGTATCGTGGATGCCATCGTGCTGGGTATGGGCCGTGCCATCGGCGAGACCATGGCCGTGCTCATGGTCGTGGGTAACGCCCCGGTTATTCCCGACAGCATTGCGAGCCCCATCTCGACGCTCACGAGCCAGATTGCGCTCGACATGAGCTATTCCTCGGGTCTGCATCGCTCGGCGCTGTTCGGCATGGGCGTGGTCCTGTTTATCATTTCCGCCACGCTGGTGGGCATCGTCCGCCTGGTTTCCAAGAAGAAGAGGGGGTAGGCTATGCCCGATTCCGTTGACACGACGGTCGATACGACCTCGTCGCGCGAGCGCATCAAGCGTGCCCTTTCCCACGGCAAGAAGGGCCGCATCAACAAGGACCTGTCCAACAAGATCATGCTTGGCGTGTTCCGTGCCGCGGCATACATCACCACGCTGGTGCTGGTCGCTATCATCGCCTACGTGGTCATCAACGGCCTGCCACACATCTCGCTCGACTTTATCTTCGGTTGGCCCCAGGGCGTCAACGCCGAGGGCGGTATTTGGCCCACGATCGTCTCGACCGTCTATGTGACGGCGCTCGCCATGCTTATCTGCACGCCGATCGCTGTGCTGGCAGCCGTCTATCTGGCCGAGTACGCCAAGCAGGGCAAGATCGTTGAGCTCATTCGCTACGCTGCTGACGCTTTGGCCTCGGTGCCCTCCATCGTTATGGGCCTGTTTGGCTACGCCTTGTTTGTCGAGGCTATGGGTCTGGGCCTTTCGATGGTCTCGGCCGCTCTGGCGCTTGCGCTCTTGATGCTTCCCATCGTCATGCGCACCACCGAAGAGGCCATTCGCGCCGTTCCGCGCTATATCCGTTGGGGCGCGTATGGCCTGGGCGCCACCAAGTGGCAGGTTGTCTCCAAGATCGTGCTTCCTTCTGCCTTTGGCCGTATTGCCACGGGCATTGTCCTTGCCATCGGCCGTGCCATTGGCGAGACCGCCGTGGTGCTCTACACCATGGGCCAGGCCATCAATCTACCTATCTCGCCGCTCGATTCCGGCCGCCCCATGACCGTTCACCTGTACCTGCTTGCCAACGACGGCATCAACATGAACGCGGCCTACGGCACCGCGCTTTTGCTGATGGCGATTATTCTGGCCTTCAACCTGTTTGCGCGTTACCTGTCGCGCAAGCGCCGCTAGTTAAGGAGTCCCATGTCCGTCTATCAGTCCGCTCCCACGCCGGAGCAAGCAGCCATCACGGCCAAGGATTTCAACTTTTGGTACGGTGACTTTCATGCGCTGACGGGGCTCGACCTCAACATCGCCAAAAACGCCATCACCTCGTTTATCGGTCCTTCGGGCTGTGGCAAATCGACGTTTTTGCGCTGTATCAACCGTATGAATGACCTTATTGAGGGCACCCGCGTCGAGGGCACTATGACGCTCGATGGCAACGATATCTATGCCGAGGGCGTCGACCCGGTCGATCTTCGTCGTCGCGTGGGCATGATTTTTCAGCAGCCCAACCCGTTTCCCAAATCCATCTACGAGAATGTCGCCTTTGGCCCTCGTCTGCAGGGCGTGACTAGCAAAAGCGACCTCGATGACATCGTGGAAGAATCGCTCAAGCGCGCCAACCTCTGGAAAGAGGTATCCAATCAGCTCAACAAGGATGGTTTGGCGCTCTCGGGCGGTCAGCAGCAGCGTCTGTGCATCGCCCGCGTGCTAGCGGTGCAGCCCGATGTTCTTCTGATGGACGAGCCCTGCTCCGCCATCGACCCCACGTCCGTCTCTAAGGTCGAGGATCTGATGGCCGAGCTGGCGCCCGAGATGACGATCATCATCGTCACGCATTCTATGCAGCAGGCAGCTCGTATCAGCGACTACACCGCATTTTTCTTGCAGGAAGTTGCCGGCGAGCCCGCCACGCTCATCGAGTATGGTCAAACCGACGCGATCTTCACCAGCCCGGTGGATTCGCGGACGGAAGACTATATCACCGGCCGCTTTGGCTGATCGGTGCGACTAGTCCCAAACCGATCGGACCTGGTTCGGTGTGTATTCACTGTGCGGGCGGCATGACCGCACCCAACTGATTGGAGTGAACCATGCGCAAACTGTTTTCCCGTCAGCTCGTCGAGGCCCGTCACGAGATGCTGAGCATCTATGAGGCTGTCGATCTGGCCCTTCACGACGCCGTGAAGGCCTACGTGACCGACGACCGCAAGCTCGCCACCAAGACCAAGAAGCGCACGCTTTCGATTGACGCACGCTGCGCCAACCTGGAGGCCGTCTGCTACAACCTGATCGCCACGCAGTCACCGGTCGCCTCCGACTTCCGCCTGCTTCAGACGATCATCTACGTCGACTTTAACCTGCAGCGCATGACCGATAAGGTCCGTCAGATCTGCCGTGCCACGCGTCATATGATCAAGGCCGACATCTCGCTGCCCAAGGAGCTTGTCGGCACGGTCGAGGCCGAGGCTGAGGCCGTGTACCAGGTGCTAGGCTCGTCGCTTTCTGCGCTCGTCACCAACGACATGTCCATCATTTGCAACCTGGCCGTCGAGGACGAGCCGGTGCACGCCGCCTACGAGAAGTTCTTCCGCACCTTTAACCGTATGGATACGGGCGACTTTATGGACGACGACAGCAACTATGACGATCTGCGCCGCGCCATCATGGTTTCGCGCTACCTCGATCGCATCGCTTCGATTTCCATTGATGCCGCTTGCCGTCTGACCTTCCTGTTGACTGGTCAGCGCATGACTGCCGGCGATATCGCCCGCACTGATGAGGATGAGCTCGAGAGCATGCGCGTGCCTTCGGGCGAGGGTGTTATCATGAGGCCCGCTGTCGACGCGCGCTACGTTGCCAAGGTGCCCGTTAACGAGGTCAGCGAGGGTCTTCGCTACCTGCTCGATCATCTTGAGGACGAGGACGATGGCGAGGACGACGAGGAGTAAGTAACCCCGTTCGTCGAAAGATTGTAAATACCTGAGGGAGCGCGGCCTTGCACATGCGGGGCCGCGCTCTTGCGTTAGCATGGGACTACTTGTTTGGCTGTCAGCGGAGGCGATTGGCAATGGATGACTATTTGGACTTGATGCGCGCTCGCCGCGAGCAGATTCTGGAACGTTTTTATGCGGCGCTCGATCACGCGGGCCGCCCCCACGACGCCGCGCGCCTCATTGCCGTGTCCAAGACCGTTGGTGTCGATGAGACTGTTGCTGCCATCCAGGCGGGGTATCGCCATTTTGCCGAGAACCGCCCGCAGGAGCTGGTTCGCAAGCTCACGGGTCTGGCGGAGCATCCGGAGCTGCCCGAGGTGCGCTTCGATATGATCGGCAACCTGCAGACCAATAAGATCAATGCGGTGCTGGGCTCAGCCGAGCTGATTCACTCGGTGGGTTCGCTGCATCTGGCACAGGCGATCTCGAGCCGTGCTGTCCGCAAGATTGAGGCAGGCGAGCTCGCCGGCCCCCAGCGCGTGCTCATTGAGGCCAATGTGAGTGGTGAGGAGTCGAAGGGAGGCTTTTCGCCCGATGAGATTCGCGCCGCCGCGGGTGAGCTTGCGGAGCTCGAGGGAATTTGCGTGCAGGGGCTTATGACTATGGCGCCCCGGGGGAATAAGGATGTGGCACGCCGCACCTTTGCGGGGCTTCGTGAGCTGAGGGATGAGCTGGAGGCGGCGCATCCCGATTTGAACCTGCCTGAGCTTTCCTGCGGCATGAGCGAGGACTTTGAGCCTGCCCTTGAGGAGGGCTCTACGCTCGTTCGCCTGGGCAGGGTAGTATTTAGCCCGGAGTTTGCAGTAAAATAAGGCTCTGAAGTGCGCACTGATTATCGGGGCGCCTGCACTAAACCGCGAGAGGACACAACCATGGGCTTCCTTGACGAGATTAAAAATAAGATGCACCTGGGTGGCCAGCAGGGTTACGACCAGGGTTATGGCCAGGACGACGACTACGGCTACGATGACGGCTATGACGATAGTTATCAGGGCAACGGCTACAGCGGTGCTTCGGGCGAGGGCTTCTACACCCAAGACGAGCCGAGCAACGGCCTGCTTGGTCAGACGCGCCGCGGTGAAGCTGAGTCGGTTGCCGTGTATACGCGCTCCGGTCAGCTGGTCGGCGATGACTCCCGCCATGCCACGACGTATAACCCGCCTTCGCGCTCGCAGGACAGCGTTGCGAGCGGTTATCGTCCTGGTGCCTATGACACGCCGTCGAGCTACGCCGAGAACACCCGCGCCCGTGCCGCCGCTGCACCCGCGCCTGCACCGAGCGATGCCTCGGCCTATGCGAGCAATATCATCAACGCCACGCCGCAGCTGCCGGCCTATGTCCTGCGCCCCGAGAGCTATGACGACGTGGAGACCGTGGTGCGCCGCGTTCGCACCAAGCAGCCTGTCGCACTGATTTTTGTGGGCGTACGCACCGAAGTTGCCAAGCGCGTCTTGGACTTCTCTTACGGCTTTGCCTGCGGTCTGGGCGCCACGGTCAAGGAGGTAGGCGACCGCGTGTTCATGGTGCTGCCCGCCGGTTGCGAGGTCAAAGATTCCGATCTCAAGAAGCTTCGTGCCGACGGCTACCTTAAGTAAAGACAAGACGAGGAGATTCTCATCAACATCTACACCATTGTCCAGCTGGTCAACACGCTGTTCAACTTCTACTCCACGCTCATTGTCGTCTACTGCTTTATGACGTGGATTCCCATGAAGCAGGGCGGTTTGCTTCAGGATATTGCTGCGGTGCTCGATAGCGTGTGCGGTCCGTGGCTCGGCCTGTTCCGTCGTTTCATCCCGCCGATGGGCGGTGTCGATTTTTCGCCGGTCGTTGCGATTATTGCGTTGCAGTTGGTGCAGAGGCTGGTTCTGCAGCTTCTTATAGGTATACTCGTATAGAACTGACTTAGTAACTTACGTCGGGCGTGTACGCCGAGGCGATGAAAAAGGAGACTTGTTATGGCTATTACCCCTGCAGACATCCAGGCTCAGACTTTCTCTGAGGCCAAGCGTGGCTACGATCCTGCCGAGGTCGACGTCTTCTTGGAGACGCTGTCCTCCGAGGTTGACGCTATGCTCGCTAAGATTGTCGACCTTAAGGGTCGTCTGACTGCTACCGAGCAGCAGCTTGCCGACGCACAGGCTCAGCTTGCCCAGGCTCAGGATGCCACCGCCCAGGCCGTTCCTGCCGCCCCCGTGGCTGCTCCCGCCCCTGACTTCTCCGCTCAGGAGCGCCAGATTTCCGCTGCCCTGATCGCTGCCCAGCAGACCGCTGAGACCATCGTCAACGATGCCAACGAGAACGCTGAGCGTATCCGCAACGAGGCTGACGCCAAGGCCCGCGAGGTTATCCGCCAGGCTCTGACCGAGAAGCAGGCCGAGCTCGAGGAAATCGACCGTCTGAAGGCTTCCCGCGAGGAGTTCAAGGCCGAGTACCTCAAGCTCATCCAGCACTTTATGGATGATGCCCAGAACTCCTTCCCGGCAGACCTCATGGCCTCCACGCCGGTCGGTTCTGCCGCTTCTCCTGCGGTGACTGTTCCCGCCGAGCCGCTGCCCGTCGCTGACCCGGTTGTCCCCGTGGCCGATCCCTTCGCCCCGATCGACAACTTTGCTGCCGACGACCTGGACTAGCATCAGAGCTACAATCTAGTGTCCTTAAGAGGAGCTCGCACCTGCGGGCTCCTTTTTTGTGGCTGTATACGGGTTGGGAAACAAAACGCCGAGCTCTGCATGCGATAGGACAGAACTCGGCGAAGGGCGCGTGGTAAAAGGTAGATTTTAAGGTATGTCTAAAACTACTTGAGGAGGAAGTTGGAGAGGGGAATAGTGCGGGCCTCGCGATGCTCGGGATCGGCGATGTGGTCGGCGGGATAGCCACAGACGAGCATGTGATAGGGATAGACGCACTTGGGCAGATTGAACTGCTCCTGTGCCACCTCAGGCTTAAAATGGCATACCCAGCACGTTCCCAGGCCCTGCTCGGTGGCCTCCATCATCATCTGGTCGCACACGATGGACGTATCGATTTCACTGGAATTCATCTGGTCATACGGGCGCACCCAAGCATCATCGGTAACGCTGCAAATAAGGAAGACAAGCGGAGCTCCAAAGATAGACCCATCACGAGCAAACCGAGGCTGACAAGCAGCAGCCTTCTCCAACAGCTCAGGCGTATCCAGCACCATCACACGGGCTGGATGATTATTACAAGCAGAAGGAGCAATCCGCCCCGCCTCAACAATGGCATCCACTACCGACTGCTCAACAGGACGGTCCTCAAAAGAACGACAAGAATACCGACCACGAGCCAGATCCAAATAAGACATACAAGCCCTCCTAAAATTAAAAATCAAACAAACCAAAAGTAACCCAAAGAGTACCCAAAGCAGCAATCAGCCAAACGCTCATCAAGGGCCAAAGTGTCCGAACGGATACCAAAGGT
>CABUDZ010000011.1 GCA_902490445.1 uncultured Collinsella sp.
GGACGCCGCCCTCTCAAGGCGGAGATCACCAGTTCGAATCTGGTACGGGCTACCACGCATCTGATACCCGGTCTTTCCACGGAAGGCCGGGTTTTTTATTATCAAACAACTGTCTGTCATTCCCGTTTGAACAAGAGCTTTGCGTTCTGCTTATGGCCCTTACGGGTACAATAACCAAGATATTTTGACTGTTAGAAGGAGTCTCATGACGGAGTCCTCTCAGCATACGTCCAAGCCCCAGGTCGAGGTTGAGGCCTCGGGCGGCGATGACAATAAGAGCGCACGCCGCGGCGCAATCTTTATCGGCGTTGTGCTGGTGGGTTATATCGTCTATCTGGTGGTAACCGGGCAGATGGGGCAGTTCTGGGCTGCTATGTCGAGCGTCCAGGCGCCCTGGCTCGTTGTCGCGTGTCTTTGCATGTTTATGTATCTGTTCTTTGGCATTGTGGCCTATGCGATCGCCGTCTGGCTCGACCCCAATTCACCCGTCGGCATTCGCGACCTGATCTCGGTCGAGGCGAGTGGCATCTTCTTTGGCAACCTGACGCCCATGATGATGGGCTCTACGCCTGCCCAGATCTACCGCCTGACCAAAGCGGGCCAAAACGTGGGCGAAGCGGGTGCCACGCAGTTCACCCGATTTATTGTGTATCAGTTTGGCCTCGTTGCCTGGGGCGCTATCCTATTGCTTGCTCGCATGCCGTTTTTTGCCGAGCGCTATGGCGACATGACGCTGCTGTGCGTCTTTAGTTTTGGCGGTCACTGCTGCATCCTGCTCGGCATCTTCGCCGTCGCGCTCATGCCTAAGACCGTCACGCGCGTCGCCCATTGCATCATCAATTGGCTCGAGCGCATAGGTGTCTCGGCCACTAAGATCGATGGATGGCGCTCGTTTGTCGATGGCGAGATCTACTCCTTCTCCGAGAAGTTCAAGCTTTCGGCCGGACATTTTTCTTCCATGCTGCTCACCGTGTTTATCACCATGCTGCAGCTCGCGTTTTTCTATCTGGTGCCGTATTTTCTGATGCTCGCCTTTGGCCACCACGAGGTCGACTTTTTCTCGGTCATGGCCGCGAGCGCCTTTGTCCAGCTGCTGAGCTCTGCGGTTCCCTTGCCCGGTGGAACTGGTGGCGCTGAGGGCGGCTTTGCTTTGTTCTTGGGTCATTTCTTTGGGTCGGCTTCGACCGCCGGCTATCTGCTGTGGCGTCTCATTACGTTTATCGCGCCGACCATTTTGGCTGCGCCCCTGCTGGGCCTTAAGAGCGCCCACAACGAGAGCATCCATGCGCGCTGGGATCGCGTGATGCGCAAGCTCGGCCGCGAGCCTCAGACGCCCTCTGCGCCCACTAAGCCGCACCCCACGAATGCTGTTACCGTTGATCCCAGGAAGCACGCTCAGAAGGCTTCTGGGACCGCTAAGCCGGCTCATAAAGCCTATGTGCGCCAGACGGGCGACGGTATCCGCGTATCTCCGTCGGCGCTCAATAAGAAGAAGCACCCTAAGTCGCGGTAGGGCAGTCGTGCGTTCTTCATGATGCGGGGCATATTTGAGCTGTATGGGGGATAATCCTCTTACGTAGATTATCTCTCATCTGTTGATGAATGCTCGCATATCGAAGGGACACACCCATGGCCACCAGTAAACCGCGCATTGATCGCCGTATCGTTCGCAGCCGCAATGCCATCCTTTCCGCTTTTGAGCGCTTGCTCATGGAAAAGCCGCTGGCAGACATTACGGTGAGTGCCATCGCGCGCGAGGCCAATGTCGACCGTAAAACCTTCTACGTGCACTTTGGTACGGTTGATGGCTTGCTCGATGCCATTGCCGTCGATGTGGTGGAGATGATTGTCGACTCGGTCGAGAAAACGCTTGCTTCCATGGACGGTGACACCAACGAGCGCGCCCTGGGCGCGGCGGCGACCTTCTTTAAAACCGTTAACGAGGCGCTGTGCAACAACCTGGTGCTCAATCGTCAGCTGATCGAGAACATTCCGCTCGATGATTTTATGGCTCGTCTTCGTGCGCCGCTCGAGCACGAGATTGCCGAGCGCGATCTGCTGCCCCAAGGTCTCAAGGACGAGATGTTCGACTACTATCTGGCGTTTTTGCTGTCGGGTATTATCGGAATCTATCGCACATGGGCGCTGTCTGACGGCTCGGTTCCTATCGAGCGCGTCTCGGAGGTCGCCAACGACCTGACTCTCAATGGCCTGTCGAGTCTGGAATCTCGCTTGGATTAGGCGCAGGCTTGAGTTCGCGAGGCGCTTGTCGGGGTGCAGCCCGATCGACCGGGCGACGAGCATCCCGCCGAAGCAGTCGATGACCGGGCTCAGGTAGACCTTCTCGCCGCCCGGGAGCCTGAACTCGGTGATGTCGGTGAGCCACAGCAGGTTGGGCTCGTCGGCGTGGAAATTCCTGTTTACGAGGTTCTCCGGCGCCTTGTAGACCTCGCCGGCGTAGGAGCTGTAGCCTGAGGATCCTTAAAAGAAAGTCCAGTTTATCCTTTCCACCCCAATTGGGAATCCTCCGATGCGCCTTCGCACGCTCGCATGACCTCGATACCGTGCGAGCGTGCGAACTCAACGAGCTCTGCGTTGCGGGCGTTTATGGTGCCGAAGGCGGCGGGACACACGATAAGGCGCGCGCAGTGGACGAGGAGCTCTTTGGCGCGGGCTATGGTTCTATCCCCGATCGGCTCGAAGGCGCGCTCGGCCACGCATTCCGCCGCCAGGTCGCGCGCGAGCTCGCAGTCGATGTCCCCTTCGTGCAGAACGCCCGTGTAGAACGCCTTGCCCTGCCGGATGAGCTGGCGAAACACAGCCGACCCCGTACCTGCGCCGGCGATGACGAACGTGTGCGCATCGCCGTGCGGGCGTCCAATTTCCACGCTGCCGAAGCGCTCGTTGAAGGTGCCATGTTGAAGGCCGTAGAGCTCGCCAATCGTCTCGCGCGTGAATATGTCCTCGGGTGCGCCGGCGCGGAAGACCCGGCCGTCCTTCACGCAAATCACCTTGTCGGCGCTTTTCTGCGCGAGCTCGAGTTCGTGGATGGACATGATGACAGCCACATTCCGCGATTTCGCAAGGTGGCGAAGTATTCGCAGCAGGTCGATCTGGTAGCGGATATCGAGATACGACGTGGGCTCGTCGAGCACGAGCACACGCGGATCCTGTGCGATGGCGCGTGCGAGCATGACGCGCTGGCGTTGCCCGTCGCTTATCTGCATGAAGTCGCACTCGGCGAGCTCTTCCATATGTGCGGTTTTCATGGCCTCGTCGACCCGACTATGGTCGTTAGGCGAGAGTGCGCCCATTCGCCCGGTGTAGGGATGTCTTCCCGCCTCTACGATATCGCGGCAGGTGAGGAGCTCGGTCCGGGGGCGATCTGTCAGCATAACGGCAAGGTTCCTTGCGAACTCCGCCGTCTTCCATCGGGAAATCTCCCGCCCGTCGAGCTCGACCGCGCCGGCAAGCGGTGCCAGATGGCGTGTGATGGTTTTCAAGATGGTCGACTTGCCCGAGCCGTTAGGCCCGATGAGCGCCACGACATCGCCCGCGCGAACCTCCAGATCGACGCCTTCGACTACGACCTTCTTGTCGTAGCCCGCCGCCAGGTCGCTTATGCGGAAAAGCGGCGCTCCGTCAGCCTGCGTTTCGACCGGAGTTTCGAGGTTCGGCTCCGCTCGGAGGAGGCGTTCCTCGCGCAGTTCCGCACGAGCCGAAAGTGCCTTCTGGCGCTTTCGTGCGAGCTCAGGACTGTCTAAGCATGGAATGTCCCCTCCGAGCGTTTTGGGCCGCGGCGCGAATTCTCCCATCTACCTCACCCGCTTCTTCAACATGAGCGCGATAACCACCGGCGCGCCGAAGATGGCGGTGACAGCGCTGATGGAAAGTTCGACGGGAGAGAACAGTGTGCGCGCGATCAAATCGCAGCCCGCGCAGAAGATGGCGCCTCCCAAGAAGCACGCAGGAATCACGCG
The DNA here is from genome assembly GCA_902490445.1 of uncultured Collinsella sp. GTDB lineage: Bacteria > Actinomycetota > Coriobacteriia > Coriobacteriales > Coriobacteriaceae > Collinsella. The sequence goes on from CABUDZ010000011.1 coordinate 3,981, forward strand.
GATGGGCTTCGACGACTTTAGCGCCGACTTCACGAGATGCGGAACCGCAATGCCTACGAACGACACCGGACCAGCGAACGCGGTCACGCAGGCGGAGAGCATGCTCGCTAGAAGGACGAGCGCCACGCGGAAGCGTGCGACGTTCACGCCGACGCTTTTCGTGTAGGCCTCTCCCAGCTGGAAGGCGGAAAGGGGCTTCGATATCGCGAATACGCATGCGCTTACGGTGATCACCACGACCGTGATGACCGCGACGTCGTCCCAGCTCGAACCCGAGAAGCTACCCAAAGACCAGTTGTGCAGGTTCACGATGGACTGGTCGTCGGCGAAGGCGATGAGGAAGTTCGTCGCCGCCGAGCAGATGTATCCCACCATGACGCCCGCCACGATGAGCATGGCCATGGAACTTATGCGCCGTGCAATGAGGAGCACGAAACCGATGGTGATAAGCGAGCCCAGAAACGCTGCGGCCACCATGGCCGGCGAGGACATGGCCTGGTTTGCGCCCAGAAGTACGATCATCGTAAGCGCGACGACGAACTTTGCGCCCGAGGAGACGCCTAAGATGAACGGGTCGGCGATGGGGTTGTTGAAAAACGTCTGCAGCAGGAACCCGGAGAGCGAAAGTGCCCCGCCGAGAAGCACGGCTGAAAGTACGCGCGGCAGTCGAATCTCCCAGATGACCTGGCTTTCCATGGAATTGGCCGCGCCGCCCGAAAGGATGCCGGGGATGTGGTCTGCGGGCACGAGCACGCTCCCGATGCACAGGTTGGTCCCGACGAGCACGATGAGGGCAACAGCGAGCAGCGCCGTCACGACGCGACACCGCGCGGCGCGCCCCGATTCGTCGTATGCCATGGAAAGTCGGCTTCTCATGGTGCTAGCCGAGCTTCCTCAGATAATGGAAGTCGCTCGTGTCATCGCCGGTGAACGCCCCGTGCAGCTCGTCGATAATGTCGGCGGTAGAAGTCATCTGCTGGTATATGTCGGCGCTTGTGACCCAGACGTTGCCGTTCTTCACGGCTTTGAACTGCGACAATAGCGCGTTTTTGCCTACGAAGTCGTTCAAGGTGGCAACCGATTCGTCGATGGTGCCGTTGTAGACGATGATGTCGGCATCCTTCGCTGTCGCGTAGAAGCGCTCCATTTCGAGCGTTACTGACGAACCTGACGTCGACGCCGTCTGCGCGTCATCGAGCGCGTAGCTGCCGCCTGCAAGCTCGATCATCTGCGCCACGTAGTCGCCCGCCCGCCGCGTGACGGCGGCCCCGTTCGAGTTAATGTAGAAATACGCCACGGTTTTACCTGACGACGCGAGCCCCGACGTTTGCTCGACGCGGGCCTTCTGCTCGTTGAACAGGTGCGTGGCCTCGTCTTCCTTGTCGAACAGGACGCCGAAAAGCTTAATCCACTCGACGCGCCCGAGTGCTTTGGGCTCGCTCGACGACTGTTCGGTGAGCACGACGAGCCCGAGCTTCTGCAGCTTTTCCTTCACATCGGGCGTGTGGTTGATCATGGTGTTCTCGATGGCGAGCGTACAGCCCGAGGCCGATATTCGCTCGTAGTCGGGCGCGCTGTACTTGCCGCCGTAGGCGATCGCCCCACTTTCGAGTGCGCTTTTGAAGCCCACGACCGAGCAGTCGTCGGCCTTCGTGCCCGACATGATGATATTGTCGTTCGCATCGAGCGCGTCGACTAGGCACATCGTCGCCGACGACACGAGGTACACCTTGTTGGCGGGGCGCCTTATGACCGCGATGTCGGAGCTCAACCCATCAGGTACCTTCGCATCTTGCGGCACCACGAGGAAACGCTCCCCATTCGAAACGCAGATAAGCCGCAGACCGCCTTCGAACTCGTCGACAGTGAAGTGCTCGGCGTATTCAAGCTGAAGCGCCCCCGTCGGCTCCCAGCCACAGCCCAAATCGGCGTTGTGGAAGTCGGCCGCGGCGCTTGAAGCCGTTCCCGCAGGGGAGCCGCCGCTTGCATCGTCGCCCGATTTCTCCTTCATGGTGGATGAGTCGAAGTGGATCGTGTAGTCGATGGTGTGCGGCGTCGACATGGCGACGGTCTCGGCCGACACGGCGATGTCCTCGTCGAGCGTGACGGGTATCTCGAACGTGGAGTTGCCGCCGTCGTTTACGGGTGCGTAGTCCACGCCGTCGACGGTCATCTTGTCGTAGTTCGAACTCGACCAGGTGATGGTCGCGGTGTAGGTGTCGCCATCCTTCACAATTGTGGTGGGTGAGGCGATGCTTGCGCGCCCTGACCCACCGGAAAGCGAGACACTCACAGTGTATTCCTGAGAGCCCGCCGTGCCACCGGTCGCGTTCGGGCTCGCACTGCACCCCGCGAAGGGAAGCGCGAGCAGGGCGACGAGAACGCAGGTGATCGCGCGCGCCGCGATGCTGTGGCGCTTCCTGTTTTCCCCCTTGGGGAGAATCGACCGCATGGCGTTACTTCAGTGCGTCGGCGCGCAGATCGACGCCGGCGGATTCGAACACAAGCGTGCGGTCGTACCACTGCTCTTTTCTAATACTCCACGCGGCACAGGCGGTGTCCTCGTCGAGCGCATCAACGGGCACGTCGTAGGTGTACTTGCCTTCCGCGTTTTCCACATAGGGGATGAAGTCGGCCTCGCTCGCGGCGGCAGCCTCGTCGCCCGTGCCCATGAAGAGCTTGCCGTAGCCCGTGCCGGAAAGCGTCATCACGCAGTGCATGGAGCCGTTTTCCACGATGAGCTGGGCGTCCACAATCCTGAACATGTTCGAGCTGGAATCTACGGTGATCGGATAGGTGCCGTCGGCCACCTTGTCGGCGGTGATGGGGGCAGCGCTTGCGCCCTCGGTCGCATCGGCCGCCTGCTCGGTCTTTTCCTGGGAATCGGTATTGCTTGCCTTTGCGCTGTCGCTTGAATTTCCGGCGCAGCCGGCGAGCGAGAACGCGAGAAGCGCCGCCGACAGGGCGAAGACGAGGGTTTTCTTCAACATGGAGGGATTCCTTTCAATCGCTTCTACCGCCCGCGCCGTGCGGTGGGCGGGCGGGATGCGAATGCAACGGGCATGCGCCGCCGGTCGGGGAAGGCGCATGCCCGTTGCACGGGGACGCGACCGGCGCTCCCGTGCGCGGCGAGTTTACAGCTTGGCGATGGCGTCGTCCACGTGCGAGACGTAGATGTCGTCGACCGCGGCGTTCTGTCCCAGACCCTGGAGCAGGCACGTCACTTCGAAGCCGGCGGCCACGAACTTCGCAGCCCAGCTGTCGGGGTCGGTCTCGTCTGCCATGTCGTTGTTCGCGTGGTCGCCCGCGACCACCATGAACGGCGCGAGCACGGCCTTCTTGTACCCTGCGGCGCTCGCGGCGGCGATAACATCCTCGCAGGTCGGTTCAGCCTCGACGGTGCCGACGAAGAACTGCGTCAAGCCCTCGTTCTTGAACACTTCCTGCATCTTGGCATAGTCGGCGTTGGAATCGGCTTCGGTGCCGTGGCCCATGAGGCATAGCGCCGTCTTGCCGTCGTCGAAGGACGCCATGTTCTCCTTAATGGCTGCGGCCACCTTCTTGTAGTCGTCGTCGGAGGTGAGCAGCGGGTCGCCGAGCGAGATCTTGTCGAACTTGTCGGCGTACTTGTCGAGCTCGTCTTTCACGTCGGCGTATTCCAGGCCAGCCATGAGATGCGTCGGCTGCACGACGATTTCCTTCACGCCGTCTTCCACGCAGCGGTCGAGCGCCTCGGTCATGTTGTCGATCGTGATGCCGTCGCGCTTCTTCAGCTTGTCGATGATGATCTGCGCGGTGAAGGCGCGGCGGATGTCGTAGTCCTGCCAGTACTTCTCGCGGATAGCGCATTCGATGGCGCCGATGGTGATGTGGCGCGAGTCGTTGTAGCTCGTGCCGAAGCTCGTGACGAGAATGACCGGCTTCACGGCCTTCTCCTTTTCGCTCGATTTCTCGGGACTCGCGGAGGTGCTGGAGCAGCCCGCGAGCGCGAATCCGGCGAGCGCGACGGCTCCGGTTGCTGCGGCGCCCATGAAGCCGCGGCGTGACATCTGGTCGGACATGGTTTTCCCTTTCCTCGGTTTGCCGGTCCCCCGGCGACAGTTGCTTATCGGCACAAGCGAAAGAAAAGCGCGCTCGTCCGCAAAGGGATAGCGCGCCTGTTTCTTGCATTCGAAAGGGAAGCGCACTCCTCGGGGTTCACAAGGAGCTAACGCCACGGCGATGCCGTGAGGAAAAGGCGAAGCAGTCTGGCTTGGGGCGCGAGGCGGTTCACCCGCGCGTCCTACACAGTAATGTCCCTTGCCCAGGATTCCCACCTGGTTCCCTCCGCAAGCCAGCGCGGGCTGTGTGGGCGCCGCGCCGGTCGTTTCCTTTTATTCGATTGTCATATGCTCGTTACCGAAACTACCACTATGATAGTGGGCGTTTGTGGGCGTGTCAAAGCCAGCGCGGGCGGCATTGCGCCTCCTGCCTACGTATTTGCGCCGATTGCCGCTGCGGGCGCCGTGTCTTGCCCGCTGCGCGAAGGGCGGCGTAAACGGTTGCGATGAGAAACGGGAAGGGAAGGCTCGGATGATTCATATCGTTGGCGCAGGTTCGGGCGCCGCCGACCTTATCACGCTGCGCGGGGCGCGTCTTCTACGCGCGGCCGACGTGGTCGTTTGGGCGGGGAGCCTTGTGAACCCCGAGCTGCTCGCCGAGTGCAAGGAATCCTGCGTCGTCTACGACAGCGCGCACATGACCTTGGAGGAAGTGCTCGACGTGATGTGCGCGGCGGATGCGCGGGGCGAGGAAGTGGTGCGCCTGCACACGGGCGACCCGTGCCTGTACGGCGCCATCCAGGAGCAGATGGACGCGCTCGACGCGCGCGGCGTGGTCTACGAGGTGGTGCCCGGCGTGTCGAGCTTTTGCGGTGCCGCGGCGGCGCTTCGCCAGGAATACACGCTGCCGGGAATCAGCCAGTCGGTCGTGATCACGCGGCTTTCCGGGCGCACCCCCATGCCCGCGGGCGAGGGCATGCGCACCATGGCGGAAAGCGGCTCGACTATGGTCATCTTCCTGAGCTCGGGTATGCTCGCCGAGCTTTCCGCCGAGCTTTTGGCCGCGGGCCGCAGCTCCGACGAGCCGGCGGCGCTCGTGTACAAGGCGACCTGGCCTGAGGAGCGCGTGGTGCGATGCACAGTGGGCACGCTCGCCGATGCGGGCGCGCGAGAGGGCATCGACCGCACGGCGCTCGTGGTGGTGGGCCGCGTGCTCGGAGCTCGCGGCGGGCTTGCGCACAACGGCGCGCAAGCGGAGTCGTACGAGCGCAGCAAGCTTTACGACCCTTCGTTTGCCACTGGGTATCGGAAGGCGAGCAGCTAGCGTGGCCTTCGATCATTACATATATACCGGGACGACCCGCCTGCGCTGCGGCTACACCACGGGGAGCTGTGCCGCGCTCGCGGCGAAGGCGGCCTGCGAGATGCTCTTGTCACGAAAGCCCGTCGGCCGCGTGTCGATCGTCACCCCCGGCGGGCTGCCCGTCGAGGCGAACGTGGTCGACGTATGTATCGGCGAGGGGTGCGCCCAGTGCGCCGTGCGAAAGGACGCAGGCGACGATGCCGATGTGACCGACGGCGTGCTCGTGTACGCGCGCGTGGAACATGCGGGGTCGGGCACGGGCGCTGCGGGCAGCAAGGGCGTGCCCGCGCGCGAATCGGAAGTTTCCGTCGATGGCGGCGTGGGCGTGGGGCGCGTGACGTTGCCCGGGCTCGAGCAGCCGGTGGGGGCGGCCGCCATCAACGCGACGCCGCGCGCGATGATCACTTCGGCGGTGCGCGAGGTGTGCGCCGCGCACGGCTTTTCTGGAAATATCGCTGTGACGATTTCGGTACCCGAGGGTGTTGCCCTTGCCGAAAAGACCTTCAACCCGCACCTGGGGATAGAGGACGGCATTTCCATCCTGGGCACGACGGGCATCGTCGAGCCGCGCAGCCTTGCTGCCTTGCGCGACAGCATCGAGCTCGAGATCCGGCAGCATGCGGCTATGGGGCGGCGCGGAGTCGTGCTCACGCCCGGCAACTACGGCGCGCAGTTCATCTCGGGGCATTTCCACCTAAACGGTGCGCCGGTGGTCTTCATCTCCAACTTCGTGGGCGATGCGATTGATTGCTGCGTTCGCGAGGGATTTACCAATGTCCTTCTTGTGGGACACATCGGCAAGCTGGTGAAGGTCGCGGGCGGCATCATGGACACCCATTCGCGTACCGCCGACTGCCGCGCGGAGATTCTGGCCGCTCACGCGGCCTTGGCCGGCGCGGGCACGAAGACCGTGCGCGATATCATGTCGTCGGTCACGACCACGGCGGCGCTCGAGGTAATCGAGGCCGCCGGTGTGGGGGACGCTGCGTGCGCCTCGCTCGCTGTGGCAATCGAGGACAGGTTGCGCCGCCGCGCGGCGGGCGGATGCGACATCGCCGCGGTCGTGTTCGACGCCGAGCGCCGCGAGCTTTTCCGCACGTCGGGCGCCGATGCAGTTATCGGGGAATTGGGGGCGACGTATGAGTAAAGGCGTGCTGTACGGGGTGGGCACGGGGCCTGGCGACCCCGAGCTGCTCACGATCAAGGCCGTCCGCACAATCGAATCGTGTCCGGTCATCGCCGCACCGCAGACGGCGGACGGAGCCATGGTCGCGCTCGACATCGTGCGCGGCGCCGTCGACCTTACAGGCAAGACGGTGATCCCCGTGCGATTCTCGATGACGCGCGACGTTGAGCGCCGCGCGGCCGAGCATGCCTCGCTTGTTCGCGAGCTTGTCGCGCACCTGGATGCGGTCCGCGACGTCGCGCTGCTGAACCTGGGGGACCCAAGCATCTACGCCACCTTCCAGCGCATCGCGCCCGACGTGCGCGCCCGCGGGTTCGAGGCGCGCGCCATTCCCGGCGTGCCGAGCTTCTGCGCGGTCGCCGCGGCGCTCGAGCGCGACCTCACGCCCGAGATGTCGTCGCCTCTGCACATCGTGCCCGGCGGCTACGACGACGTGCGCCGCGCAATCGGCTGGCCGGGGGCGAAGGTGGTCATGAAGGCGCGCCGCTCGCTTGCGGACACGAAGCGCATCCTTCGCGAGGAGGGCGCCTTCGACGGTGCCAAGCTCGTAGAGGACTGTGGGCTTCCGGGCGAGCGCGTGTACTGCTCGCTCGACGATGTGCCCGATCGGGGCAGCTACTTCTCGACGATGGTGGTGCGCTAGATGAGGGTTTCCTGCATAGCGTTCACTGAGAGGGGATATGCGTTGGCGGAGCGCACCGCACGCGTGCTTTCCGATTGCGCGCAGACAGGTGAAGATGACCCTGGCTGGGACGTTTCCGTTTCGCGCGGGTTCGGCGAGGGGAAGGCCGACCTGCGCGCATGGACGGCGCTCGCGTGGGAAGCGTCGGACGCGCTCCTGTTCGTGGGCGCGGCGGGCATCGCCGTGCGGGCGATCGCGCCGCATGTCGCCTCGAAGGCAAGCGATTCCGCGGTTGTGGCGATCGACGAGGCGGGGCGCTTTGCCGTCCCGCTTTTGTCGGGGCATTTGGGCGGTGCGAACGAACTTGCGCAAACTGTGGCACGCGCGGCAGGGGCCATCCCCGTCATCACCACGGCGACCGACGTCCGCGGCGTGTGGGCGGTGGATACGTGGGCGCGCTGTGCGGGGCTCGCCGTTTCGAATCCCGAGGCCATCAAGCGAGTGTCGGCGCGGCTGCTTTCGGGCGGGCGCGTGGCGCTCTATTCCGACATGCCGATTTCGGGACAGCCGCCTGAGGGGGTTGACATTGCGTCCGACCGCGCTCGGGCCGATATCGTCGTGTCGCCGTTCGCTGGCGCGAATGCAGGTGCGTCCGTTCGCGCAGCGGAGACGACGGGCGATGTTGTGCCCGCCGGTGAGACGGGGAAGCCGGCGGGCGTGCGGGCGCAGGAGCCTGCGCCCGAGCCGCTTCGCCTTGTCGTGCCCTGCATCGTTGCGGGCATAGGATGCCGTCGCGGTGCGTGCGCCGAAGCGATCGGGGAGGCGTTTCTTCTCGCGTGCGGGCAGGCGGGTATCTCGCCTTCGGCCGTGCGCGAGGCGGCGACGATCGACGTGAAGGCGCACGAGGAGGGCCTGCTCGCCTTCTGCCGCGCGCGCAAGATTCCGCTTGCGACGTATTCCGTAGAGGAGTTGTCGCAGGTCGAAGGCAGCGTTTCGCCATCTGATTTCGTGCGCGCGACGGTGGGGGTCGACAACGTGTGCGAGCGCGCGGCGCTCGCGGACGGGGGCAAACTAATCTTCCCGAAGCTCGCTCACGGCGGCGTGACCGTCGCGTTTTCCAAGGTAACTATCGAACTTTCGTTTAAGGAGCTGTGATGGGAAAGCTCTTCGTGGTGGGGATCGGCCCGGGCGGCCCCGACGGCATGACGATTGCGGCTCGGCGCGCGCTCGAGGCGGCCGACATCGTTGTGGGGTACACGAAATACGTGGAGCTCGCGCTCGCCGCCGTGCCCGACGCGGCGCATCTAGCGACGCCGATGATGCACGAGGTCGAACGGTGCCGCCTGGCGCTTTCGCGCGCGCAGAGCGGAGAAGCCGTGGCGCTTGTGTGCAGCGGTGACGCGGGCGTGTACGGCATGGCGAGCCCCGTGCTGGAGCTTGCTGAGGACTACCCCGATGTAGACGTGGAAGTTATCGCCGGGGCCACCGCGGCTCAGAGCGGGTCGGCGGTGCTCGGCGCCCCGCTTGCCCACGACTTCGCGGTCGTGTCGCTCTCCGACCTGCTCACGCCGTGGGAGGTCATCGAGCGCAGGCTCGCCGCCGTGGCGAGCGCCGACTTCTGCATCTGTTTGTACAACCCGCGCAGCAGAAAGCGCGCCGACAGGCTCTCGCGCGCGGCGAAGATTATGCTCGAATGGAAGGCCCCCGACACGCTCTGCGGCTGGGTACGCAACATCGGGCGCGAGGGGCAGCAGTCGGGCATGTGCAGGCTCTCCGAGCTGGGGGAGTTCGACGCCGACATGTTCACCACCGTGTTCGTCGGCAACGCGGACACGAAGCGCGTAGGCGGCCGTATGGTCACGCCGCGCGGGTATCGGGAGATTCCATGCGAAAGGTAACGATCATCGGGGCGGGGCCCGGAAACCCCGACTTGCTCTCGCGCGCGGCGCTCGACGTGATCGACATCGCCGACGTGGTCATCGGCGCTCATCGCGCGCTTGTCAGCATCGACGTGCCGCCCGACGTGGTGAGATGCGAGCTCGTGAAGACGGCGGACATCGTCGCCGCTCTCACCGATGCGGCGTCGTGGCAGCGCGCCGTGGTCGTGATGACGGGTGATGTGGGGCTGTTCAGCGGCGCGCGCCGCCTGGTGGAGGCGCTCTCCGGCGACGCGCAGGTGGACGTGCGCGTCATTCCCGGCATAAGCTCAGCGTCGTATCTCGCCGCGCGCCTCGCGCGTCCATGGCAGGATTGGCGCTTCGCGAGCGCTCACGGCGTGGCGTGCGACATCGTGGCCGAGGCCGAGCGCGCAGGTGAGCTCTTCCTCGCCACGTCGGGCGGGGAAGACCCCTCGCGGCTTTCGGGCGAGCTTGTGCAGGCGGGCTTCGGGGACGCGCGCGTGACGGTGGCCGAGCGCCTGTCGTACCCCGACGAGCGCATCACCTGCGCGACCGCAAGTGAAATCGCAGGTCAGACGTTCGACGACTTGAACGTGATGCTTATCGAGTTCGCAGGCTGCGCCGGGTCGCCTGCGGGCTCTAGCGCAGCCTCCGAGGCGCCGGCCGGCGCGTCTGCGCCCGCGGCGGCTTCTTTCGCGGCGGACTCTGCGGGCGCATTCCGCGCCGCGAGCTCCCGCTGGCCGTACGCTTCCTCGGGCATTCCCGACGAGCTCTTCATCCGCGGCGACGTTCCCATGACCAAGCAGGAGGTGCGCGCCGTCGCGCTCGCGAAGCTGCGCCTTACCGCGACCGACACCGTGTGGGATGTCGGCGCCGGTACGGGGAGCGTTTCGATCGAGGCGGCGCTCGTCGCGCGAGCGGGGTCGGTATGGGCGGTCGAGCGCAACGCGGCCGGCGTGCGGCTCATCCGAGAGAACGCGGATGCATTCGGGTGCGGCAACGTACATGCGGTCCCCGGTGTCGCCCCCGAAGCGCTCGCGAAACTGCCCGTCCCCGACGCCGTGTTCGTCGGCGGGAGCGCGGGCGAGCTTCCCTCCATCGTGGAGGCGGCGCTCGAGAAGAACTCGCAGGTTCGCCTGTGCGTGCCATGCGTCACCGTTGAGACGCTCACCGAGGCGTGCGCGCTTCTCTCGGGTTCGCGCTTTAAGGGGTTCGAGGCGTGCCAGGTGTCGGTCGCCCGTGCCGAGGCTGTAGGCTCGCACCATCTTATGAAGGCGCAAAACCCCGTGTTCCTCGTCAGCGCGCGTGGTGCGGGCGCGGATGCCGAGGAGCTTGCCGAAGTCGGCGCGCTTGCTGAGTCGCCTGTCGGGGAGGACCTCTCTGTCGAGGGGAACCCATCCGTTGAGGTGGTCTCGCTTGCTAACTGCAGCGCCGCAGGTGGAGAAGGCGGCGCCCGGTGAGCACGTCCATCCCGCGCTTCATGGTCGCTGCGCCCTCGAGCGGGAGCGGCAAGACGGTCGTAACGTGCGCGCTCCTGCGCGCGCTCGCGAGCCGCGGCATTGCATGCGCGGCCTTCAAATGCGGCCCCGACTACATTGACCCGCTCTTTCATCGCCGCGTCGTGGGTGCGCGCTCGGGCAATTTAGACGGCTTCTTCACCGACGCCCCGACACTGCGCGCCCTGCTCGCACGCGGCGCCGCGGGCGCGGATGTCGCGGTGCTCGAGGGGGTTATGGGCTTCTACGACGGCATGGCGCCCGGCGTGGCCGACGCGAGCAGCTACCAGGTTGCGCGCGACACGGAAACGCCGGTCGTTTTAGTGGTGAACGGGCGCGGGGCGTCTTTATCGCTCGCCGCTGTAATCCGCGGCATCGCCGAGTTCCTGCCTTGTGCGAACGTGCGCGGCGTCGTGCTGAACAAGACGAGCGCCGCTGCCTGCGCCTACGCGGCGCCTGCGATCGAGAAGCACACGGGCGTCGCGGTTTTGGGGAATATCCCCGCCGACGAGGCGTTCTCTCTCGAAAGCCGGCATCTGGGGCTTGTGACCGCCGACGAGGTCGAGCAGCTCTCCGCGCGCATCGACAAGATGGCCGAGCTGGTGGAAAAGAGCATCGACGTCGACCGCTTGCTCGAAATAGCGGCGACGGCACCCGATATCCGCGAGGAACCTTACCGGTTGGAGCCGATCGCGGGAGCGCGGCCCATCGTCGCCGTCGCGCGTGACGAGGCGTTCTCGTTCTATTACGAGGAGAATCTGCGCGCGCTCGAGGACCTGGGTTGCGAGCTGGCCTTTTTCAGCCCCCTGTGTGATAGCGAGTTGCCCCGGGGGACAAGCGCCCTCTATCTGGGGGGCGGCTACCCGGAGCTCCATGCGCGGCAGCTCTCCGAGAACGTGTCGATGCGCGAGGCGGTGCGGCGCGCGGTGGAATCCGGCATGCCGACGGTCGCCGAATGCGGTGGGTTTCTGTACCTGCAGCGCGAAATCGCCGTTAGCGAGGGGTGGCGCTGGCCTGTTGCGGGCGCCCTTGAGGGCGCAAGCGAGAACGGGGGAAGGCTGTCCCATTTCGGGTACGTGGAGCTCACTTCCCAACGCGACGGGCTCTACGGGCCGCGCGGCACACGCATCCGCGCGCACGAGTTCCACTACTGGCAGTCCACCTGCCCGGGCGGCGACTTTTGGGCGCAGAAGCCCCGGCGCGACAAGGGCTGGCCGTGCATGACGACCACCCCGTCCCTGGTGGCGGGCTTCCCGCATGTGTACTATCCTGCGAACCCCGACGTTGCGCGCGCGTTCGCGTCTGCCGCAGCGTCGTTCGCAGAGAGGAGGCGGCATGGCTGAAGCAACCGAAACCGCGCTTGCCTGCATCCGCGAGGAAGTCGAGCGCGCGTTCTCGTCGGCGCCGGGCGCCGTGCTCGAAGCCGCGCTTTCCCGGATCGCGCCCGCAGACGAGTGCGCCCGTGCCGCCGCGTACGCCGCGTGGGACTCCATCGCGCACCCCTTGGGGGGATTGGGCGACTTTGAAGACGCCGTCGCGTGTATCGCCGCAGCTCAGGGGAGCGCCGAGGTGGCCGAGTTTCCCCGTGCGCTCGCGGTATTCTTCTCCGACAACGGGGTCGTTGCCGAAGGCGTGTCGCAAAGCGGGCAAGATGTGACGCGAGCCGTCGCGCGCAACATGTGCGAGGGGGCCGCGAGCGCCTGCCGCATGGCGGCGTTCGCGGGTGCCGAGGTCGTGCCCGTCGACGTGGGTATGGCCCGGGGCATAGAAGACGCGCGCATGGTGCGCGCGAACGTGCGGCGGGGGAGCGGCAACATCGCTCACGGCTCCGCTATGTCTCGCGATGGGGCCGTGCGCGCGATCGAGGTCGGAATCGCCGTCGCGTGCGGGCTTGCCCGCGCCGGCGTGCGCCTTCTCGCCGCGGGCGAGATGGGCATCGGCAACACGACCACCTCGGCGGCGGTGGCCGCAGTGCTCATCCGGGCGGACGCGCGGAGCCTTGTCGGGCGCGGCGCGGGGCTCTCGGACGCCTCGTTCGCGCGCAAGCGCGACGTGGTCGAGCGCGCTATCGACGCGAACTCGCCCGATCCCGCCGACCCGATCGACGTGCTCTCGAAGGTGGGCGGCTTCGACATCGCTGCGATGTGCGGCTTCTACCTGGGGGCCGCGGTCTCGAAGGCGCCGGCGCTCCTCGACGGGGTCATATCCTGCACGGCGGCCCTGTGCGCGGCGCGCCTGTGCCCCAACGCCTTGGGCTACCTCGTGGGCACCCACGCATCAAGCGAACCCGCAAGCCGGGAGCTCCTTCGCGAGCTCGGCATAAAGGCGCCCCTCGACGCAGGCATGCACTTGGGCGAGGGCGCGGGCGCCATGGCGTATCTCCCCCTTCTGGATTCGGCGCTGCGCGTGTACCGGGATGGGAAGACGTTCACGGCGACTGGCATGGCTGCTTACGAGCATTTCGAGGCCGGGAAATGACGGTGACGCTCGTCATCGGCGCCGCCGCGAGCGGCAAGAGCGCCTACGCCGAGTCCCTGTGCCTCGGGCACGACGGCCCTCGCGTGTACCTGGCAACGATGGAGCCCTTCGGGGAAGATGGCGCCCGCCGCATCGCGCGCCATCGGGCGCTGCGCGAAGGCAAAGGGTTTTCCACCCTCGAGTGCTCGCGTGACGTGGGCGCCGCAGCGCCCGGGCTTCCGCGCGGCTGCACACTTCTTTTGGAGGACGTGGGCAACCTGGTTGCGAACGAGCTCTTCGCGGAAGGCGGCTTGTCCCCGCGTGACCCCGACGCTGCGGCGCGCGAGGTACTCAGAGGCATCGAACGGCTCGCTCAGGCCGCTGCGTATACGGTGGTGGTCACCGTCGACGTGTTCGCCGATGGGATGCGCTACGATGAGGGGACCGAGGCATGGAGGCGCGCGCTCGCGCGCGTGAACGCGGGCGTGGCGGCGCTGGCCGACCATGCAGTCGAAGTGGTATGCGGGATTCCCGTGTGGATGAAAGGCGAAGGACCTACAAGGTGAAGATAGCAGAGGCAATCGGCGCGGCGTTCGGAACGTTCTCGCGCATCCCCGTCCCGAAATCGGCCTGGACCGATTTCGGGTCAACCCATGCACTTGCCGCGTTTCCCCTGGTGGGCCTTGCGGAAGGCTTCCTCATGACGGCGTGGGGGCACGTGGCGAACCTGCTCGGCGTGCCCGCGACCATCGTCGCGGCCGTGCTCGCGGCGCTGCCTGTGGCGGTGACGGGAGGCATCCACCTAGACGGGCTCTGCGACACCTCCGATGCGCTTGCAAGTTGGGCCCCGCGCGAGCGAAAGCTCGAGATCATGCACGATCCGCGGGCGGGCGCCTTCGGGGTCATCGGTGTTGTTGTGTACCTTATTCTGCAGTTTTCCCTGTTCACCGCGCTGCCGCTTACGGCGGGGGCGTTCCTCGCGCTTCTGTGCTCGCTCGTGTTCTCCCGCGCGCTTTCGGGACTCGCCGTTGAATGCTGGCCTGCCGCGCGGGCGGACGGCATGGCCGCGGGGCTCTCGCCTGCGAAGAAGCGCGCGGCGATCGTCGTGCCGCTTTGCGCTTTCGCTGCGGCTTCGGCTGCAGGGATGGTCGCGTGCGCTCAGGCCGTCGGCGCCTTTATGGCGGTGGCGGGGCTTTTGGTGCTCGCGTGGTACCGCCATGTTGCCCTGTCCCGCTTCGGCGGGGTGACGGGGGATTTGGCCGGATGGTTTCTGCAATGGGCCGAGCTCGCGATGCTTGCCATGCTGGTGGTGGGGGGCATGCTCCTATGATGCTCGTGGTAGGTGGCGCGCATTCGGGGAAGAGGACCTTCGTACGCGAAAAACTCGGGTTCGCGGCGGACGATTTCGTCGACGCGGCGCAGCTTGCGGAGGGCGGCGTGCCCGCGGCTTTTGCCGGCCGCGTCGCATACCGTGCTGAGGAACTCGTACGCGCGCTCGACGCTGACCGGGCGCTCGAGCGGCTGATCGGCTTCGACGCAGTGATTCTGCCCTTGGTCGGCTCGGGGGTCGTCCCCATGAGTGCGGAAGACGCCCAATGGCGCGAGCGCGCGGGGCGCCTGGGATGCGCGCTCGCTGCGCGCGCCGACGTCGTCGTGCGCATGACGTGCGGGATTCCCCAGGTCATCAAAGGAAACCTTGCCGATGCACCTCGAGGGACGCAGGGCGCGGGTGCGCTTTTGGAAGTCGTCTTCGTGCGCCATGGTGCCACGGCGGGCACGGAAGACCATCGCTACAGCGGGGCGGGCACCGACGAGCCCCTGTCGAGTGCGGGCGAGCGCGCTTTGCGCGACCTCGCGTGCGATCGTGACGTGTTCCGTGTTATCACGAGCGGCATGGCCCGCACCGACCAGACGGCGCGCATCCTCTTCCCGAACGCGGAGCTTATGGCGTGCCCCGGTCTGCGCGAGATGGATTTCGGCGACTTCGAGGGGCGAAGCGCCGCCGAGCTTAAAGAGGATGCGCGCTATCGCGCCTGGGTAGACTCCTGGTGCGAGACGCGCTGCCCGCATGGCGAGGGCAAGAGCGATTTCACCCGCCGCGTCATCGCGGCGTTTCGGGAGGCGTGCGAATCGGAGCGCGCCCAGGGGAGTGGGCGCGCCGTCTTCGTCGTTCACGCGGGTACCGTGAAAGCGCTGCTCTCCGAGCTAGCTGTCCCGAAAATGGGATACTTCGACGTGCATACCGAGCCGGGCGGCGCATGGGCCGCCACTTGGGATGGGCGCTGCCTTCGCGACGTTCGCCCCGCTTGGGGGGGCGATGCCCGGTGATGACGATTCTTGCCGTCGCCGCCGGGTTCGCGGCCGACCTTGCCTTCGGCGACCCGCGCTGGCTTCCCCATCCCGTCGTCGCCATGGGGCGCGCGATCACGTGGGCCGAAGGCCGCCTGCGGGGCGCATTCCCGCAAACGTCCGCGGGCACGCGCGCCGCAGGGCTTGTGCTCGCCGTGGCGCTTCCGCTTGCGTGTGGGCTTTTGACCTGGGGAATCCTGCATCTTTGCGGCATGGTTCACTCCGGCCTGCGCTTCGTGGCCGAGGCATGGGCGAGCTATCAGATTCTCGCGGCATGCGAGCTGCGCCGCCAGAGCCTGGCCGTTGCCCGCGCGTTCTCGAAGGGCGGACTTGTCGCGGCGCGCGAAGCCGTCGGGCTCATCGTGGGACGTGACACGTCTGTTCTCGACGAGCAGGGCGTCGCGCGCGCCGCCGTGGAAACGGTGGCGGAGAACGCGAGCGACGGTGTCATCGCGCCGCTTTTCTACCTTATGATCGGGGGTGCGCCTTTGGGCATGGCGTACAAGGCGGTGAACACGCTCGACAGCATGGTGGGCTACAAAAACGAGCGCTACATCGACTTCGGCTGCGCCTCGGCGCGCCTCGACGATGCGGTGAACTGGATTCCCTCGCGGTTATCGGCCCTGTTCATGATCGCCGTGTGCCCGATCGTCGGGCTCGACGCGCGCGGGGCGGCGCGCATCTGGCGCCGCGACAGGCGTCGCCATGCGAGCCCGAACGCGGCGCAGACCGAGTCGGCGTGCGCGGGTGCGCTCGGACTGCGCCTGGCAGGACCCGCGGTGTATTTCGGCAAGCTCGTTGAGAAACCGACGATAGGCGACGCGTCCCGCGAAATCGAGTGGGGCGACATCGCCCGGGCGACAAGGCTCATGCTCGCCGCGTCCGCATGCGCGCTCGTCGTCTTCGGCGCCGCGCGCGCGGCGGTCGTGCTCGCCGTGGGGGCGATGGCATGAGGAAAGACCACGCCGCGCCCCGGGCTGCCGGGGGAATCCTGCGCGCCCGCACGCATGGGGGCAGCGCGCAATCGCTCGGCATCGCTTGCGAAGGGGGTGCCTCCGACCTCATTGACTTCTCGGTGAACGTGAATCCGGCAGGCCCCTCGCCGCGCGCCGTCGCCGCAGCTTGCAAGGCGCTTTCTCGAATCGACGCCTACCCCGATAGGGAAAGCCTCGCCCTCGTTCGCGCGCTAGCGCGCGACCAGGGCATTCCCGAAGATACTATTGTCTGCGGCGCGGGCGCGTCCGACATCATCTGGCGGCTCGCCGCGGCGGTGCGCCCGAAACGCATCGTCGTGTGCGCGCCGACGTTCTCTGAATATGCGGAGGCGGCATCGTACTACGGCGCATGCGTGCAGGAGTTCCCGCTCTCCGAAGCGGACGACTTCGACGTGCCCGCCTCCTTCGCCCGCGCGATCGAGGGGCCGGGAGACGTGGCGTACCTCTGCAATCCGAACAACCCGACGGGGCGCCTCGTCGACCCCAGCGTGATCGAGGCCGCGGCTTGCCGCTGCGAGCAGGTGGGCGCGCTGCTCGTCGTGGACGAGTGCTTCCTCGGATTTGCGCCCGACGCCCGCGAAAGGAGCGTGGCCGCACGCGCCGCGTGTTCGCGCCATGTGGCCGTGCTCTCCGCGTTCACCAAGCTCTACGGAATGGCGGGGTTGCGGTTGGGATATCTGATCAGCGGAAACGCCCAACTCATCGAGGGGATTCGCCGGGCGGGGCAGGCGTGGCCCGTCTCTTCGGTCGCCGAGGCCGCGGGTATCGCCGCCCTGGAAGACATTGAATACGTCTCGCGCACGCGCGATGTATTGGCGGGCGAGCGAGCGTGGCTTTCCCACGAGCTCTCCTCGCTCGGGCTTTCCGTCGTGCCGTCGGATGCGAACTTCCTTTTAGTCCGCACGCCGGCGAAAGACATCCCCGAGCGCCTGTATAATCAGGGGGTTTTGGTCCGCACGTGCGACTCGTTTTCGGTACTGTCCCGTTTCTGGTGCCGCGTCGCGGTGCGCACGCGCAAGGAGAACGCCCGGCTTGCGATGGCGTTCGGCCGCGCGCTTCGGGCGGAAGGTGCACCGGGCGAAGGCGAACCCGACGAACGGGGCGGCGCTATGGCGGGCGCGGATGGCCGAGGCTTGGCGAAGGAGGTCGATACCCGTGGGTAGGGCCAAGCCCATCATGATCCAGGGCACCATGTCGAACGCGGGGAAGAGCCTGCTTGCGGCGGGGCTGTGCCGCGTGCTTTCGCAGGACGGCCTTCGCGTGACTCCCTTCAAGAGCCAGAACATGGCACTCAACAGCGGTGTCACGGCCGACGGGCTCGAGATGGGGCGCGCCCAGATCATGCAGGCCGAGGCGTGCGGCATCGCGCCCGACGTGCGCATGAACCCCATCCTGCTCAAGCCTGAAAGCGGCCACCGAAGCCAGCTCATCGTGGCCGGTAAGGCGCAGGGAGCCTTCGCTGCGAGGGACTACTTCGCGCGAAAGAAGGCGCTCATGCCGCAGATTTTGGAGGCGTTCGATTCGCTCGCGGAGGAAAACGACGTCATCGTCATCGAGGGCGCCGGCAGCCCCGCCGAAATCAACCTTGCCGAAAACGACATCGTCAACATGGGGCTCGCGCGCGCCGTGTCCTCCCCCGTGCTGCTCGCGGGCGACATCGACCCAGGCGGGGTGTTTGCCCAGCTCTACGGCACGGTCGCGCTCCTTGCGCCCGAGGACCGCGCGCTTTTGCGGGGGCTTGTGGTGAACAAGTTCCGCGGCGATGTGGAAATCCTGCGCCCGGGTTTGGCCCCGCTCGAGAAGATGTGCGGGGTTCCCGTCGTGGGGGTCGTGCCGTATCTTACGCTCGACCTGGACGACGAGGACTCGCTCGCGCCGCGCCTATCTGCCCGCGAGGCGCGCGGCGTCATCGACGTCGCCGTCGTGCGTCTTCCGCATCTGTCGAACTTCACCGACTTCGACCCGCTTTCGCGCGTGCCCGGCGTGGGCGTGCGCTACGTTTCCTCGACGACCGATCTGGGCCGACCCGACCTGGTGGTGCTTCCCGGCTCGAAGACTACGCTCGACGACGCGCGCTGGCTTGCGGCTAGCGGCATCGGGGCCTGTGTACGCGCGCTTTCGGGCGCGGGCACACCGGTGCTCGGCATATGCGGAGGCTACCAGCTTTTGGGAGACGAGCTTTCCGACCCGCACGGCAGGGAAGGCGCCGGCACCGCGCGCGGGCTCGGGCTCATCCCTGCAAGTACGGTGTTCAAGGAGGAAAAGCGCCTCGCCCAGTCGGAGCTGCGCATCACGGGCGCCCAAGGCGCGTTCTCGGTGTGGAACGGCATGACGGCGCGCGGGTACGAGATTCACGACGGCGAAACGACCGTCTCCTGCGCTCCTGCGGGCACAATTGGCGGCAAACCAGAAGGCGCGGCCTGCGGAAACGTGTTCGGAACCTATCTCCACGGCCTGTTCGACGAACCGGGGGTGGCGCTCGCCCTCGCGCGCTCGCTCGCGCGCATGCGCGGCCTGCCCGAGAGCGTCGTGGGTGCTGCGGGCGCGGCGTCCGCGGCCGATCACCGTGCGCGCGAGTTTGACCGCCTGGCCGACGTCGTGCGCGGGGCGCTCGACATGGAGTATGTCTACCGCATTATCGAGGAGGGCGTATGATCCACGTGTATCATGGCGACGGCAAAGGCAAGACCACGGCGGCGATGGGCCTCGCCCTTCGCATGCTCGCTGCAGGCCGCCGCGTCGTCGTCGTGCAGTTCCTGAAAGACGGCAAAAGCGGGGAGGTGCGCCTGCTCGCCGAGCATTTCGGCGTGCCCGTGTTCGCGGGGAAGGCGTCGGACAAGTTTACCTGGTCGATGACGTCGGAAGAACTTGCCGCGACGTGCGAGCTGCACGATGGGAACCTCGCTTCCGCGCTCGTCGAGCTCGAGGGCGCGCAAGAGGGACTGCTCGTGCTCGACGAGGCGCTCGACGCGCTTTCGAAGGGGCTTGTCGACGAGGCGCTCGTGGACCGCGCGCTCGATATGTCCGCGCGCGGCGTCGAAGTAGCGCTCACCGGGCGCGCGCCTTCCCGCAAGATCGTGGAGAAGGCCGACTACATAACCGAGATGCGGTGCGAGAAACATCCCTACGAGCAGGGGATATGTGCAAGGGAAGGAGTGGAGTACTAGATGGATTCCAAGGAGATGGCGCCCGGCGACATCGAGCGGCGCAGCTTCGAGATCATCACCGAAGAGCTCGGCGGCCGCACGTTCCCGCCGCTCGAAGAGCCCGTCGTGAAGCGCGTCATCCACACCACTGCCGACTTCTCGTACGCCGATTCCCTCGTGTTCACCCATGACGCCGCGCACTGTGCGCTCGACGCACTGCGCGCAGGAGCCACGGTGCTCACCGACACGAACATGGCGCTCGCAGGCATAAGCAAGCCCGCGCTCGCGAAGCTCGGCTGCAAGGCCGTGTGCTTCATGGCCGACCCTGATGTCGCCGCGGTTGCGCGCGCCGCGGGCACGACTCGCGCCGTTGCGAGCATGGACAAAGCTTGCGGCATCGAGGGTCCGCTCATCGTGGCCGTTGGCAACGCTCCCACAGCACTTCTGCGCCTCGCCGAGCTCATGGACGCGGGGAAGATCGCGCCCGCTCTCGTCGTTGGGGTGCCGGTCGGGTTTGTGAACGTGGTCGAGGCGAAAGAGGAACTACTCGCGCGACGCGTGCCGGCCATCGTCGCGAGGGGTCGCAAGGGCGGCTCGACCGTGGCGGCCGCCATTATGAACGCGCTACTCTACCAGATCACGCGCACAGGCGGCCCGAAGTGACGGCTCCCGCATCCGCGCCGGCGCTGCGCATCTTCGCCGGCACCACCGAGGGCCGCCTTCTGTGCGAATGGGCGAGCGGGGCGGGCATCCCCGCCCGTGCCTACGCGGCAACCGAGTACGGAGGTGAGCTTTTGGGCGAGCTTCCGGGCATCGAGGTGCATGCGAGCAGGCTCGACGAGGCCGACATGGAGCGCGAGCTTTCCGGCGCGCGCATCGTCGTCGACGCCACGCACCCCTTCGCTACGCTCGCAAGCGGCAACATCCGGGCCGCTTCGCTCGCCGTGGGTGCACGATGCCTGCGCCTTGCGCGCCCGGCCGAGGCGCTGCCCAAAGGCGTCGTGTCGGTCGCGTCGATCGCCTGCGCGGCGCGCTTTCTCTCCGAGAACCCGGGTCGCGCGCTTCTCACGACGGGGAGCAAGGAGCTTGCTCCCTACACGCGCGTCGCCGATTTCGCGGAGCGCTTCTTCGTGCGTGTGCTCCCGCTGCCCGGTGCTATAACGAAGTGCATCGACGCGGGGTTTTCGCCGTCGCACGTCATCGGCATGCAGGGGCCCTTCACCCGCGAGCTCAACGAGGCGATGCTTCGGCAGGTGGGCGCCCAGTGGCTTGTGACCAAGGACTCGGGAACCGTAGGCGGCACGGCCGAGAAGCTCGCCGCCGCGCGCGACGTGGGAGCGCGCTGCATCGTGGTCACCCGTCCCGCCGAGGGAAGCGGGGCCCTTTCGCTTCGGGAAGTGGAAGACGCGCTCTTACGGGAGTTCGCGCGCTAGGCGCTCGCCGCGCCTAGCGCGCCCTCGCGCCCGCGAGGAGGATCGCCTCGAGCAAGCTCGACCCGTACAAGCCCGTTATCCGCCAATAGCTAGAGGACGACGCCCGGAACTGGCGCAAGCGGCCCTTCAATAAGTTGCGGTGAAATAGTGTCTGTTTTTTGCTGCTAGATAGCATATTCAGTCCCTAATTCGCCGCAACTTGTCGGTGGTGGCTTACTGGTAGCGTAGGCACTCCACCGGGTTGAGCTTTGCCGCGCGGCGAGCGGGGTAGAAGCCAAAGATTACGCCGATGCCGACGGAGACGGCGAAGGCCAGCAGCACCGTGGCGATTGAAAAACTCGGTGTGATTTGCCCGCTGGCTCCGAGCTCGCCAAGAATCCCGGATCCGGAGGCAAACATCGCGAGGCCCCAGGCCAGCAGATAGCCTATCAGGACACCCAGTAGGCCACCGGTGACGCACAGCGCCGAAGATTCGGCCAAAAACTGCGCGGTGATATCGCGACGACTGGCGCCCAGAGCGCGGCGGATGCCGATCTCTCGAATGCGCTCAGTCACGTTGGTGAGCATCATATTCATAATGCCGATACCGCCGACAAGCAGCGAGATGCTGGCAACAGCACCCATGATGAGCGAGAACGCGCCCATAAAGGAGTTGAGTGCATCGATGGCGCTTTTCATGGATGTCGCCGATACGCTGTCGTACTCATCATCCTCCGCGATACCCTTCATCGCGCGCACCTTGGACTCGATGGTCTTACAAAGCTCATCCATGTCCGTGCCCTCGGCGGCAAGTGCCGTCACGCTTGGAAATGAAGGATTCTCGTCGCCAAACAGCCCTGCGATGGTTTCGCGTGGCATATACAGCGTGAGCGAGCCCATGGAGTCGCTGCCGCCATCAATCACGCCTACAATCTGCACCTCGCCGTTGGACACCTTGATGGTTTTCCCCAGCGCATCCTGTTCGTTGCCGTAAAGCTGATCGGCGCCGCCGCGGCTGATGAGCGCCACGCGCGAGCCTGATTGAGACTCTGCCTGTGAATAGACACGTCCCGCAACGAGCTTGCTGGCGCCCACGGCATCGAGCATGTCGCTATCGACGCCGTGTGCCATGACGGTATAGCTTTTATCCCCGACCTTGTACTCGGAATAGGCGCTATCGACGATGCCGATCTGCTCTATCTGCGGCACCAGTTTTTGAAGCTTCTCGATGTCCGACTCGGTGAGTTCTTGCGACGAATAGATCTGAACCATGCGAGCTGCGTTGAGGCCCAGGCTGTTGACCAAGCTGTTTTGGATGCCGCCGATGAGCGAAGTCATGGCAATGACCGAGGCGATGCCGATGAC
Source organism: uncultured Collinsella sp. (assembly GCA_902490445.1). Taxonomy (GTDB): domain Bacteria; phylum Actinomycetota; class Coriobacteriia; order Coriobacteriales; family Coriobacteriaceae; genus Collinsella. Next base: position 26,310 of record CABUDZ010000011.1, read on the forward strand.
AATGCCCAGGATGGTGAGCAGGCTGCGCCCCTTGTTGGCCTCGAGCGAGTGAAGGGCTTCCTGGATAAGATCGCGGGCGCTCATGCCATCACTCCTTTCGGCGGGTTGGCGGAGGCGGAAATCATGGGCAGGCTATCTACGGCGCTGCGTAGGGTCCGCGGTGCATGCGGAATATACGCGCCGTCGTGAATGCGACCGTCGCGGATGGTCACGGCACGGTCGGCCTCGGCGGCGATGCCGGGGTCGTGTGTGATAAGCACGATGGTTTTGCCGCGCTCCTGGAGCTTGTGGAAGGTTTCCATGACGAGCGCTCCCGTGGCGGAGTCCAGGTTGCCCGTCGGCTCGTCGGCCAAAATGATGGGTGGATCGTTGACAAGGGCGCGCGCGATGGCGACGCGCTGCATCTGTCCGCCCGACAGCTCCGATATACGATGGTCCCAATGGTCGACCGGAAGCGTGACGGCTTGCAGCGCGTGCACGGCGCGCATCTCACGCTGGCTGCGCGGCACATTGGTGTAGGACAGCGGCAGCATGACGTTTTCGATCACCGTCAGGCGCGGCAGCAGATTAAAGCTCTGAAAGACAAAGCCGATGCTCAGCGCTCGCACCTCGGTGAGCTCGTCATCGTCGAGCTCGGCGACGTTGAGCCCTTGCAGGAAGTATTCGCCCGCCGTCGGTTTGTCCAGGCAGCCCAGGATGTTCATGAGCGTCGACTTGCCCGAGCCCGAGGGGCCGGTGATGGCAACGAACTCACCGGGATCTACTGCCAGGCTTACGTTATGCAGGATGTGGGCGCAACCGGCCTCGCTCTCAAAGATGCGGTGCACGTTGCGGATGTCGATGACGGGACGCATTACTTGCCCTCGTCGGCAGGCATGTTGTCGCCGCCGTCTGCCGTCATGCCTGTGCCGGTATCCGTCACGATGGTGTCGCCGTCGCGTAGCTTGGTAACCGGGACGTCTGGATTGATCTCGTTGCCCTGGTCGTCGCGCTTGACCTGCGTCTTACCGACTACAGCCTCGTTGTCGTTTTGCGTCACGACGGTCACCTTCACGCGGCGCGTCTTCTTGCCTTCCGAATCGGTGGCCAGATTGACGTAATAGTGCTCGCCGTCTTCGGTCATCAGCGCCATGGTCGGCACCATAACCACGTCGTCGAGCTTCTCGGTCACTACCGAGACCTCGGCAGTCATACCCGGCTTAAGGCGACTGTCAGGTGCTTCGATGAGGATGTCGACGTTAAAGGTCACACTGCCGCCGCTCCCGGAGGAGGAGTCGGAGTTTGCCACCGAGGCGATAGCCGTGACGGTGCCCTGGCTCACGATGTCGGGAAACGCGGGATAGGTCACGTTGGCGCTTTGGCCCACGGCAATTTTGGCGATATCCTTTTCGCCCACCTGAACCGTCACCTTCATCTTGGACAGGTCGGCGATCTGCATGCACTGCTTGCCGCCGCTCGTATCGCTTTCGCCCATGATCATGCCGCCTGTTACCGTGGCGCCCACCTTGGCGTTGAGCTCCACGATGCTGCCCGAGCTCGGGGCCGTGACCGTACGGCTGGCGGCCTTGGCGTTCGCCTGATCGAGGTTTGCCTGGGCCGATGTGAGGCTGCGCTGCGCGGCCGATACGGCGTTCGTGTCCGCTGATGCGGCGGAGATGCCAGCCGCTGCGGAACCTCCGTCGACGTCCGTCGTTGGGTTGGCCTGCGCGGCAGCTGCGGCTTTCTTCGCGTTGGCGAGGTCTTCTTGAGCGGCTGCAACTGCACGCTGCGCCTCGGCAACGTTGCGATCGAGCTCGTCGTTTTTAATGGTCATAAGCACGTCGCCCTCGTTGACGGATTGGCCTGCCTGCACGTTGATCGAATCGACCGTGCCGTCGACAGAAGGGGAGACCACTGAGGACGAAATGGGTTTGAGCTGGCCTTTTGCCTCGACCGTTGTGCTAAACGTGCCCTCGGTCACCATGTCGGTCGCAGGCCCGCTATCGCCCTGTGGCTGCGCATTGATAACCAGGGTTGCAACAATAGCAATGAGCGCGATGACACCCACGATGCCGGCGGCAATGCCGCGTCGAATCAGCTTTTTGCGTCGACGTTCGGCACGTTTTGCCTTGAGCTTGGCATATGCCTCTTCATCGGAAATCTCGGCCGTATCGTTCATGCGTCCGCTCTCCTTGTCGGCATGTACGTCTGTGATCAGAGGAAGCGTTTCGGTGGCACCTTCGGGCGTGTGCTCGGTATCATCCGGGCCCGGGGTGATGTTGGGGACATTCGGCCTAGCGTCTCCTTTATAGTAAGAACCTCGATAATTATATGCGCCCACCGGTTGGGGCGGGCGCATAGGACGGTTTCTTTCGGAACTGTTAGATTGGTCGCAGCGGTTCCACGTTGTAGGAATGCGCGCGTTGCACTACGAGTGGACAACCACGCACAGGCCGACTTTGATGCAATCGTGCAGCGCCTTGGCGTCGGCCAGGCGAAGGTTGATGCATCCGTGGCTGCCGTACCACTTGTAGGAGTTGGGATCGTCGAAACTCTTGTCGTTTTGCCACGTTGCATCGTGGAAACCGACCATGTTGCCCTCAAACGGCATCCAGTAGCTAACCGGGCTCTCGTATTTGGGCTTGCCGGTCTCGGGGTCCTTGGCACCGATGAGTTTGCTGGCGCCATCGTTGCTGTTGATCTGCCATACGCCCTCGGGGGTGGCGTCTTCGCCCGGTTTGCCGGAAATAAAGTTGGCCTCCCACACAATATTGCCGCTCTCGTCGTAGTAGCGCGCGTGCTGCTCGGACAGATCGACATCGACGTATGCCTTCCAGTCAGGCTCTCCCTTTGCGGTAAAGGTGTCGGCCTTCTGGGAGTACTTGATATCGATTTCGCCGGTCTGCTTGTTGTTAATGGCGTCTTCGACCTGCTTGGCGAGCGAGGTACTGTCGATGGACCAACCAAAGTCGCCGCCTTCGACGGCGCACTGCTTGCCATCGGCGCGCGTCCACCAGCGAGTGGAGCCCACGGTATTAAAGCCGTTGGCGAGCTCGGCTGCCCAGCTGCTGATCTGCGACGTATCGAGCGTGGGGTTGGCCGGATCGGCAAAGCTGATCCACTGCAACACGGGGCTGCCATCAACCTTGCCGGCATCCTCGCCGTTGAGCTTGAGGGTCACGTTGACGCCCAAGAAGTTGTTGGCGGCATCGCATGCGGCCTGAATCTGATCATCGGTCAGCGTTCCATTGAGCGGCTCATAGGCATCGTTGCCGAGCTTGGAAAGATCTACGGTCTCGGCCAGCGAGGCAAGCTCGAGCTCGGCATACTTAATGACATGCTCGCGGTTGAGTTTTTCGTTGGAGCGCGCCTTCTCGACGGTAAACTTGCCGGCCTGCTCGTCATAGGAGCTATTGGCCTCGAACGCGCCCGAACGCCCCTCGTTAAACTCGTCGATGGCGGCGCCCAGATCCTTCTCAAACTGCTTTTGGTCAAAGGTGTCGGAGAGCATGGACAGGTCGACGTCTTGATCAAGATCGACTTCGTTGGAGCTAGCGGTTGTTTTGGTCTTGCCGCTTAAGGATTCTACAAGGCGAACCGGCCATACAATGGCTTCATTGCGGCTGATAATCTCTTTTGCGGCAGCTTCGCCATCGACAATGGGCTCATCGGACTCGGGCTGATAGGTCCAGCTAAAGTCATCGCCTGTCACGGTGAGCTTATAGTGCTTCCAAGCCGAGTTGACCTTGGTGGCGGCAGACGAAGCGTTGGAGAACGAGACATCGACGCCGGCGATAGTGGTGTTGGGGTAGGCTACCTGCGAAAACGCTACAACGCCTACGATATAGACAATGACGATAAGACCCAGAACGACAAAGAGCGTCGTCTTTTTGCCCGACTTATTGTTCTCGGCGGGTTTGCGTGCGGGGCCGCGATCGCCTCGAGCGTGCGTGGGGGGCTGCTTGGGCGCATTGCCATTTGCCTGGCGCTGCTGATGCTGCTTGTCCGGACGTTGGGAAACGTTTGCCGCACCTCGCTGCTGACCGCGGCTCGGCGCGATAGGACGCGGCGACTGAACGCCGCCGGTGTGCCTGCTCGGCTGCTGCGGATCGGGAATCAGTTGAGTTCGATCGTTTTGCGACATCGTATGCATATCCTTCGGATTTCGCCTTGCGGCTCATCGTGTTTTTACTGGGCTTGCATTATAGCGATTACCCAGTTGTTTGTGGTATGGAAACGGTGGCATTCAAAAGAGGTGGGACATTTGTCCCACCTTCGAGTCGTTCTTTGTCGCTATCCGCACACACCGCATTTTGCACAGGCCGAAAGTGCGGCCGGAGCCTGCGCGATGCCACCCTTTGCCGTCTCGCGCAGCGTGGCCGGCAACGCGTGGCCCACGGAGAGCATGACGTGCGCCATCTGGTCAAACGGCACCAGGCTCTTGATACCGGCGAGGGCGAGTTGTGCCGAGCTGAAGGCCGCTGCCACGCCGATGGCATTGCGGTTTTGGCAGGGCACCTCCACGAGGCCTCCTACGGGATCGCATACGAGTCCCAATAGGTTACTCAGCGCGATGGAACTGGCGTCGAGCGCCTGCTCGGGCGTGCCTCCGAGCATCTGCACCAGCGCGGCGGCAGCCATGGCGGCGGCGCTTCCCACCTCCGCCTGGCAGCCGCCCTCGGCGCCGGCGACGCAGGCGCTCGTGGTGAGGTTGAGGCCGATGGCGGCGGCGCAGTAGAGCGCGTCCATCATCTGCTCGTCGTCGAGCTGCAGGTGGTCGGCGAGTGCCAGCACACAGCCGGGGACGACACCCGCGGATCCTGCCGTCGGAGCTGCGACGATTACGCCCATCGTGGCCGAGCGTTCGAGCACGGCCATGGCGCGGGCCACGGCGTCGGTTTGAACGGTGCCCATCAGGCTCGTGCTCAAATCGTTGCGGCCGGTGGCATCGACGAGTTTAGCCTCGCCGCCGATAAGCCCGCCGAGCGATCGCTGCGGATTGACGATAGGGGTCGTGGTCTCCTCGCGCATGACGTCGAGCACGCGGCGCATGGCGGCGACGGCGTGGGTCTCGCCGGTCAGACGCGCCTCGCGCACGGCCATAACGGCGCCGATATTCAGGCCGAGCTCGGCGCATGCATCGAGCAGCTGCTCGCCGTCGTCGAAGATCTCCTTTGCCGAGACACCGGGGGAGAGCGACGAGGCGGAACCGGGGAGCTCGATAAAGGTCGCGTAATCGACATTGTCGAGTTTGCGTAGCATGGGGATAACGGTGTCGTCGGGCGCTCCGTCGGTCTCAAAGACGGAGTAGGCCTGGCCGCCCACTTCGGTGCGGTAGGTGCGGCAGAAGGCGATGTTCACGTGTGCGTAGGCGAGCAGGTTCGTGAGCGCGGCGAGCACGCCGGGGACGTCCTGGTGTGCCACAAACAGCGTGGAATACATGCCCGAGATGTCGACGCCGACGCCGTTAATGCGGCTGATGCGCATCTTGCCGCCGCCCAGGCTCTCACCGCGGACCTGTGCCGTGGCGCCCGTGTCGTCGACCATGTCAATGTCGACGGTGTTGGGGTGGATGGAGGCGTCGTCGCCCTTGATGTCAAAGTGATATTCGAGGCCCTGCTCGCGTGCGAGGTCGAAGGCCTGCTTGATGTTCTCGTCGTCGGTGTCGAGGCCCAGGATGCCCGCGACGAGCGCACGATCGGTGCCGTGGCCGCGGTAGGTGTGGGCAAAGGAGTTCCACAGGCCAAAGGTGACCTTAGTGATGCGGCCTTCCAGCAGGCTGGCGGCAACTTGGGCGCAGCGCAGGGCGCCAGCGGTGTGCGATGAGCTGGGGCCGACCATGACGGGCCCCAAGATCTCGAATGCCGAGGTCGTAGCTAGTGTTTGCGGCTTGCCTGCCATATGCGCTCCTGTTCTATCCCGTCGTTCCGAGGGCTTTGGTATTTGGTCGCCTGCTCTACAGTCCTGGCTCGCACGGAGGCCACATTAAGTGGCCTCCGGCTCGTGCGGAACTCGCGATCGACCAAATACCAAAGCCCTCGGAACTTAGGATACATGGTTGGAGTCGCTCTGCTGCGAAATTTATCGGCCTATGACCTATTCCATGTCCCAGGTCGGCTCATCTTCACCATCTTTAAATAAAAAAGAAGTACCGGTTGGAGCCGGTACTTCTTTTGGTGCATCGATATGTGGCTGCAGCTTTTGCCGTTGGCTTACAGGCCGCAGGCTGCTTTGAGTTCTTCGACTCGGTCGGTCTTCTCCCAGGTGAAGTCGGCGTCTTCTCGGCCGAAGTGACCGTAGGCTGCCGTCTTTTCGTAGATGGGGCGACGCAGGTCTAGGTCGCGGATGATTGCGCCTGGGCGCAGGTCGAAGGTCTTCTCTACGGCTTCAACGATCTTGTCCTCGGCAACATGCGCGGTACCGAAGGTGTCGACCATGATTGAAAGGGGCTTGGAAACGCCGATGGCGTAGGCAAGCTCGACCTCGCAGCGGTCGGCCAGACCGGCGGCGACCACGTTCTTGGCGACCCAGCGCGCGGCATACGCGGCGGAGCGGTCAACCTTGGTGCAGTCCTTGCCGCTAAAGGCACCGCCGCCGTGACGGCCGTAGCCGCCGTAGGTGTCGACGATGATCTTGCGGCCGGTGAGGCCCGTGTCGCCCATGGGGCCGCCCACAACAAAGCGACCGGTGGGGTTCACGTAGATGTCCGCGTTGTCCCACGGCATGTTCTCGGCGGCCATGACCGGGGTGATGACGTGTTCGATGAGGTCGGCCTTGATCTTGCCCATGTCCTCGATCTCGGCGGCGTGCTGCGTGGAGATGACGATGGTCGTGACCTCCACGGGCTTACCTTCCTCGTAGCGCACCGTGACCTGGGTCTTGCCGTCGGGGCGCAGGTAGGGCAGGGTTCCGTCATGGCGCACGGCAGCCAGGCGCTCGGCCAGGCGGCTTGCCAGGTAGTGCGGCATGGGCATGAGGGTCTTGGTCTCGTTGGAGGCATAACCGAACATCATGCCCTGGTCGCCGGCGCCGATCAGGTCGATCGGGTTGGTGGTAGCGCCGGTCTGGGTCTCGAAGGACTCGTCAACGCCCTGGGCGATATCGGGCGACTGCTCGTGGATGAGGCTCATGACGCCGCAGGTGTCGCAGTCAAAACCGAACTTGGCGCGGTTGTAGCCAATGCGGCGGATGACGCCGCGGGCGATTTCCTGTACGTCGACGTAGGCCTGGGTGCGAATCTCGCCGGCGACGATGACCGTGCCGGTGGTCACGAGGGTCTCGCAGGCGCAGCGGACGTTCTCCACGTTGGCGGGCACACCGTTGGGCGCAATATAGCCCTGCTCCTGCAGCTCTATTTCTTTGGCGAGGATTGCGTCGAGGACGGCGTCGCTGATCTGGTCAGCGATCTTATCGGGATGACCTTCGGTCACAGACTCCGACGTAAAAACAAAGGACCCGTGTTGGGGTGGGATGGAACGAAGTTCTTCTGACATGATTGTCCTTTCAAAAACGTGTCCTGGCGACCGTTACCATTCCGCCGGGCTCTCTATGCAAGGGCACATCATAGCGCGTAAATCAAACATTCACACCCTTTCCGCACCTATCATTGGGGACGGACTTAAATGACCAGTCGGGTGCTCATTGGGTAGTCATTTAAGTCTGTCCGGTTGATTTCCGATCTCAGCCGAACACATTGAGCAAATAGGCCGTTCCCGCACCT
>CABUDZ010000012.1 GCA_902490445.1 uncultured Collinsella sp.
GACCGCCATCATGGGTGAGCTCGATCACGACGGCATCGTGCAGATCATCACGATGGACGCCGGTGAGAACCTGTCCATCCAGGTGCATCCCGACGAGGCGTATGCCCGCGAGCGCGAGTCCGACCACGAGAAGGCGGAGTCCTGGTACATCCTGGACGCCGAGCCCGGCGCCTCGATCATCTGCGGCACGACGACCGACGACCTCGACGCGTTGCGTGATGCGACGGCAGATGATAGCGTGGGTGACCGCTACGGAAGGCGCGTCCCCGTGAGCGAGGGCGATTTCGTGCTCATCCCCGCGGGGACCTTGCATGCGATGGGCGAGGGCGTATTCGCCCTCGAGGTCGGCAGTCTGGGCTTCAAGACGTACCGGTTCTGCGATTGGGGTCGCGGTCGCGAACTCCATGTCGAGCAGGCGTTCGATGTGCTCGACACTTCGATCCGTCCCGAGCCGGCGCACTTCGGCGCCTTCGATCCGAAGGCTCCCGCGAGCGTGCATCGTGGCGTCACGCACCGTCTGTTCACCTCAGACGTCGTTGACGTCCGGGGCGAATGGGAATGCCTCCTGGGCGATCGATATGCCGTTCTGTCCTGCGTGGGCGGTCATGCCCGGGTGGTCACGGACGACGGTGCCGTCGATCTTCCCCGCACCGCCTCTGCGCTGATTCCTGCGAGTGCGGGATCGTTCACGGTCGAGGGGACGTGTCGCGTGTTGGTGAGTCGCGTCGTCGATGAGCGTGACGGCTAGCGCGACGGGGAGTAATTGGGGGTCGATATGTCCGGATCAAAGTCTCGTGTTGTGGTGACGGGTGCGAATGGGTATCTTGCGAGCCTCATTCGTTTGTACAACGCCGATAAGTTCGAGTTCGTGAGTGTTACTCGCGCCGACGTGGACCTTTCAGACGTCGAGGCGGTTGCCGAGTTTTTCTCTGCGCTTGAGTTCGACGTCTGCCTCCATATGGCGGCGGATGCCTCGACGGCCCGCTGCGAGGGCGATCCAGAGGGTACACATCGAATCAACACGGAGTCGTCCATCGCTATCGCCCGAGCGTGTCGCGCCCGTGGTGCGCGCATGGTCTTCTTCTCGACCGAGCAGTGTTTTAACGCCTCGCCCGGTGAAGCGCCGTTCCATGAGGACGACGAGATGGCAACCACCACACGATACGGCGCGCAGAAGATGGAGGCGGACGCCTGGATCAGGGAGAACCTCGACAATTATCTGATTTTGCGCCTCTCGTGGATGTTCGGCCTTCCTATGCCCGGGGCAAAGCCCGCCCCTAACATCCTTACGAACGTGCTGCATGCGGTTCGGACGGGAGAGCCTGCGGCGTTTCGTGTGCATGAGCGGCGGAACATGACGTACGGTCAGGAGCTGGCGAGCGCCATATCGCAAATTCTCGTGCTGCCCAGCGGCGCGTATCATTTTGCGAGCCAAAACGGCCTGAGCACCTACGAGACTGCCCGTCTCGTGGCCAGCCGCCTCGGTTGCGACGAGCACCGTATCGAGGAGCTCGTGCTTCCCGACACCGAGACCTATGCCGATCGACCACGGGACTTCCGTCTTTCCTCGGAAAAGCTCGCGCACGCGGGGGTACATCTGGGAACGTTCGAAGATGGCCTCGAAAGATGCTTGAGAGATTTCGGAATGCTGTAGCGCGTGGAACGCGTGCGACATATTGGCCGTTCAACTCGAAGGCCCGATCGGTGATTGAACTGCCTCCCATTTCTTGGACACGAGAAATGGGAGGCTTTCTTATGTCCGACGACTTGAGACTCAGATACGACGAGAGCATGCGCCGGATGGCGGCGGAGCTGTTCGCCGAAGGGCACGGCTACCATTCGGCGGCGACCCGTCTGGGACTGCCGCCGGCGACCGTGAGAAAATGGCATCGAGCGTACGTCGCACTCGGCCTCGAAGGGTTGTTGGCCATGGGAAAGAAGATCAGGAGCTACCGCTGGGAGCTCAAGGCGTCGGCGGCCAGGGACGTGGTGGAGGGCGGCGAGCCCAAAGCCGCGGTCATGGCGCGCTATGGGATTGCGTCGCTGTCCCCGCTGGAGAAATGGTGCAAAGCCTACCGGGAGGGCGGCGCCGAGGCCCTGAGGCCGAAGCCCAAGGGCAGGCCGCCCGGGTCGGGCGCGAAATCGGTTCGCAGGACGCGCGAGCAAGAGCTCGAGGAGCGCGTCCGGAAGCTCGAGGCCGAGAACGCCTACTTAAAAAAATTGGCGGCCCTGGGGGCGGAGAAACGGCTGCGAGCTGGGAGCGGGCCCAGATAGTCGCCGAGCTCTCGGGGCGGGGATTCGCCCTCGCCGACCTGCTGGAGGCGGCGGGGATGGCCAGGTCGACCTACTATTACGCGCTCCGCCACCCGCCGAGGCCCACGAGCCCCGAGCTCTGGGGCAAGGCCGTCGAGGTCTTCAGCCGGACGGCGAACGGCTGCGGCCACCGCCAGATCGCGATGTGCCTGCGGGCGGAGGTGGGCGCGCGCATAGCCGACAAGACGGCGCTCAAGATGATGCGCGAGATCGGGATCTCCTGCGGCATCCGCCGCGAGACCGACTACCACAGGTACAACTCCTACAGGGGCGTCGTCGGGAAGACCTTCGAGAACGTGCTGGGGCGCGACTTCGCGGCCGACGGGCCGTGGGAGAAGATGGGCACTGACGTCACGGAGTTCAGGCAGCCCTGGGGGAAGGCGTACTTCGCGCCGGCGTTCGACTTCGGCAGCTGCGAGATAGCGGCGTGGTCGATCTCCCGGCACCCGGACATGGCCCAGCAGAAGGAGATGCTCGGCATGCTGCTGCCGAAGATCCCCGAAGGCAAGAACCCGATCATGCACAGCGACATGGGATGGCAGTACCAGCACGAGGCGTACTGCACCGCACTGCGCGAGGCAGGGGTCGTCCAGAGCATGTCGCAAAAGGGGAACTGCCTCGACAACGGCGCGACGGAGCAGCTGTTCGGCCACATGAAGGACGAGTTCTTCCGCGGGCAGAGCTTCGCAAGCTTCGAGGAGCTCAAGGAGAGGCTGGAGGAGTACATAGTCCACTGGAACACGAGGAGGAGGCAGGTTAGACTGAAGGGGCTGACCCCGGAGGAGTTCCGGAGCCAGTCCCTAGCGGCTTAGGCCGTATCTATTGACCCGTCCAAGATTTGGGACGCAGTTCAATTTGAACTGCCAGCGGGCTTTTTGTTGGCGAGTGCTGCTGGCGGCCTTACGCCTCGCGCTCGACCTCACTCACGCATTCATTCTTGATGGTACCGACGAGCGCCTGCAGCGCATCGACCACATGCGGGCGAATGTCCCCGCCAATGAGCACGAGCATGATGTCGTCGCCCACGGCAAGCTCTCCGCTCGCCAGCCACACGCGCACATAGCCGATACCCGGCATCGCGCGCGTTGCCTCGATAGCGGCCTGCACCTTTTCGGCATCGAAGCCAAACACCATGCCGCCCACCCTGTGTCCAGGTGCCACGCCACCGGTCTCGACGCCACGTACCTCGGATTTTGGCGTTGCGCGCACCACGCCGTTGTGTGTCAGGTACATGCCGCAGCCAGCCGCCGAAGCATCGGCCTTGGCCTCGCGCAGCCAGGCATCAATCGAAGGCATCCTTTTGCCGTTCTCGAGCATCATTTCTCCCTTACCGTCGTCGAATAGCTAATTTGGGACGGGGCTCTTTTAGCTACTCTCGAACAACTTACTCTTCGACCGGTGTGAGCACCATGACGGCACGGGTGTTGCTCAGCGACAGCGAACGGCAGGTCACAAGCGTAACGATCTTGGTTGCCGAAGCGGCACGATCGGTGGCATCGCTCGCCACGGCAGAGGCACCGGCAAGCATCTCGGACAGGTAATTCTTCAGTCCGTCATCGCCCTCAAAGTTGGGCGTGCGCGCCTTGGCATACGTGTCCTCGACCACCTTGGTCGCCAGTGGGCGCAACTTATACGTCGCATCGCGCGTAATGTAGTACACGTATTCTATGCTGTCGAACGTCGCCTGATCGGTCGTACCCGAAATCACGTTGAACATCGAACCGTCGTTCATGTGATGACCGTAAATCGTGGTCTGCTGATCCACCATGCCCGGCGCGGTGTCGTCGCTATCCAAGAAGATGGCGCCCGACGCATTGGCGGTGCCGTCGAACAGCGTGTTGAGGTACTTGGAGTTGTTGTTGGTCTGTACCACGGGGTAGTTGATGTTGGTACCAGGCGCGTAAATCCAACCAACGACCTCGGGATTTGTCTGGGCGAGCGCGTTGAAGTCAATGATCGGCACGCCGCTGGCGTCCTTGTCGCTCACATATTGCTTTTCGATTTTTTGATACGACTCGCTCGCCTGCTTGTAGCCAATCTGCGCATTGATAAAGATGGCGGCTGCAGCAACGATCAGGCCAATGCCGATGATGATGAGCAGAATGGGGATGACGGAGCGGCGCTTTTTGCGCGGCGGCTCGGTATAACTCGATGGCGCGGCATACGCCGAAGAACGAGGTGACTTCTTGGCCGCACTGTATGACGAAGGGCGATATGCAGCAGGTGTATCCGGACGGCAATGCTTCGCCGGCGTTACGGGACGCGGCGCACGAGCCTGCTGAGGAGAGGATGCCCGACCCTGCCGCATGGAGCGGGCCGACCCCGACTTGGCCGGATCGGGGATCTGAGAAGCCGAGAAACGTTTTCCCTGATAGTCGGACATGACTCTCCCTATGATTACAACGGAATGGCAAGCCGCTTAGGCGTCGGCCATCTCCTGCTTCATCTTCTCGATAACCTTGCGGTACTCGGGGTCGCATGCGCCCAGAATCTGCGTGGCGTAAATGGCAGCGTTCTTGGCACCGTTGATGGCCACACAGGCAACGGGCACGCCCGAAGGCATCTGCACCATCGACAGCAGCGAGTCCATACCGCCCAGATCGCTCGTCTTCATAGGCACGCCGATGACCGGCAGCGGCGTAAAGGCCGCCACGACACCGCCCAGGTGAGCAGCCTTGCCGGCAGCAGCGATAATCACCTTGATGCCGCGGTCGGCAGCAGTCGAGGCCCACTCATGGACCTTCGCCGGCGTGCGGTGCGCGCTTGCAATCACGAGCTCATAGGGCACGCCTAGCGCCTCGAGCTCGGCGGTACAACCTTCCATAACGCCCAGATCGGACTTGGAGCCCATGATGATCCCGACAACCGGCTTCTGATCTGCCATAAACAAAGACCTCCTGTTGAGAGCGGTGACGCGGCGAATCCGCGACCCTTAACTGCAAATAATTCAAGTATAGCCGCCGATGCCGATGTGTTCGGCGGGAGACGGAACGCTTTGCGAGATTAAGGCCGAAGGGTCGGAGCTTTCCGCCTACATTCAAAAAGCGTGCCCACCGTCCTTGGGTGGGACGGCGGGCACGCTTGCTTAGCTGTTGCTGGGGCTACTTAGCCTTGCTGCGACGATGGAAGAAAGCACCGATCGCGGCGATGATGGCGCCAAGACCACCGACGGTCGCGACGGTCGCCGCCGTCTGGTCTCCGGTATTGGGAATCGCCGAACCGTTCTTCTTGCTGCCCTGGGCCTTGTCGCCTGCGGGCTTGCCCGCCTGGTTGCCGCCGTTCGAGCCATTGCCGGAACCCTGGTTGCCCGAGCCGCCCTGGTTGCCGGAATCGGCATCCTTGAGGCTCTCAATGGCCAGCTTGAGCTGGTCATAGGCCGCCTGGAGCTGGGTGTCGGAAGCATTCTCATCACCCAAGACGTCCTCGGCGTAGGTAATGGCATCCGTCAGGGCCTTGACAGACTCGTCCGTCTTGCCCCTGGTGTCAGTCTCCTTCGCCTGCTTGACCAGGGCCTTGAGCTGCTTCTTAGTCGGATTCTCGACCGGGACCACCGGGGTCTTCTCGAGCGCGCCGCGGGCGCTCTCGAGCGCCCTGAGCGCCTGGTCGACCTCGTCCTGCGTGGCGTCCTCATCGCTCAAGATGGCGCGGGCGCTCGCCAGGGCGTTCTCGAACGCCGTCCAGGAGGCCTCGGTGTAGTCACCGGCCTTGAGGTCGCCGGCAGCAACCTCGGCATCAACCTTTTCGATCGCGGCAGCGAGATCATCCTTCGCCACCGGATCGGGGACGGCCGTACCGTAGAACTTGAGCTCCGCCATGCTGCAGTAGGCATCGACGTTGCCACCGCCGGCGTGAATCACCTTGACGGTCACGTAGCGACCGCGCGCGGCGCCAAAGCTCATCTGTTTCCAGTCGCCACGGTCGGTGAGCACGCGGCCGTCGTTGTCGAAGGCGAACGTACCCATCGACGCGGCGGTGCCCATCTCATAACCGTCGGCAGTATCGGAGACCAGTATCTCGGCCTCGAAGATATCGCCGTTAGTGCCGCCGTCCTGGCGCGGCAGGAATGTAACGTCGGTGAGATCGTAGTCGCGGCCCAGGTCGACACTCAGATACTGGGGCATACCGGTCCCATGGGCCCAGTCGCTGTGCCAAAGCGTCCGCTCGTCGCCGTCGAGAGCGTTGACGGCGTTGCTGCCCTCGTAGTCGGCCTCACTCGAGAAGCCGGCCACCTTGACGTTCTTGCGGTTCTCGGGCGTGTTGATGAGAATCTTCTCATCGACAGGGCGCATCTTGAGGCCGTCGATTGCCTTCTCGATCTTGGCTGTGGCGTCTGCGACATCCTTCTTGCTATAGCTGCCTTGGCCGCCGTCGAGGAGCTTCTGAGCCGCCTCGACCGCAGTGGCGAGAGCTGCATAGGAATCCTTAGTGTAGACGGACTCGCTGTAGCCCGCGGCCTTGGAAAGCGCTGCCACGAGCGCAGAGGTATCGACACCAGCCTTGACCTCGACCTCATAGGATGCGGTCTTGGAGGGGTCGAGTACCGACGCCACCGTGATCTTTGCCTTGCCGGCCTTGTTGGCACGCAGGTAGTAGCTCACGCTATCGCCAGCCTGAACAGCGGAGACGCTTACCACAGAGGGGTCGGAGCTCTCGACCGTCACATAGGGGTAGCCGGCGCTCTCGGGCGTGGCCTTGGCGTCGACGAGCGTAACGTCGCCTTCAAAGAACTCGGTCTGGTTCTTGCCTAGCTCGACACCCTCGATGGCCTCGACACCCTGCGTGTAGTTGAAGTTGACCTCACGCAGTGTGAGCATCTGGTCACCCGATGCCTCAAGCGGCGTGACCTCGACCTTGGTCGCCTTCTTGCCCTTGTTCTCGGCAGAGAGGCCAAAGGCGTAGCGAGCCCGGAAGGAATCGTATTCCCCGCCCGCGAACTCTTGGGTCGAGCCATCCTCGAACGTCACGACAGCCTTGATCTTCTGCACAGTTCCGTTGCCACCGTTGCGGTTAACGACCTCGACACTATCGAGTTTCGACGGCGTCTTAAATGCGAATGTCATCGTGGTGGGAAGCTTCACGTAACTCGGAAGCTTACCCTCGCTGTCCCAGTTGCCGCTCCAGTTCCATAGGAACTCAAAGCCGTTGTCGCTCTCGTTATTATCGAACAGCGCGTTATAGCTCTTCTGCTGGATAAGTTTCTCGACGTTGGTCCCGTCGTCGGTCGTGAGCTCATCGTTGGTCATCGTGATGTTGAAGGCATCCTGACCGTACTCGGCGACCGTTGGCTGAGGAATATCCGGCATCGTCACCGTGCCGTCGCTCGCAAACTCAAGTGCGTCGCATGCCGGACCGATGAGCCAAGATGTCGAGGGCAGTTCGACCTTGCCGGCGGTCTTGGCCTTGAGCTTGAAACTCGCCACCGCGCCGGTACCGTTGTAGAGCTTGCCATCGCCGCGGTTGGCAAAGGCGAGATTAATAGTCTGCGTTCTGTCCGCGAACTGGACCTTCTCGCGAGACAGGTTCTCCATGCCGGCAGTCGAGCCGTCCTGCGCGATGCTCTCAGAAACAAACTCGAACTGGTCGCTCTTGAAGTTGACGAGAGCGCCCAGGGCATTGACGTTCTTGGCGTCGGCCGCATAGACATCAACGGTGATCTCATCACCAGCCTCGACCTCGGTCTTGCTCGGAATCACCGCGAGCGAACCGGTGGCCTTGCCCTTTTGTTTAGTGCCGCCGTCAAGACCCGCCATGGTGAACGAGTAATCGTAGACGTCGTAAACGCCGTTATCGTTGAGGTCGGCGAAGTGGTCGCGGATCTGCGAGCCGAACGTCGGGGTATCGGGCTCGCGATTCTCGAGGCCCAGATAGTTCTTCATGTTGGAGTAGTCTCCGTCGGAGATCGTGGCCTTGTTGAGGTTGGAGCCCACGGCGAAGCCATCCGTGCCGTCAGTCTTGTAGATGGCAATCTCGGACGCGGAGAAGAAATTGCCGACCGAGGCGAGCGGTGTCATGCGCACGTAACGGGCGGCCACGGTGCCGTCAAACGCTACCGTCTTACAATCAGCGGAACATGCCCAATCGACCTCCTGGCTCGTCCAGTGGACGCCATCGAGACTCGTCTCAACACGCATCTTGGTCACAGTGCCGTTGCCGGCGTCATCGCGCGGATAGTACTCGAGCTTATCGAGCTTGTAAGCGCGTCCATAGTCAACGGTAAGCGCCTTGCCCAGATCGTTGCCACCGGAGTGGAAACCGCCGTCGCCCGACTGGAACTCATGGTCGAAGGCAAGCTCGGCCTTATGGCTGCCGTAAAGTGAGCCCTCCCAGGTGATTTCCTCGGCGTCGGGGACGTTCCGCCACGGATCGAGTGCGGAGTTCGCCTCGAGCACATCGCTCCAGGCGGAGTAACCCTCGGCGTTGCGCGAACGAATCTGGTAGGTGTGCTTGCTATTGTAGGCGAGGTCGGTGTGCGTGAACTCGGCCGCATCACCCACGGCAAACACAGTGCCGTCGACCTTCAGGTCGTAGGAGGTAGCACCATCGACCTTTCCCCAGGTGAGCTTGATGCTCGTTGGGGTCGTGACGTCCTCGGGGGCAGCAAGGTTCGTGGGTGCGGAGAGGTTCTCGTTGAGGCGATCGGCTGTGAGCGTGGCGTCGGCGTTCACGAAACCGCCCAGCTCAAGCGTCTGCGCCGCTGCAGCAACATCGGTCTTCGCGAACTTGACGCAGACCTTGGGGTTCGTGGTGATCTTGGTGTTGTTGAAGCTCTCGCCCTGCTCGGCCTCGGTGCCGTCCGCATCGCTGCCGTAGTGGTTGAGGTTGGGGGTCTCGCTGTAGAAGTAGACCGCCTGGCCGGCCTCGGGGGTCGCGGCGTCAAAGGTCTCCTGCGAGTCGACCTCAACCACGTTGAGTGCGGATCCGCCGTTCTTGGCGACAACGCTCGTGGGCTTGGCGGACACATTGGCCACGAAGGTCGTGGTGCGGTTGGAGTCGTAGCCGTTGTAGCCACCCTGCGAGGCCTCGGCGGTAAAGGTCGCGGTGCCGCCTGCGGCCTTGGAGCTGTAGACGGTGCTCACATGCTCACCGTAGGAGATATTGTCGATCGTACCGTAGGAATCGTCCTCAGTCGTGTTGTTTTCGATGGAGGAGCCGTCGTCCTCGTACTGCGTAAAGGTGCCGTCGCCCTCGGTGGCGAAGAACTCGACGATACGCTGACTGCGGTCGGTACCCTTGGTGTTGGTGTCGCTCACTGCCTCGGGGTTGTTGTTCTCGGCGTACATCGGCACGATAGCGTTGGCCTTCACAAACAGCGGCAGCTTCCAAAGCGGAGCCTCGTAGTTGTTGAGAACCTGGCCGCCGCGATACTGCTTACCCGAGAAGTAGTCGATCCAGATGGTGGGATTCTCGTCGGTGCCGTAGTTGGGGAGGTAGATCCCATTGCGAATGTCGTTGCCGTTCTCATCTGCCTGAGTATCCTGATACACCGGTGCCACTAGGAAGTACTCACCGAACATATACTGGTACTGCGTCGAAGTGCTTGCGGCGTACTCGGAGTTGTCGGAAAGCAGCATGGCGCGGATCATGGGCAGGCCGGCATCACCGTTACCCGTGTCGATGTTGGCCGCCGAGGCCGCGGCCGTGTAGATATAGGGCATAAGCTGCGCCTTGAGCTTGAGGTAGAAGCGTGAGATGCCCGTGTAGGGATCGCCGTGTGTCATGGGCGATTTGCGGTAGGTGCCCCAACCGTCCATGTCGAGCATAGAGGGCGTGAACGTCTTCCACTGGTAGTCACGCGCAGAGATGATGGGGTCGCCGCCAAAGATGCCGTCCATGTCGGAGCCGATGTTGGGGTTGCCCGAAAGACTCTGACCGATATACGTGGGGATATGGAAGCGAATGTACTCCCAGTTACCGCCATACTGGTCGCCGGTCCAAATGCCGCCAAAGCGCTGCGTGCCGGCCCAACCATCGAGTGTGATGATGTTGGGGCGCTTGTTGGCGCCGGTCGTCACCGTGTCATAAGCTGTCTTGATGCCATTAAGACCAAAGGAGTAGCCAGATCCAACCCAGGCGACGTCGGTCTTAAGGGTAGAGATGCCTCCCGTCTTGACCTCGGCGTCGAAGTCACGAAGCAGGTGCCACGGGGTCTCGGAGTTGCTGTCGGGCTCAAGGTTGGACTGGGTCCACAAGCCCGTGCTCACACCCTTGGAGTTGGCATACTCGGTGAACTTCTTAAGGTTGTCGACATTGGCACGCACAGCGTTAAGACGGTCGGCCGAGCTCGTTCCGTCGGAGTTGACGCCGCCGGTCTTGTAGTAACCGTTCTGGCCATAGCCGGCGCCGTAGCCGTCGTTCGGCAGGAACCAACCGAGCGGCATGTCGTTGTCCTCGTAGTCATCGATAACCTGCCGAGCAGAGAACTGGCGGTCGAAATCGGTCGCTTTCATGTTCTCGGTATCAACCGAAGGGCCCTCACCGTTGAGCGTCTCGGCCGCAAGTGTGCCGTCGAGCTTGTAGCCCGTCGACATGCCAGACTCGTACTTAACGTCGCCCTTCTCGCTCGAGGACTTGCTGCCCTTGGTCTCCCACTTCTTTTGACCCGAGGTCGTTGACCAGCCATCACGGTTATAGGCATTAAGATGACCAAGGTAGAACCCGTACTCGGGCAGCAGTACCGGGTTACCGGTCACCTTGTAGTAGTCCTGCAGCATCTCGGTTGCCACGTTCGAAGCGCCCTCGTTGGTCGCCACGAAGTAGTAGGCATCAAACTCATTCTCGCTGTGCAAAGTCGTGACCGTCGATGAGTCCGTGGAACCGAAGTCGTAGGAACCCTCTGCAAACGTGTTTCGGAGTACGCCGTAGCCGTCACTCGTCCAATAAAACGGGTTGGGCGAGGCAACGCCGCCATCAGTCCAGTTGTTCGTGTTGGAGATGGCGATGGTCTGGTTGGTGTGCAGGAAGCGTCCGTTCTGGGTGCCGCCGCCAAAGAAGTTCTCGGACTTCTCCTTGGCGAGCGTCTGGACGGTACCCTTCTTATCAAGGTCGAGGGACGCGGACTCGGAAACCACGACACGGTCGCCTGACTTGATACTCATCTTGCCAGTCGCCTTGTCCAGGATCACGGTCGCCTTTCCGCCGGTGATCTCGATAGTGTCGCCCTTGTCGGCAACCGTCGCGCTCGGCTTGCTGTAGGTGTCCGAGGTATCGGGCTGAGCCTGGATTTTAGCCGTGTGGGACTTACTGCGCGGTGTGGCGTAATCGGAAAACTCACCCTTGGGGTCGACGTTATAACGGAAAATACCGTCCTCGAGGAACGTAATACGGCCCTTGATGCCGTCAGCGAAATCGATGTCGACGACATTCGAGGCAGACTGGGACACGGTCGCTGAGTCGACGCCCTTGAGTGGCGTGGCAATCGCCTGCTGGGGATTGGCAAACACGAGCGTCGCTGCAGTGGCAACGAGGACCGCGCTTCCCTTCACCCACCGTTTCGTAAAAATGGAATTCCTGCGCACCTGGGCTCCTTTCTTCCGACATGCCGAGGACGCCCCCCCGGCAGCATGGGAAAACGTATCAAACGGGGATGTTCGGTACATTCCGCACAATGGGGCCACCCGTTACCAAGGGGCCAACTGGTAGTAACCAGATAGCCACCTACTAGGTCATATCAGCATATGGGAGCACTTGCGCAACCAAGTTCGGAATTCCACCAGCGGCAGTAAAATGAGCGTCAACGGCAAGGTGGGCTTAATAAGCCATACCAATTGGTTCTTCAGTCAAATACCAATCTAGCAAAAATATACTGTTTATCTGGTATTACACAGACCATACCTTTCCCTCGGGAACTGGGCTTCGCGAAGTTTCCCGAGGGAAAGGCTCAACCGCCACCCTGCGATCTACCGGGGATTGCTATGACGTACGTTGGCTGATTTGGTTTGGAATGAGATGCTGACGGTAGTCAATGGGCACAACTGTCCCGGGTGCATTTCAAGATGCACCTAAATGTCTGCCTTTATCCTTATAGATTGTCCAGGTAATCGTCGGCATCATAGGTAAGGCTATAGGCTTTATTCAGAATGCGCACGAGCTCCTGGGCATCGTGCTCGCCGAGCGCTGAGAGCTGTTTCGAGAGCGATGCCACACTCTCGGCATTTTTTTTCGCCGC
Organism: uncultured Collinsella sp.; assembly: GCA_902490445.1. Classification (GTDB taxonomy): domain Bacteria; phylum Actinomycetota; class Coriobacteriia; order Coriobacteriales; family Coriobacteriaceae; genus Collinsella. The sequence goes on from CABUDZ010000012.1 coordinate 12,479, forward strand.
GAAATCACGCCCTTCCTCGGTGATGCTCACCAGCACACGCCGACGATCGTTTGGATCGGTCCTGCGCTGAACGTAACCCTTGCTCTCGAGTGAATCCAAGATATGCGACATGCGCGCACGGGAGAATTTCAGCTTCTTGGCAATCTCGGAGGGAATGACATCACCGTCAATACCCGATAGATACTGTAAAACCGGTGCCTCGCCCACACTGGCGCCGCCGGCAGCACTCAAGGATCCCTTGGCAAGGGAACGTGAGTACACAATCAGTTTTCGAGCGACGTCATCGTAATCCACTGGGGATATTGTCCTTTGCAACTCTAGAAGGGCCATAAAACCGTCATTTGCCGTACATTAGTTAACATTCGCAACAATTATTTATGATATCCCAACGCGGAAGTCTATTGCTCGTCCTTCTTGCGTCGCATAAGCTCCTCAACGTCGATACCCGCGGCCTCGAGCATACGCTCAACATTCTTTTTGGCGTTGGTCGTGCCAACCTTAAGCACAATCGAAAGCGGAGTGCCCACCACCAAGCATACGATGCCCGCGGGGACGCCCCAGCCGGGGCCGCCCTGCATACCCCACATCCCCACCAAAAAGCCAATAGCCACGAGCGAATAGCCCAGACGCAGCCAAACGTTGAGCCGCTGAATAGCATCGGTCTGCATCTTTGCCTCGCGGATCAAGTCGTCGCGCGAAAGGTCGTGTCCGTGTTTCTCGTGCATATGGGTCCTCCTCGTGCAAAGCGTGCATCATGTGCAAGAACATCGTTTTTCGAATACGTCATCTTTCAAGAGCAATATAGCGGGTGTCGTGTAGGCGATGGAGGTCGCTGGCCATATTGCCCTTGAAGGGCGGCGCAAAATCAGAAGGCCGTGCGGTTGAGGCCGCACGGCCTTACAGGGGGCCAGGGGATGATGACTAGTAGCTCAGTGCCGGGTCGAAGAAGCCAATAACAACGCCCACGAATGCGATCACGACGAGAATCAGCATCATAACGATGGGGTTGACCTTCTTCTTGGTCATCATGTACCAGCAGAAGATGATGAAGACCATCGGCAGCAGGTGCGGATAGATGCCATCGAGAGTGTCCTGGAACTTACCGCCGCCGGGCAGCACCAGGTTGGGGCTGCAGGTGATGGAGACCCAGGTAGCACCGACTGCACCGATGACCATGGTACCGACCATCACGATGGAATCGCGAAGAGCCTTTGCCTTGGGGCCGACCAGTGCCTCAACCGCCTTGCCGCCGAGCTCATAGCCCTGGTTGTAGGCAAAGCGCATGCCAAGGAACATGAGCAGGTTCCACACGACAATATAGAAGATGGCACCGAGCGGAGAGCCGCCGGTCGAGAGACCGAGGGCGATACCGAGCAGGATCGGGATCAGGGTACCGACGATCAGCGAGTCGCCAAGGCCGGCGAGCGGGCCCATGAGGCCGGCGCGGATGCCGTTGATGGCGTCGTCGTCGATGGCCTCGCCGTTTGCGCGAGCCTCCTCGAGGCCGGCGGTGACGCCGACAATCATGGTGCCGATCTGCGGCTCGGTGTTGAAAAACGCGGAGTAGGTCTGGAGGGCCTGCTTCTGCTCCTCGGGCGTGTCGTAGAGCTCCTCGACGATCGGAAGCATGGCGCACAGGTAACCGAAGGTCTGCATGTGCTCCTGCGAGAAGCAAGTCAGGTTGCCATAGGACCAGTTGCGGAACGACTTGGCAAGCGTTTTCTTAGAGAGTTTCTTCTTCTCTGCCATTAGATGTCCTCCTCTTCCTCATCATCGGAGCCCGAGGCGATAGCTGCCTTGGGAGCGTTTGCGAGGTCGATCTTGAGCGAAGCGATCTCATAGTTGATCAGGGCGAAGAAGCAGCCGATGCCGGCAGCGGCAATCAGGTTGCATCCCATGACAGCGGACAGGGTGAAGCCGAAGAAGAACGTGAGGAAGTCCGTCGGCTTGGAGATGACCTGCTTGAGCAGGATGGCGATACCGACGGTAGGCAGCAGCGAGCCGACGGTGAACAGCGTCTTCATCGCGATGCCGTCCATGGGCATGTAGGTCTTCATGAGGTCGACCATGGCGGTGCCGCCCATGGTGATGATGAACGTCGGGAGGAACGAGCAGACGATGTGACCGATCCAAGGCAGAACGTTGTTGACCAGGTAGAGCTTGTGGAGGTCGCCCTTCTCGAGCCACTTCCAGCCCATGCCCTGCCATACCAGGTTAATGGTGGCGGTGCCATAGAAGAGCACAGTGCCGAGCGTGCCGACGGCGGCACCGAGGGATGCGGCCATGCCGGCAGCCTCAGCGGAGGCGGGATCGATGCCCGAGTTCTTGATGGCGAGGATCGCCAGCGGGATGCCGATATAGGACACGGCGCGGACGTCGGCGGAGACGGTTCCGCCGGGGGTCACGAGAGCGATGTAGACAACCTGGATGGCAGCGCCGACGAGGATGCCCGTCTGCATATCGCCCATGATGATGCCGACGATGAGGCCGGCGACCAGAGGACGACCCAGAGTGTAGTTGCCGATCGTCGTGCCACCCATGCCAGGCAGTGATGCCAGGCAGGCGAACAGGCCGAACAGCGCGGCTTGGAATGCATTGATTGCCATGCTTTCCCCTTTCTTTATTCCTCAGCCCCTTTCCCCCAGGGCTGTAGGTACCAAAATGCGGCTGGCGCCTAACTAGAAGCCAAACTGACCGCGGAACTTTGGCCACTCACCAATGGATTTCTCCTTGATAAGGGCGAACTCGACCGTGTAGCCGGCGTTGGTGAGATCCTCGAGCGCCTGGGCCTCTTCCTGCGTGATCGACTGGTTGTTGCCGAGCTTGGTGGTGCCGGGACGATCGTTGCAGGGACCGACGATGATGCGGTCCATGCCGGGCTTAAAGCCAAAATCGACGAGAAGTTCCTTCATGTCGAGCGGGTTCTTGGTGATCAGGAAGTACTTGGTGTTGGACTTGAGAACCTTCTCGGAGACCTCCTTGAAGTGCTCCTTGGTCCACACGAACGTCTTCTTGCCCGAGGCACTCTTGTAGGCCTCCTTGAGCACGGGGTTGGACGCCGCGGCGTCGTTGACGGCGATAAGACCGTCGCAGGGATACTCGAGGGCCCAACGGGTAACGGTCTGTCCATGGATCATACGGTCGTCAATACGGATGAACGAAATCATACGTTCTCCCCTTTCCTTCATGAGGCCTGCGGTCGCGGCCTCTTCTTCCTAACGTTTGCAGCTAGATGAAACCTTGGTGCGGCCTAGATGTCGTCGTCCTCGTCGTCGGCGTCATCGGTCGGGACAACGAGCTCGGACATACTGTTCTTGCCCTCCTGCAGCATCATCTGCTTGAGGGAATCCAGGTCCATGGTGGCAAGCCCCATCATGGCGGTCATAGCCATGGGCAGATTCATACCGCCGAAGGCAATGGTGTGGGCGAGCAAGCCCTTCTCGGCCAGCGTGTTCATGGCATTGGTGAGCGGCGATCCGCCCAGGATGTCACCAAGCAGGACAACCTCGTCATCGGCGGTAACAGGAGCGAGCATCGCCTTGACGTTCTCGACATACTCGTCAGCGCCCATGCCGTCCACGAGACTCGTCGACAAGATGTTCGGGGCGTCATTGCCGAGCATCTTGAGGACACTGTGCAGTCCGGGAGCGAGCGTTCCGTGACTGACCATTACCAGATACCGCATGCGGTCTCCTCTCGACCTGCCGTGTGTCGCACGGCTTTGCTTTTTGCTGAGATTATTGTTGCGCCGGGGCATGTTCGGTACAAGAAAATAGTTGCGAACGGCAACTATTCATCGGTTAACGGTAGCAACTATTTTTGTGCCTAAATTATTTTTTCTTCTAATTATTTTTAAAATAGCAGGTAGATTGCCTGATAAATGTTTTATGTTCCTTATGCACCATACATACCAGCAAGAATCGGGCCTGGCATCTCCGGTTTGCCCCGCAGTGTCAGACCATGTCACGTACGCCCACGACATGGAGGTACCCCATGGATATGATCTCGTTTCTCGCCTCCGAACCCTTCGACCGCAGCGGTGATACGCCGCTCTATGTCCAACTTAAACATCGAATCGCCCTGCTTATCGCCAGCCAGGCGTTCGACACCAAGACGCCGCTGCCACGCGAGCTCGAAATCTGTGAACGGCTAGAGTTATCGCGCGCGACCGTGCGCCGTTGCTTCCAAGATCTCGTCATCGAGGGGCGCGTGGTGCGCAAACGTGGGCAGGGCACGTTCATCAAACCCCAAACCTCAGCACCCGGCATCGACCTGGCCCTGAATTTCAGCGCGCGGATGCGCGAAGCGGGACGGGTTCCGAGCTCGCAGATTCTCGCCTTTTCAAGCATACCGGCCGTCCGCGGCATCGCCTCTGGGCTCAAAGTGCCCGAAGGGACACCCGTCTGGGAGATTCGCCGCCTGCGTCTCGCCAACGACAAACCCATGGAGCTCAACTACGTCTATATCCTCGTGTCACTTTGCCCCGAGCTCACACGCAAAGACGTGGATGGCTCGCTCTACGCCTACATCGCGGAAAAGACCGGCATCCTGCCCGCAAGCGTCGATGCCGTCTACGAGACGGTCAACCTCGACAAGCATGAGGCGCGCCTTTTGGGACAGAACACCGGTAAGGCGGCGATGCGCATCGTGCGTTCGACCTACGACAAGACGGGAACCCCGTTCGAGGTAGGCGTGCTCATCAGCTGCGACGGTCAGGCAAAGCTGCACGTGCACATCGCCGCCGACAAAACAACCTTCACCGCCACAGCCCAATAAATCCAAAACGTGGGCTCCGCCGTTCGAACGAACGGCGGAGCCCACACTCACTTTCTTTTTCAGCCCTAGTCATCGCGCAAAGCCCCTTCGGCAGCACACGGTGCAGCCGAGTCACCGTAGGCCGGGGCGGAGGGGGCTGAGTTTCCCACTGAGCGACTCTGCTTGCAGCCGGAGCGAAGGGGGAAACTCAGCCCCCTCCGCCCCGGCCGGCCAGTTCAACCTACACCGTATGCTGCGGCAGGTCCTGCAGGGCGATGACGTCCATGCCCATGTCGTTGGCGCTGCCGTGACCCTGCTGGTCCTCGCGCACCGCCTCGATGGCACTCACGTACGTGTTGGCCGCAGACATCGCCGTCACGCAGGTCACGCCGCGGCGCACGGCCTCGGTACGCAGCAGGTAGCCGTCGCCGCGCGAACCCGGACCGTACGGCGTGTTGATAATCACCGCGATCTTGCCATCGGCGATGAGGTCGCCGATGTTGGGGCGCTCGCCATCATGCGGGCCGCTGATCTTTTCCACGACTTCGCACGTCACGTTGCCGCCGCGCAGCACGCGCGCCGTACCCTCGGTGGAGCAGATATTAAAGCCCAGGTAGCGCAGGATGCGGGCGACCGAAAGGATATGGCGCTTATCGCGGTCACACACGCTGATGAACACCTTGCCGGCGCTCGGATCGGGCAGCTTGTAGTCGATCGCCAGCTGCGTCTTGGCGTATGCCTCGGGATAGCTCTTGGCGATACCCATGACCTCGCCCGTCGACTTCATCTCGGGCCCTAGGATAACGTCGGCACCGGGGAAACGGCCCCAGGGCATAACGGCTTCCTTCATACAGAACCAATCGAGCTGACGCTCGTCGCTCGGCAGGCCCAGGCTCGCGATGGAATCACCCGCCATGATGCGCGCCGCGCACTTGGCCAGCGGCACGCCGGTGGCCTTGGAGATAAACGGCACGGTGCGGCTCGCGCGCGGGTTGGCCTCGATCACGTAAACGGTCTCGCCCTTGATGGCATATTGCACGTTGACCAGACCGCGGACTCCCAGCGCCATCGCGATGCGGCGCGTGGTCTCGCGGAGCTTCGCCTGCAGGCTCTCGCTAAAGCTGAACGGCGGGATGCAGGTCGCGGAGTCGCCGGAGTGAATACCAGCTTCCTCGATATGCTCCAGGATGCCGCCGATGTACACCTCTTCGCCATCGCACAGGGCGTCGACATCGGACTCGATCGCACCCTCCAGGAAGCGGTCCAGATACACCGGGTAGTCGGGGCTGATGCGCGCAGCCTCTGCCATGTAATCGCGCAGATGCTCGGCATCGTAGGCGATCATCATGCCGCGGCCGCCCAGCACGTAGCTCGGACGTACCAGCAGCGGGTAGCCGATGTGCGCGGCCACGGCCTCGGCCTCCTCAAACGAGGTGGCCTGGCCCGCCGGCGGGTACATGATGCCCAGCTTGTCGAGCAGAGCGGCGAAACGCTCGCGGTCCTCGGCAAAATCGATGGCGTCGGGCTTGGTACCCATAATGTTCACGCCGCTCTCCTCGAGCATGCGCGCCAGCTTAAGCGGAGTCTGGCCGCCGAGCGTCACCACGACGCCGTCGGGGCGCTCAACATCGATGACATCCATGACGTCCTCGTAGGTAAGCGGCTCAAAGTACAAGCGGTCCGAGGTGTCGTAGTCAGTCGAGACGGTCTCGGGGTTGCAGTTGACCATGATGGTCTCGAAGCCGCGGGCCGCCAGCGCGTAGCTCGCGTGCACGCAGCAGTAATCGAACTCGATACCCTGGCCAATGCGGTTGGGGCCGGCGCCCAGGATCATCGCCTTGGGCTTGTCCGCCGGCGTGGTCTCGTCGGGAGCCACGCACTTCTTGGCATCCGGGCTCGTGCGGTAGATGTTCTCGTACGTCTTGTAGTGGTACTCCGTGGCGCTCGAGAACTCGGCGGCGCAGGTATCGACCGTCTTCATGCTGGGAACCACGCCCAGGCCCTTGCGATAAGCGCGCACAAAGCGCTCGTCCGAGCCGGTCAGCGCGGCGATCTCGGCGTCGCTCGTGCCGTACTGCTTGAGCAGACGCATCGCGTCGGCGTCGATATCCTCCACACGCAGGCCACGGATGCTCTCCTGGACCTGCACCATATCGTTGATGCGATTGAGATACCACGGATCGATACCGCAAATGGCGTGGATGCGCGCAACATCCCAGCCGCGGCGCAGGGCCTCGACCACAAAGAAGATGCGGTGCTCGGTCGGGGTTGCCACGGCCTGAGCGAGTTCATCGTCGCTCAGTTTATCGGCACCCTCCTTGCCGCCAGCGCAAATGCCCTGGTGTCCGTCCTCCAGCGAGCGCATAGCCTTGCCAAAGGCCTCCTCAAAGGTGCGGCCGATCGCCATAATCTCGCCCACGGCCTTCATGCGCGTGGTGAGCGTGGGGTCGGTGCCCTTGAACTTCTCGAAGGCAAAGCGCGGCACCTTGACCACGCAATAGTCAATCGTGGGCTCAAAGCAGGCAGGCGTTGCCTTGGTAATGTCGTTGACGATCTCGTCGAGTGTGTAGCCCACGGCCAGGCGCGCGGCGGCCTTGGCGATGGGGAAACCCGTGGCCTTGGAAGCGAGGGCGGACGAGCGGCTCACGCGCGGGTTCATCTCGATAACGATCAGGCGGCCGGTGTTGGGGTTCACGGCAAACTGCACGTTGGAGCCACCGGTCTCGACGCCGATCTTCTCCAAGATGGCGAGCGAGGCGACACGCATGCGCTGATACTCCAGGTCGGAGAGGGTCTGCGCCGGCGCCACGGTGATGGAGTCGCCGGTATGCACGCCCATGGGGTCGAGGTTCTCGATGGAGCACACGATGATGCCGTTGCCGGCGTGGTCACGCATGACCTCCATCTCATACTCTTTCCAGCCCTCGATGGACTCCTCGACCAGCACCTCGTGGGCGGGCGAGAGCTCGAGGCCCTGGCTCACGATGGAGACGAGCTCCTCGTGGGTGTGAGCGATGCCGCCGCCGGCGCCGCCGAGGGTAAAGCTCGGGCGCAGTACGCAGGGATAGCCCACGCGCTCGGCGATAGTCTCGGCGTCGGCCACGCTGTAGGCATAGCCCGAGCGCGCGACCTCCAGGCCAATCTCGGCCATGGCCTCGTTAAAGAGCTTGCGGTCCTCGCCGCGCTCGATAGCGGCCAGGTCGCAGCCGATCATCTCGACGCCGTACTTGTCGAGCGTACCGTCCTTTGCCAGCTCGACGGCGGCGTTCAGACCGGTCTGGCCGCCCAGCGTGGGCAGCAGCGCGTCCGGGTGCTCTTTCTTGATCACGCGCTCGATAAACTCGGCGGTGATGGGCTCGACATAGGTGCGGTCGGCAAGACCCGGGTCGGTCATGATGGTCGCCGGGTTGGAGTTGACCAGGATGACCTCGAAGCCATCCTCCTTGAGCACCTTGCAGGCCTGGGCGCCGGAGTAGTCGAACTCACATGCCTGGCCAATAACGATGGGGCCCGAACCAATAACGAGGATACGCTTGATGTCAGTACGTTTCGGCATGTTAGTTCTCCTCGCTCGCAGCGTTCTCGGACTCGGCAAAATTCCAGCCGGCAAGGCGGTCCTTCGCGGTGTCGATGTCCAGGTAGTTCTCCTCGCCGTCCATGAGTCGCGTAAAGGCGGTAAAGAGATAGTGGGCATCGGTGGGGCCGGGCGAGGCCTCGGGGTGGTACTGCACCGAGAAGCACGGCGCGTCGAGCAGTTGGATACCCTCGGCGGTGCCGTCGTTGAGGTTCACATGCGTCAGGCGAATGCGGCCGAAGCGCTCGTTCATCACGACCGGCGCGATACCGCGGCGCACCCAGACGCGCAGGTCGCCATCGGCCGCATGCTCGGTCTCGCCGCCGGAAAGTTCCGGGATCAGTTTGCCCAGACTGGGGAACAGCAGGCCAAAGCCGTGGTTTTGCGCGGTAATCTCCACGCGACGGCTCACCAGGTTCATAACCGGCTGGTTACCGCCACGGTGACCGAACTTAAGCTTTTCCATTTGGGCGCCGCACGCCAAGCTGATCATCTGGTGACCAAGGCAAATGCCAAAGACCGGCACCTTGCCGATCAGCTGCTGCACCTGCTCGTAGGTCTCCACCACGGCATCGGGGTCGCCGGGGCCGTTGGATAAAAAGACACCGTCGGGATTCATGTCGAGCACCTCACTCGCGGGCGTATCCCACGGCACGACAGTAAGGTCGCAGCCGGCGCGGACGAGGCCCTCCAGAATGCCGCGCTTCACGCCGCAGTCGTAGGCGACCACGTTGTGGCGGGCAGGAGCGGCAGGGGCAAGCGCAAAATTATGCTCGGCGGGCAGATCGCTCGCGGCAAAAGCGTGGGGCTCAGAGCAACTCACGGTCTTGACCAGGTTCTCGCCTACCAGCGTGGGCGCTGCGGCCAGACGCTCGGCAAGCTCGTCGACGCCGAAGATCTCGGTCGAGATAATGCCCATCTTGGAGCCGTTGTCGCGCAGGTGGCGCACCAGAGCGCGGGTGTCGACGCCCTCGATAGCGACGATGCCGTGAGCGCGCAGGTACTCCGGCACGCTGACGGCCGAGCGCCAGTTAGAAGGCGTGGCGCACATATCGCGAACGATCATGCCGCGCATAGCCGGAGCGCTCGCAGGGCGCACGGCGTCGCCGGGGAAGGCCGACTGGACATCGGTCTCGTCGATACCGTAATTGCCGATCTGCGGATAGGTCATGGTTACAATTTGGCCGGCATAACTCGGGTCGGTCATGACCTCAAAGTAGCCCTCGAGCGAGGTGTTGAAGCAGACTTCGCCGGTCGCGGTGCCCTCGGCGCCGCATGCACGTCCATAAAAAATGGTCCCATCCTCAAGATACAGGATACAGGGACCGCAGGTGCCCTTGCTGGTTTTGGCCAGCATACGCTGGCAAAGCTCGCTGGGCGCGAAGGTGCGGGCGGCAGCGCTCGCGGTATGGTTGTTCGCCATAATTCTCCTTCCCGGTCTCACAGGACCGGCTTAAAGGTGTGTAGTTAGGCCTCGCGGTATTGTAACCGCAAGCATGCCTCATGGCGTTAATTTCATCGAAATGTTTACGAAATGATAATTATGACTTTCTATGCATAATGATTATTTAATCCCCGTCCCAGAAAAATTATCCCGCGTGGGCTTGTGGCTCACGCGGGATAATGGCCTCTTACTTTTGCTTGTCCTGTTCCAGCAGATCGGACGGTGAGCGATCGGGCTTGCCGCCGCGGAAAATCTCGCGGCCATGCAGACGATGCTCCAGGTCACGTTCGGCCTTTTCCTCGTCAATCTTGGTCTGGCTCACCACCGGGTCCTCGATCAGCGACGAAACCGAGTTCACCTGTTTTTGAATGCGCTCGGCAATGGTGTCGTCCATGCTTACGATGCGCATCTTCCAGTCGATACTCGTGGCGTTGGATGAGCTCTTGGTCCACACAAACGTCAAAATGGCGCTCTGATGACCCCGCGCGGGAAACATGCCAAAGAAGGAATCGTGCTGAATGTTGCTATCCTCGTCGATATAGGCGTGAACGTTATACACCACGCGGTCGATCTTATCGTTGAGCAGCGCGTTGGTCGCAAGCGCAGCGGCCTGAATCTGCCCGTTGGACAGCAGCTCGAGCTCGTTGGCAGACGATGTGTCCAACACCGTCACCTCGACCGTGCCCGTACGCTCATCAGCTTCATCGACGGTAAAGTCGAGCGGGAACTGCGTAAAGCCGTTACCCCACTCAAGGCCGCCCTTCAGCGCCGTCGAAACGGTATCGACTGAAACGCTCTCGGACAGGTTGGCGGTGTTCAGACGACGCATCACGCCGTAGCCAATCTGCATGCCCACGATCAGCACCAAAATACCAATGACCACGGCCATCGCGGTCTTCGTAATGGTATGACTCACCTGCGAACCCGAAGGGTCGTCCTCGGACAGCGGGTCGATATGTTTTGCCTGGCTCGCGCGGTCCTCGCTGCGCAGCTGCGCTAGCGCCGCTTTGTCACCGCGCTTGGCCGCAGCCTCCTTCTCACGCATGCGCTCGGTGCGCTTTTTGGCAAGCGTGGGATCCAAGACACCGGATGCATCGATTTCGGAGAATAACTCCGTCACTTCTTCCGGAGTCAAAGGGTTCTTGTCAGCCATAAACTTCCTGTCATATCAATCAGTCGAGCTCGTGCGCACGCGCACCTTCGAACTGCATTCGATAGTAACGGGCATAAGTGCCGCCACGGGCGAGAAGCTCCTCGTGCGTGCCACGCTCCACAACGCGACCATGCTCAACGGTCGCAATCTCATCGGCATGCTTAATGGTCGAAAGACGGTGGGCGATGATAATCGTGGTGCGGCCGCGTGCCAGCTCTTCGAGCGACTCCTGCACCGCCTCCTCGCTCTCGTTATCCAAAGCACTCGTCGCCTCATCCAAAATAAGGATCTTGGGGTTCTTGAGAAACACGCGCGCGATGGCAACACGCTGCTTCTGTCCGCCCGAAAGACGGCTGCCGCGCTCGCCCACGACCGTGTCATAGCCCTGTGGAAGCGACTCGATAAAGGCATCGATGTTGGCGCGACGGGCGGCCTCGGCGATCTCTTCAGCCGTAGCGCCCGGCTTGCCATAGGCGATGTTCTCGCCAATCGTACCGTCAAATAGATAGACATCCTGCTGCACCAGGCCGATGGCGCGGCGCAGGCTCTGCTGCGTCACATCGCGCACGTCCTGGCCGTCGATGCTAATGGATCCGGTAGCCACGTCATAAAAGCGCGGCAGCAGCGAACAGGTCGTGGACTTGCCGCCGCCAGAAGGGCCAACCAAAGCGATGGTCTGCCCGGGCTTGATGGACAGGTCCATATGGTCGATAACGGGACGCTCGTCGGCATCGCCCTCGCCCAGCTCAACATCCTCGTAGTTAAAGCACACATCGTGATAATCCACGGCGCCGGCGGTCACCTGCAGATCCGTGGCGCCCGGCTTGTCCTGGATATCCGGCGCGGTCGAGAGCACCTCGTCCATGCGCTTAAAGCCGGCGATGGCCTTCTGATACGTTTCGGCCGAATTGACGAGCGTCTCGAGCGGCGTGCAGAACAGCGAAATATAGAGTGCAAAGGTCGCCATATCGACCGCCTGCAGCTGACCCTGGGCGACCAGCCAGCCGCCCAGCAGTACCACGATCACATAGAGCACACCCGAGAGCAGGCCATACGTCGCAGTATAGACGCCCATGGCGTGATACATGTTTTCCTTGGACGAAAGGTAGCGATTGTTGGAGGCGCGGAACTTGAAGCGTTCGGTCTCCTCATTGGCAAAGCTCTTGACCACGCGCATGCCCGCCAGCGAATCCTGCAGCTGCGCATTGATGCCGCTGATCTTTTTGCGGTTGTCGCTAAAGACCTCGCGCATACGCATGTTCTGCCAAAACATGATGACCGCAAACACCGCCGTCACCACGGCCATGGCAAGCGCCAACACCGGGGCGATGGTAAAGAGGATCACAAACGAGCCGACGATCTCGATGCCGCAGATGATAATCCACTCGGGCACGTGATGCGCCGCCTCGCAGATATCGAACAGGTCGTTGACCACGCGGCTCATCATGTCGCCCGAGCTGTTGCGGTCGAAGTACGCAAAGCTAAAGCGCTCATACTGGTCGAACAGGTCCTCGCGCATCTTGGACTCCATACGCGCGCCCATCACGTGGCCCCAATAGCTCACAAAGTAGCGGCAGGCACAGCGGACGGCATACATCAGCACCAAGCCCACCGCGATCATACCGAGCGCCCGCATAATGGCAGCCTGACCCTGGGTAAACAGCCCGCCGCACAGATTGCGCAGAATGATAGGAAACGCCAGGTCAATGGCGGCAAGCACCAGAGCACAAACAGTATCAGCAACAAAAAGCCCCATCTGGGGCTTGTAGTAAGAAAGAAACCTCTTCAGCATAATCACCTTACGCGGTTTTACCAAACCGCGTTTCGTCTCGACGCTGCAAGCGCCCCATTTAGACAATCTGGCCTTCAATCGTCGGTCGCGTATATCCATACGCTTCCCTCCTCTTTTAGACCACCTTGTCTCAAATGGAGCACTTTCGCTGACTTACACAAACCTGCGGGATCATCCCCGCTCGTTACAGCTCTGCCCCGCCTAGTCGGTGAGCGATACTGTCGCAGGCAAGCGCGCCTACAACGGTCTTGGCGTCTTCGATCTTGCCGTCGAGCACGGCGTCGATCAGCTCGTGCAGCGGCACCAGGTCAACGTTGACAAACTCGTCATCGTCGGGGTTGGGCGCATCAAACTCCAGCTTGGTAGCCAAGTAGATGTGAATGATCTCGTCGCAAAAACCGCAGGACGTGACAATCGACGTCAAAAAGCGAATGCGACCGGCCCTAAAGCCCGTCTCCTCGTGTAGCTCGCGCTTAGCGCAATCGAGTGGGTCCTCGCCCGGGTCGAGCTTGCCGGCGGGAATCTCGACCGTCACGCGGTCGATGGCGGTGCGGTACTGACGCACCAGTACGATCTTGCCGCTCTCGGTCAGCGCCACAACGGCCGCCGCACCCGGATGGCGAACGATATCGCGGGCACTGCGGCGACCGTTGGGCAGCTCAACCTCAAGACGGTGGACGTCGAGGATCTTGCCCTTCCAGGCGCACTCCTCCGAAAGAATCTTCTCGTGCAGCTCGGCATCGTGTGGGTCGTCGTCGCCCAGCACCAGCGCCGGCTCGTCAGCGACCTCGCCGCCGGGCTCGCCCTCGGCGTGCCCATACATGCGGCTGTCCTCTTCAACGATCTGCGCATCCACGAGCTCTTCGCTCTTCTCGTCCATCCGTCTCATTCCTCTCGGATTTTAGGCATCCCAGGCGTCGCGGCCGCGCAGCGCGCGCAGGCCAATATCGTGACGCAGAGTCTTGCCCTCAAAATCAATCTTCTCGCAGGCCTCGTAGGCAAGGTTGCGAGCGTTCTCGAACGTGTCGCCCAGCGCGGTCACGGCGAGCACGCGGCCACCATTGGTCACGAGCTGGCCGTCCACCATGGCAGTGCCCGCGTGGTACACGGTCACGTTCTCCATGGCCTCGGCGTCGGCGATGCCGGTGATGACCTTGCCCTTCTCGTAGCTGCCGGGATAGCCCGCGCTCGTCAGGACAACGGCCACAGCCCACTCGTCACGCCAGTCGAGCTCAATCTGATCGAGCTCGCAGTTGGCGCAGGCGAGCATGACCTCAACCAGGTCGTTCTTAAGGCGCGGCAGCACGACCTGCGTCTCGGGGTCGCCAAAGCGGGCATTGAACTCCAGCACCTTGGGGCCGGCAGGCGTGAGCATAAAGCCGCCATACAGGCAGCCGCGGTAGTCGATGCCCTCGGCAGCAAGCTCGGCAACGGTCTGCTCCATGACCGCCACCATGGTGGCGTGTTCCTCGTCGGTCACGATGGGCACCGGGCTGTAGACGCCCATGCCGCCGGTGTTGGGGCCCTTGTCGCCCTCGAGGGCGCGCTTGTGGTCCTGCGAGGTGGCCATGGGGCGCACGGTCTTGCCGTCGGTAAAGGCGAGCAGCGAGCACTCGGGACCAACGAGCATCTCCTCGATAACCACGGTGTTGCCGGCATCGCCAAAGGTGCCGCCAAAGCACTCGTGCACGGCCTCCTCGGCCTGCTCAAGTTCGGTCGCCACGATAACTCCCTTGCCCGCGGCAAGGCCGTCGGCCTTCACGACCAGCGGAGCGCCCTGCTCGCGCACGTAGGCGAGAGCCGAAGCCTCGTCGGTAAACGAACCATAGGCTGCCGTCGGGATACCGGCGCGCTCCATGAGCTGCTTGGAGAACAGCTTGGAACCCTCCATCTGGGCACCCTCGGCACCCGGGCCAAAGCAGGGAATACCTGCCGCGCGCACGGCGTCGGCCACGCCCGCCACGAGCGGAGCCTCGGGGCCAATTACCACGAGTCCGCATCCGTGGCTCTGCGCAAACGCCGCCACGGCCGCAGGATCGCAGTCGTCGAGAACAACGTTCTCGCCGCAGCTCGCGGTGCCGCCGTTACCCGGCGCGATGTAGAGCTTGCCGGCGCGCGGTGATGCTGCGAGCTTAGCTGCCAAAGCATGCTCGCGGCCGCCGCTGCCCAACAACAGGATGTCGATGGTTTGAGTGTCCGCCTTCAAGGGTGCCTCCTCTATGGATGAATGGCTCGCTCCGCGCGAGCCCTTTGCAAGCAAATATACCCCTCGGCCGCCCGCTTGGGCTGCAAAGGGGTATATCGCAATAACCAAATAGTCCCGATTACTTCCAGAATCGGTTGATAATCTGCTCGCGACCGGCGCCAACGCCAATGAACGTCACGCGGGTGTGTGCCAGATCCTCGATAAACGCCACGTAGTCCTGAGCCTCCTGCGGCAACTCGTCAAAGCTGCGGCAACCGGTAATGTCGCACTTCCAGCCGGGAAGCTCCTCGTAGATGGGCTTGGCATGCTCAAAGCGCACCTGATGCTCGGGCACGCTGGTGTAGCGCTCGCCATCGACGTCGTAAGCCACGCACACCTTGATGGTGTCGAAGGCCGAAAGCACGTCGAGCTTGGTCAGGGCGATATCGGTGAGGCCGTTGACGCGCGAGGCGTAGTTGGCGATGGGGCCGTCGAACCAGCCGCAGCGACGACGGCGACCGGTGGTCACGCCGTACTCATAGCCCTCCTCGGTCAGCGTGTGGCCGGCCTCGGACTCGTAGGAAAGCTCGGTGGGCATGGGGCCCGAACCGACACGGGTGATATAGGCCTTCATGACGCCCAGCACGCGGTCAACGTTCTTCATGCCCACGCCGGAGCCGGTGATGGCGCCGCCGGCGGTGCAGTTGGAAGACGTCACGTACGGATAGGTGCCGTGGTCGATGTCGAGCAGCGTCGCCTGGGCGCCCTCAAACAGCAGGTCCTTGCCCTCATCGATCATGTTGTTGAGCAGCAGGCTCGTCTCGGTGATGTAGGGACGCAGGCGCTCGGCCATGGGCAGGTACTCGTCGCAAATCTGGTCCACGGTGTAGGTGGGCAGGTTGTAGATGAGCTCGAGCTCGGGGTTCACGCGGGCGAGAGCGGTCTCCAGCTTGTCGCGGAACAGTGCCTCGTCCAGCATGTCCTGCATGCGCAGGCCGATGCGGGCCATCTTGTCCTGGTAGCACGGACCGATGCCGCGCTTGGTGGTACCGATGTTCTTCTTGCCGAGCTTCTGCTCAAAGGCGCCATCCAGATCGATGTGGTACGGCATGATGACATGCGCGTTGCCGCTGATCTTGAGATTCTTGGTGGTGATGCCGTCGGCCTCGAACATGTCGATCTCCTCAAGGACAACCTTGGGGTTGACGACGCAGCCGTTACCGATCACCGACACGTGGTCGGAATACATGATGCCGGAGGGCACCTGGTGCAGGCCGTACTTCTTGCCGTTGACGACGATGGTGTGACCGGCGTTGTTGCCGCCCGAGTAGCGCACGACAGCATCGAAGTCGCCGGCGACCAGGTCGCAAATCTTACCCTTGCCCTCATCGCCCCACTGGGCACCGACCAAAACGGTTGACGGCATGTTTACTCCTTACATTCATGGACTGTCTACGCGCCACGCCGGCACGCAGAAGCACAAAACATTCCCAGTATACCCGTGCAACGGGCGCCTGTCCTACTCCTCGGCATGTGCCCCATCAAGCTCATAGAACTTGGTGGATGCCGGCAGGAACATCAGGTCGACGTCGCCGATCGGGCCCGAACGGTTCTTGGCCACGACGATACGCGTAACGCCCTCGTCGGGTCGATCGTCGCGCGAGGCTTCGGCCTCGTCGGCGGAGCGGTCCAAGAACATAACGATATCGGCGTCCTGCTCGATGGAGCCCGATTCACGAAGGTCGGAAAGCTGCGGGCGCTTGCCGGTACGGGATTCGACCTGACGCGAGAGCTGCGACAGCGCGATGAGCGGGATCTTGAGCTCCTTGGCCATGATCTTCAGACCACGCGACATCTCGGAGACCTCGACGGTACGGCTCTCGGAGCGGCGTCCCGGCGGAGGACTCACCAGCTGCAGGTAGTCCAAGATGATGATGGCCTTCTCCTTGTTGTGGAGCATGCGGCGGCTCTTGGCGCGGATCTCGGTCACCGTGGTGCCGGGCGTATCGTCAATCAGAATATCGAGCTTGGACAAGGTCTGCGTGGCCTCGTTGATATTTGCCCACTGCTCGGGGCTAATGCGGCCCATGCGGAAGTCACTGATCGAGATCATGGCGTAGGCGCAAATCAGACGCTGGGCAATTTCCTTGCCCGACATCTCCAGAGAGAAGAAGCCAACGGTATAACCGGCCGCGGCAGCGTTGAGCGCCAGATTCAGGGCGAACGACGTCTTACCCACAGCAGGGCGGGCGCCGATGATGATGAGCTGGCCCTCGCGAAAACCCATGAGCATGCGGTCGAGCGACGGGAAGCCCGTGGGCACGCCCGCAGCCTGGCCGCCTGCCTGGCACACTTCCTCGGCCTCGTTATAGGCCTCGACCATAAACTCGGTCAGCGTCTTGTAGCTCGACTTGACCTCGCGCGCCGTGACCTTGAGCAACTTGCTCTCGGCCAGCTCCACGACCTCTTTGGTATCGGTGGGAGCGTTATAGGCCAGCGCGTTGATCTCGTTGGTGGCGCCGATCAGCTCACGCAGCATCGAATCGCGGCGAACGATAGCGGCATGGTGCTGCCAGTTGACGAGCGACAGGGTCTGACCCATCAACTCCAAAATATAGGCCTCGCCGCCCACGGCATCAAGCTTGTTAATGCTTCTCAGGTAGTCGATCAGCGAGATGGAGTCGATGGGAATGCGGCTGTTGTACATATCGACCATCGCGGTATAGATGGTCTTATGAATGGGCCGGTAGAAGTCATCGGGCTGCAGCTCGACCTGGGCCTCTTCGACCACCTCGGGCGATAGCAGCATAGCGGCCAGTACATTGGCCTCTGCATCTTGGTTTTGGGGAAGACCCAACTTGGAGCCGCGGTCCTCAACCGTCAGCCCGGTCTCTCTATCGTCATATGCCATGAGCATCCTCATTCATATCGCTTGCGAGCATCCATAGTATCAGTCACGGTCCCAAAACGCGCCGCGCGCCGCCAATCATCACCGAACCAAACGGATGAACGGTCCTGTATATAGGACTTCGACGCAACGTTCACCATGACACTCACTCAGCGCAAAAAACAAAAGGGCGCTCTGGTTTCCCAGAGCGCCCTTCTTAGAACAAGATTGTTGCGTTGCAGCAAATGCTACTCGGCAGCAGCCTCAGTCTCGACCTCGGCGGTCTCGGCCTCGGCGACCTCAGCGGCCTCCTCGACCTCAGCCTCGGCAGCGAGCTCCTCGGCGGTAACGCCGACGAGAACGACAACCTCGGCCTTGATCTCGCGGTACAGCGAGATGGCAACGGTGTGGGCACCGGCAACCTTGATGGGCTTACCGAGCTCGACGCGCTTGCGGTCGATGTCCATACCGAGCTGAGCCTTGATGGCGTCAGCGATCATAGCGGCGGTAACGGAGCCAAAGAGGATGCCCTCGTCGCCGACCTTGACGTCAACGGTGACCGTCTTGCCCTCGAAGGCAGCCTTGGTCTCGTTGGCGGTAGCCAGACGGACGGCCTCGCGCTTGGCGATGTTGTTGCGACGCTCGTCAAGCTGCTTGAGGTTGCCCTTGGTGGCGGCAACAGCGAGCTTCTTGGGGAACAGGAAGTTCTCAGCGTAACCCTGAGCGACCTCTACGACGTCACCCTCGCCGCCCTTGCCCTTGATCTCATCGAGAAGAATAACCTTCATGATGCGTCTCCCTTCTTAGCCGCGGTCGCGGTTGCCACGAGAGGAAACCACGGGGACGGTGTACGGCAGGAGGGCCATCTCGCGGGCGCGCTTGATGGCGTTGGCGATGTCATGCTGATGCTGCGTGCAAGCGCCAGTGACGCGACGGGGCTTGATCTTGCCACGGTCGGTCATGTACTTACGGAGAAGCTGAGTGTCCTTATAGTCGATGAACTCAGTGTTCTCCTTGCAGAACTGGCAGTACTTACGACGCGGCTGACGTGCAGAAAAATCATTAGCCATGTCAAAATACCTTTCATTTGGCAACTTCGGCGAACCGAAGCCGCCTCTCACTCAAAAATAGGTGAACAACCCTTAGAACGGGATGTCCTCATCGTAGACGTCGACCGCGGGCGGCGTTGCCACCGGTGCGGCAGGACGTGCGGCGGGCGCGGGAGCTGCGGGGGCGTAACCGCCCTGATCGTAGCCGCCCTGGCCACCACGGGAGCTCATAAACTCGATCTCATCGACGATAACCTCAAGCTTGCTCCGGCGCTGACCGTCGCGCTCCCAAGAGCTGTAGCGCAGCTTGCCCTCGATCGCGACCTTATTTCCCTTTGCCAGGAAACGGCTCACGGCCTCGGCGCGGGTGCCGAACATGGTGCAGTCGACAAAGTTGGGATAGTCCTCCCACTCGCCAGTCTGCGCGTTGCGGCGACGATCGTTCACGGCGACGCCAAAGGACAGAACCTGGGTTCCGCCGGCGGTGGCGCGCAGCTCGGGATCGCGGGTGAGGTTACCGGTGATGTTCACTCGATTGATGCTCATAACTCACTACTTCCTCTTGGGGCACAAGCCCAGTCCAAAACGACAGTCTTACTCCTGGTCGTCACGACGGACGATCATGTGGCGGACCACAGCGTCGGTGATGCGCAGGACGCGATCAAGCTCGGCGATCTGGGTAGGATCTGCGTGGAAGTTGATGAGGGTGTAGTCACCATCGGTGAGGTCGTTGATCTCGTAGGCGAGCTTGCGCTTGCCCCAGTCGTCAACGGAGTCGACCTTGCCAGCGCCCTCAGCGATCGTGGTATCGATACGCTTCATAACAGCGAGACGAGTCTCGGGGTCGAGCGACGGGTCAACAAAGAACAGCAGTTCATAAGCCTTCATATTGTCACCTCCTCTGGGCAAATGTGGCTTCAGGTCGTGAAGGTGCGCCTGAAGCAGGAAAAGACTTGGTAATAATATCTTTCAACCTCCTAGGCCGCAAGAATATGCAGCTACAACCTCATGACCTCCACATA
>CABUDZ010000013.1 GCA_902490445.1 uncultured Collinsella sp.
AAGCCTTAAGTCGGTGGGCTAATATGTTGCGGCCCTGATGGCAACAAGGTTGAAAAGAAGGTGCACAGGCGGCGGAGGCCTTCGTCCAGGTCTTTATCGGAAACGCAATAGCTGAGGCGGACGTGGCCTTCGGTGCCGAAGCAGTCGCCCGGGACTAGGGCTACGTTTGCCTCTTCGATGGCTTTGATGCAGAAGTCTTCGCTGGTTAGGCCGAACTTTTTGATGCTCGGGAAAGTGTAGAAGGCGCCGGCTGGTTCCACTACGTCGAGATCCATGGCGTCTAAGGCTGCGAGTACGCGTTCGCGGCGGGCTCGGTAGACTTTGAGCATGGGGGTTGGGTCGACGGTCAGGGCTCGGGCTGCGGCGTCCATTTCGAAGGAAACAGCACTCGATACTAAGTATTGGTGAGCCTTTGCGATCTCGGCGATGACGGGGGCTGCGGCTGCGAGCCAGCCCAAGCGCCAGCCGGTCATGGCCCAGGGCTTGGAGAAGCTCTCGATGACCACCGTCTGGTCGCGCAGCTCCGGGTGGCGCTGGGCAAAGCGCTCGTAGCCATCCACATAGACCAGACGGTTGTATACGTCGTCGCAGACTACGTAGATGCCCGCCTGCTCTGCCACGCGCGCCACGGCGTCGAGCGATGCCGTGTCGAGGATGCAACCCGTGGGATTGTTGGGCGAGCAGATGACGATGGCCTTGGTCGCCGGGGTCACACAGGCGCGAAGCGCATCCTCGTCAATCTGGAATTGCGCAGGCTCCGTATCCAAGAAGACCGCCTTGGCGTGGTTGGCCACGACAATGCTCTCGTACAGGCCAAAGGCGGGCGTGGGAATAATGACCTCGTCGCCGGGGTTGAGCATAGCCATAAATGTTGCCGACAGGGCCTCGGTCGCGCCGTCGGTCAGGATGACCTCGTCGGCCGAAAACATAAGGCCCGCGTCCCCCATGTAGGCAGATAACGCCTCGCGCAGGGCGGGGCGACCGTTATTGGGCGGATAGTGCGTGTCACCGCGGTCCAGTGCGGCGGTCACCTCGGCACTAATCACATCGGGCGTGGGAAAATCGGGCTCGCCAAGCGCAAGCGCGATGCATCCCGGGTGCTGAGCGGCGAGTGCGTTAATCCGACGGATGCCGGAGGGCTTGAGCGTGGCAAGCGAGGTATTCATGGGCAGACGCATGGCGTTCCTTTCGTAAGGGTTGCACTAGGATAGCGCGCCCAGCGCCACCAGACGGTGTAACCTAAACGGAAACGAGCCGGAAAGGAGATGGCATGGAGACGACCGCGCGCGGCGATGTACCAAAAACACTGCACACCATTGCGTATATCAGTATTCCCAAGAGCGGCGATCTTGATTTTTTGCTCTGGGACCTGCAGGATGCCATCGCCGCCTATGCTCAACTTTCCGGCACCGCACTCCCCCGCCCGGTCGACTTGAAGGCAAATGACGCCGGCAGCGTTGCCGATGGCATCGTGCTGGCCATTGAAGATGTGGCTGACGATGAGACGTTGACAGCTATCGAGCAGACGCTTGAGCGCTTTGGCGGTACGGGAACGCGCGTCTATGCCGCGATTCGAGCCGCACAAGAGGGCACTGAGCAGGCGCGTGGGGCCGCCGTTCGCCTGCACAAGGCATGTGAGCGCCATGACCAATTGTGGTGTGGCGGCGTTGCCATCTGCGCCGGCAGCGGCATTGCGGCGCTTCGTCGCTCCCCGCGCATGGGACTCTTGCGGCGACCGTTTTCGGAAGCGATGGATAAGCTTGTGGGTGCCGTGCGCATGGGCTGCTCAGTTGAGCACGCCCAGCTGCTCGGCGGCGGCGATGCCGGTAGCGTCAACGCCGACGGCATGGTGCGTGTCGAGCCCGCGCTGCCCGCGCCGATCTGGCACGCCATCATCAAACGCCTCGGCGCCCATGCTCAATCAAATATCTAAATTAGAGAGCAGCCCAGTCAACTGCCTCGCGCCAGCGCTCGACAAGGCGCTCAAGACGCCAAGCCGCATTGGCAGGACTTGTCGAGGGCAGGACGATGGCGGGCAGCCCGGTGCGTTCTTGTAGATAGCGCTTGTAGAGCCGGCCAGCCGTACCACCGTTGCATATCACCTGCTCAATGGGAGCTGCATCGGTAATGCGCTCGATATGTGCCGGCACAACGTTGCGAATGCTCGCGTCGCTCGAGCCCTTAATGTCGCAGCCCTCGATTGCATCCCACAGGGCCACGCCGCCGTTCAGCAGCATGGCCCGCTTGGCGGCAATGGAGGCATCGAGCGTCGCGGGCTCACCGCTTGCCAAAGGATCACCCTCGTTGGGCGGCACAGGCACACCGAGACACGCCGCCGTGACCCGCCAAAAGCGGTTCTGCGGATTGCCATAGTAGAAGGCATTGGCACGCGAGAGCACCGAGGGAAACGACCCCAGCATCAAAACGCGCGAGCGCTCGTCAAACACGGGTTCAAACCCATGCTCAATATGTTGATAGCCCTCGTCGGACGCAGCCATGGCCTAGGCCCTCAACAGATAGCGCACCTCGTAGGGCGCAAGCTCAAGGGAGCCAGCCAGCTCGACCGTGGGCACGCCATCGGCAAGCAGGTCGACAAAGGACCCGTTGAGCTCGCCGGCGCCAAAGGTGTAAGGCTCGCCCACGGCGTTCACCGCCACGAGCACCGTCGCGCCGTCACAGGCGCGCTCGAACAGCAGCTGCTTGTTCTGGATCACCACGTTGCGATAGGCACCGTAGTTGAGAGCACGGGCCGCCGCGTCGTCGGCCGAGCGAAGGTGCGCAAGCTGCGTGATGAACGCCGTCAGCTCGTTGGGCGCAGGCTCATCGAGCGCAGGTCGCAGCGCCCAG
This sequence comes from uncultured Collinsella sp., assembly GCA_902490445.1. GTDB lineage: Bacteria > Actinomycetota > Coriobacteriia > Coriobacteriales > Coriobacteriaceae > Collinsella. The sequence goes on from CABUDZ010000013.1 coordinate 2,848, forward strand.
TCGCCATCGGGGCCGCCCTTTTCGCCGGCAATTCCCCACTCGCTGCCATAGTAGACACACGGAATGCCCGGCATGCCAAAGAGCATGCCATAGGCGGGACGCAGGCACGACTTGTCGGTGAGGATGCTCGCCAGGCGCGGCACGTCGTGGTTGTCGACAAACGACAGCAGGTGTTTGCCGCGGTAGATGCACCACGGATCGCCGCCAAACTGGCGATGCAGCGAATGGGCAATCTCGAACATGTTGACCGAGTTAAAGCTGGAGTACAGGCCCTTGTAGCACTCGTAGTTGGTGCAGGAGTCAAGCATCTCGTCGTTGACGATCTGGTTGTAGTCGCCGTGGAGCGTCTCGCCGATCAGCACAAAATCGGGCTTGAGCTCGCGGGTAAAGGTATGCAGACGACGCATGAAGTCGCGGTCGAGCATATAGGCAACGTCCAGGCGCAGGCCGTCGACGCCAAACACGTCAGCCCAACGGCGCACGGACTCGAGCAGGTAATCGACCACAGCGGGATTTTGCAGGTTGAGCTTCACAAGTTCAAAATGGCCTTCCCAACCCTCGTACCAAAAGCCGTCGCCATAGCAGGAGTCGCCGTCAAAGCTAATGTGGAACCAGTCCTTGTACGGCGAGTCCCACTTACGCTCCTGCACATCACGGAAGGCCCAGAAGCCGCGGCCGACGTGGTTGAAGACCGCATCGAGCACCACACGGATGCCATGGGCGTGCAGCGTCTCGCATACGGCGGCAAAATCGGCATCCCCGCCCAGGCGGCGGTCGACATGGCGCAGGCTGCGCGTATCATAGCCGTGGCTGTCAGACTCGAGCGGCGGGTTGATCAGCACAGCGCCAACGCCGAGTTCTTGCAGGTAGTCAGCCCATTGGGCGATCTTCATGATGGGTGCATCGGGGTTGGGCGCAGCGTTGACAGCCTGGGCGAGTTCATCCTCGGCAACGGGGGCGGCGTTTTCGCGCGGAGCTCCGCAAAAGCCCAGCGGATAGATCTGATAGAACGTCGTCTCGTAAGCCCACATAACAACCTCCCGGTAAGCTCAACACAACGACATCCATTGTATGCCCGCCGCGTATCCCCTCCCCCAAAATAAGTTGCGGTGGAATAGTTCCTGTTTGAGCCTTCAGAGGCCTTAAACAGGAACTATTCCACCGCAACTGATGAGGGAACATGATTAGGCGACAGGCTTTGCGCGGCGTATGGCCGGGAACAGTACGGTGATGGCGAGGATGACGCCCACGACGGTAATCGCCCCGCCCGCGAAGCCAATCCAAGCGATACCGGGACCCGAAACCACGGCGCCACCGATTGCGGTGCCCGTACCGATACCCAGATTGAACAGGCCCGAGAAGATCGACATGGCGACGGCCGACGAATCCGCCGGCGTGTACTTGATGAGCTCGGCCTGGAACGCCACGTTAAAGGCCGTGGAGCAGCAGCCCCATAGCGCGCAAACAGCGAGAACGGCGACGAGCGACGGTGCAACCGGACCCATGAGCAGCAGAGCCACCGGCACGCCGGAGAGCGTGATAGCCAAGAACGGGAAGCGATGCCCATCGAACAGACGGCCGAACAGCCAGCTTCCGAGCAGACCAGAGCAGCCAAACGCCGTCAGCGTCATGGTAATAGCGCTTGCGTCGACGTGCGCGACCTGCGCCAGGAACGGCTCGATATAGCTGTAACCCGCATAATAGCCGGTTGCCATGAACACCGTGACCGCATAAAGCGCGATGAGGAACGGGTTCTTGAGCAGCTCGGGAAGCTGTTTGAGCGTAAAGCGCTCGCCCGCCGGCATGGCCGGGAACACCGCGGCCTGGTAAACAACCGCGACAGCCGAGAGGGCCCCGACCACGGCAAACGTCATGCGCCAGCCCACGGCCAGGCCGATGGCGCGGCCGATCGGCAGGCCAAAGATCTGCGCGATGGACGAGCCCGTGGCGATCATGCTGATGGCGAGCGCCCCGTGACGGGTGTCGACCAGGCGCGAGGCCATAATCGAAGCGACTGACCAGAACACGGCGTGCGCGCAGGCGACCACCAGGCGCGCGCAGACCAAAATGGGATAGGTGGGCGCCACGGCGGACAGGAACTGCCCGAGCGAGAACACGGCAAGCACGCCGAGCAGCATACGCTTGAACTCAAAGCGCGAGGCGAACACCATAAGCGGCAGTGACAGCAGCATGACGCCCCAGGCGTAGACCGAGATCATGATGCCGGTCTGGGCCTCGGTGAGCGAGAACGATGCGGCAATATCAGTCAGAAGGCCAATGGGCATGAACTCCGACGTGTTGAATACGAACGCGCAACAGGCGAGCCCGATAAGCGGGAGCCACTGCTTGAGTGAGATGCCATCTTGTCTTGCCTGAGCCATGTAGAAACCTCTCCGATTGTCTTGGGCGGTGGGCGATTATATAGCAACGACCCCGCATCCGTCAGTACAGATGCAGGGCCGCAATCAACTCAATACACAGAGGTTGCACCGTCAATAAATAGCTAAGCCAACCCCAGCAATATGCCCGCCGAATGCACGACAAACGCCACGATCCAGGCGACCGTCACCTGAAACGCGAATACGGCCACGGCATAGCGCGCGCCCAACTCGCTCTTGACGGCGCCGATGGACGCCACGCAAGGCGGGTACAGCAGCGTAAAGACCAAGAACACGTAGGCGGTAAACGGCGAAAACATGGCTGACAGTGCCGCGGGAGAGGTTGCGCCCAAAAGCACCGTGAGCGTCGAGATGACGCTCTCTTTGGCAATAAGTCCGGTGACGAGCGCCGTGGATGCACGCCAGTCGCCAAAACCGAGCGGGGCCAACACCGGCGCGATGATGCTACCCAGACCAGCAAGCAGGCTTTGCGACTGGTCGGCGACCACGTTAAAGCGGATATCGAACGTCTGCAGGAACCAGATGACCACCGTAGCGGCAAAGATAATGGTAAAGGCCTTGGTGATGAAGTCCTTGGCCTTATCCCATGCCAGCATCACCGTCGTCTTGACGCTCGGCAGGCGGTAGTTGGGAAGCTCCATGATAAACGGCACCGGGTCGCCCTTAAATGCCGTACGGTTGAGTACCAAAGCCGCGATGCAACCGACCGCAATACCAATCAGATAGAGCGAGACCATGGCGGGAACCGTCGCCTGTGGGAAAAACGCCCCGCACAGCAAACCGTAGACCGGCAGCTTAGCCGAGCAGCTCATGAACGGCGTGAGCATGACGGTCATCTTGCGGTCGTGCTCGGACGGCAGTGTGCGGGTCGACATGATAGCCGGCACGGTGCAGCCAAAACCGACGAGCATAGGCACGAAGCTGCGGCCCGACAGACCAAAGCGACGCAACACCTTATCCATGACAAAGGCTACGCGCGCCATGTAGCCCGAGTCTTCCAGAATGGAGAGGAACAAGAAAAGCACGACGATGATCGGCAGGAAGGTCAGCACGCTGCCCACGCCTGTGAGCACGCCGTCGACAGCCAGCGAGCGCACCACATCGTTGGTGCCGAACGCCTTGAGACCCGCATCGGCCGAGGCGATGATGGCAGCGATGCCGTCCTCCATGAGTCCCTGCAACGCCGCGCCGATCACGCCAAACGTCAGCCAAAAGACGAGGCCCATGATCACCAGGAACGCCGGAATGGCCGTGTAGCGACCCGTCAGGATGCGGTCGATCTTGACGGAGCGCACGTGCTCGCGGCTCTCGTGCGGTTTGACGACGCAGCGCCCACACACGTCGCCGATAAAGCTAAAGCGCATATCGGCCAGCGCGGACAGGCGGTCGGTGCCGGCCTCGCCCTCCATCTGGGTAATGATGTGCTCGATAGCGTCGAGCTCGTTACGGTCCAGGTGAAGCGCCTCGGTCACCAACTCGTCGCCTTCAACCAGCTTGGTCGCTGCAAAACGCACCGGAATATGCGCCGTCGAGGCATGGTCCTCGATCAGGTTGGCGATACCGTGGATGCAGCGGTGCAGTGCGCCGCCGTCCGGCCCATCGGGCGCGCAAAAGTCCAAGCGGCCGGGACGCTCGCGAAACCGCGCTACGTGCAGAGCATGATCCACCAACTCGCCGATGCCCTCGTTGCGGGCAGCGCTAATGGGGACAACAGGCACGCCCATCAGGCTCTCGAGCAAGTTGACGTCTACGGCGCCGCCGTTGGCGGTCACCTCGTCCATCATGTTGAGCGCGATAACCATGGGGCGATCGAGCTCCATAAGCTGCAGTGTCAGGTACAGGTTACGCTCGATGTTGGTGGCGTCAATGATGTCGATGATGGCATCCGGACGCTCGTCGAGGATGAACTGACGGCTCACGACCTCTTCGCCTGTGTACGGCGACAGGGAGTAAATGCCAGGCAGGTCGGTAACGCTCGCCTCGGGATGATTACGGATGGTGCCATCTTTGCGGTCGACCGTCACGCCGGGAAAGTTACCGACGTGCTGGTTGGAGCCCGTCAGCTGGTTGAACAGCGTGGTCTTGCCGCAGTTTTGGTTACCGGCAAGGGCAAAATGCAGCGGTGCGCCCTCGGGCACGGCCGTTTTTGCCGCACGGGGCGAATACGTCCCCTCGCCCAGGGCCGGATGCTCCGTCGTGCCGATTGCGGCGTTAACGCGCGGGCCGGTATCGGTGTCGTGCACATCCACGAGCTCAATGCGTGCGGCATCGTCCTTGCGCAGCGTCAACTCGTAGCCACGCAGGCGAATCTCGAGCGGGTCGCCCATGGGGGCGTACTTCATCATGGTGACTTCGGTGCCCGGCGTCAGGCCCATGTCCAAAATATGCTGACGGAGCGCCTGGTCGTCGGATGTCACCGATGCGACAACGGCGTCCTTTCCAATCTCGAGTGTATCGAGCTTCACGCGCTCATCCTTTCGTTAGACGCGGTTAACCGTTTACCGGGGTTAACCAACTCGTAACGACAAATGATAGCGCTCTGAACTATTTTATAAAGTCAAATACCGATGTTTACCTGCGCAAACTTTATGCGGTGCGCCCCGAAGGCTCTTTACGCATACCGCTCAGCGAGATCGAAACGGAACCCGACCGCGCGGTAGCAGTGAGTCGATCACCCTCGACCGACCCCGTGCATGTAAAGGGCGCCTTGCCCATCAAGACGTGGGAGATAGTACCCAAGAGCTCAAAGAAATCGCCCTCAGCACGGGCACTCGAGAGAGCGATATTGAGACCCCTGACGTTTAGTACTGCCCTGAGCGCGCCGTTCACCCCATGTGAAAACGTCACCTCGCCGCGTCTACTCCCCACCGGCGTCTGGGCCGAAACCACATACGTACCCTCAAGCATGGTTCCTCCTCTGAGTAGGCTTTTTGAAATGGCCATCTAGTCTACTTTGCTGCGAGACGGCTTGCCCAGAAACTGCAAGCACATAACGACGTTCAACCAACAGATTGCTGCAAGGAGGACAAGCGTGCAAGGGGGGCAGATTACATTTGGCACCACTTGCGCCAACGGACGGGATGCGGAGCGACTGTGCAGGTGGATTCCGGATCGCCGCTTCCTCCGTCCCCCAGCGAATCAAAACAAGTTGCGGTGGAATAGTTCCTGTTTGATGCTTTAACCAGCAAAAACAGGAACTATTTCGCCGCAACAGCAAAAGCCCGCGCTGGCAACAAATGTCACCTGCGCGGGCTTGGTGGGCGCTCACAAAGGCACGTTACAGAGACCCACGTCAGTTATGGATTACCGAACGGCACCGGCACGCGACGCCTCCGTCGGCTTACCAAGCGATGAAGCTTGCCGCAGTCTTAGACTATCGGCGCAATGCCGGCAAAGTGCAGATACAGCGAGATGACCGCCACGACAATGACCACCGCTGCGATCAGCTTGTCGTGCAGGTGCGGAAGTACCGGCTTACCGCGACCTCGCTCGCCCAGCATATAAACGGGAATGGCCGGAGCAAAAAGGATCGTCGTGATCATGACGCCCTGGAGGCCCGTCGACCACACAAGGAACAATGTGTAAATGAAGCCGAGCGTGCCGAAGAATCGTGCCTTGCCGACGCTTGGCGCATGCGGTCCGTCCAGATGCTCCTTCTTCCAACCAATCACCATGTAATAGGCAGCCGAGCAGACATACGGAACCAGAATCGTGTTGACTGCGCAGCTATAGAAGAACTGGTAGGTGCTCGCCGCCACATACGACACGATCAAGAAGAGCTGCGTAATGCCGGAGCTCACGAGAACCGTTACCACCGGGGCGTCGTGCTTGTTCGTCTTGGCAAACGCCAGAGGGAAGGATCCCTGGCGCGCCGCCTCGAACGGCGTCTCGGACGCAATGATGACATAGCCCAGCAGCGCGCCGACCAACGAAAGGATAACGCCAAGGTTTACGATGGCAGCACCAACCGGACCGATTGCGCACTCGAGAATTCCCGCCATGGAGGGCGTTGCAAGCTGTGCCATCTCCTCGCGCGGCATAATGCCGAGCGACAGCATCGAGATGATCAGATACAGCGTGAATACAGCCGCAAATCCGAGCGCCGTCGAGCGGCCGACGTCACGCACGTACTTAGCACGGCCCGAGATAACGACAGCGCCCTCGATGCCCGTGAAGACCCAGACAAGGGCAATCATGGTCGAGACAACCTGCTCGCCAAAGCCAGGACCAGCCGGCTCTCCCCAGAAGTTGTCCATAAAGATATCGACGTTGAACTTACCCAGGAGCACGATACTCAGCACAAAGAGCCCCAACGGCACCAGCTTCGCCAACGTGACGATTGTGTTAATGCCCGCAGCCTCCTTAACGCCACGAAGCACAAGGGCGGTAAGGAACCACAAAAACACGCTGGCGCAGACGATAGAAAGCAGGTTGTTACCCGCGCCAAACGCGGGGAAGAAATAGCCCAGCGCGCTAAACAGCAAGAGCGCAAAGCTCACGTTGGAAAGACATGCGCTGATCCAGTAGCCCCAAGCGGAGTTGAATCCAATGTAATCGCCAAAACCGGCCGCAGCGTATGCATAGATGCCGCCGGTCAGGTCGGGACGGGCCTGAGACAAACCGTTGAACACCATCATCAGCGCAAAGACGCCAATAAAGCAAATTCCCCACGAGACGATAACCGCACCGGTATTTGCCCCGCCTGCCGCCATATCGCCGGCAAGCGAAAAGATGCCGCCACAAATACTGGCGGTAATAACCATCATGGTCAGACGAAAGAGATCGAGGCCATTAGGGTCGATAATCTCTTCATTTTGAGCTTTAGAGGCCATTGTATGTGCACCCCCTTCATCATGTGATCGAACGAAAGATGGCCCGGACGTCCCGAATCGGGTGCCGGGCCATCGGTCAAGCGATCATCAGACTGTTACAGCTATCGCGTTAGAAGCGCAGCGACAGGCAAGAAAGGCCGCCGTCGACCTTGCGATACTCGGAGGTGTCAACGACGAGCGTCTTGTAGCCCAGATCCTGCACGGCCTTGAGCACGGTCGGATAGCCCTCGGCAACGATGACCGTACCGTTGACCCAGATGCAGTTGGCGCCGTAAGCCTCGTCCTCGGGCACGACGATCTTGTTGTACTGGGCAAAGTCGGGCTTATCGATGAACTCACCGGAGACGAGCATGTTGTTGTCCTCGATGTAGTTGACGCCCGTCTTGAGGTGCAGGACCTCCTCCAGCGGAACCTCGGAGCCCTCGAGGCCCCAGCCTTCAAGAATCTCGCAGAACTGGCGGATACCCTCTTCGTTGGTACGAGCGGAGCGACCGACGTAGAAATGGTCGCCGACCATCATGACGTCGCCGCCGTCGAGCGTGCCCGGAGAAACGATGTGCTTGACATGCTCGTCGTCAAAGAAGCGACGGACGGCCGGCTCGATCTCGTCCTTCTCGCCGTTGCGGCTGTCGGCGCCGGGGTTGGTAATGATGGCGCCGCAGCGAGTGATAACGGCCGGATCTTCGACGAAGCAGCTGTCGGGATACTGCTCGAGTGCCGGCAGCACCGACACGTCAACGCCGCACTGCTCGAGTGCGTGCTCGTAATCGTAATGCTCCTCGATAGCGCGCTCGTAGATGGGCTGGCCAAGCTCGGGAGCGCTCGTGATGCCATTGCTCAGGGACTTGCCGGGACGACGGATGATGACGTGGCTGAACTTGGTCATGATGATCCTCCTTGGATCTCATAGTACTGAGCGGACTTCCTTGCGTCCGCCTTCCTTCCGATGGCTTTATCTTAGGGTGTCTTTGCTGTTTTGTATATTGTATACAATCCCGAACGGTAGATAATCCTCGGTAAGCGTATTCCTGCTTATCGGCGCAAAGTAGCACGATTTAGCTGGTCGTTCTATAATTCGACTGAGCTATTCAAGCGAAACGTATTTAATTTTAGAAATATACCGTTAAGGAACACAAGCTCATGGAAACGCTCAGAAGGCCTCTGAAGGACCACGTATACGACTATATTTCGAGCCGTATTGACGCCGGCGAGTTGTCCGCCGGCGACCGGCTGAGCGAGCAAGCGATCTGCGATGCCATGGGCGTGTCGCGCACGCCGGTCCGCGAGGCGCTCATCCAGCTGGCAAGCGATGGCTACCTGGACAATCTCCCCCGCCGCGGATTCCGCGTCCGTGGGTTCGATCAGCAAAACGCCGTTGAAGTCTTTGAGATTATGGGGCCGCTCGACGGGCAGGCCGCATATCTCGCCTGTCCGAACCTAACCGACGATGACATTACGCAGCTTAAATTTCTCGTCGGCTCCATGGACCTCGCGATCCAAGGCGGCCTCATCCGTAAGTACGACGACATTCAGCGAGACTTTCACCTTACGTACTTCAACCGCTGCGGCAACGACCGTCTGCGCGACATGATCTCGCAACTCGAGCGCTGCTTTATCAAGCGCGATTACGAGACTGTCGACCAAGAGACGGCGTGCAAACTGCTCAATAAAGCCAACAGCGAACATGCTCATATTCTTGAGTTGTTCGAAGCACGAGATGCGACGGGCGTGCGCGACTACGTTCGCGATGTCCATTGGAACACGGAAAACGCCCAGTTCACCGTCTGGTAGGAAAGCAACAAGGGACGACGTCGGTCTTAGACCTTAGCGCCAGCACCGCCCAAACTGATCCGCTTTCCTCCGTCCCCGAGGGATCATTCTTTTGGCAGCCAAGACAACGCCGATGTTTTGGCGCAGACAGCGAAAGCCCGTCAGAGCGAGCAAGGTGCCTTGAAACGAGACGGCATTGACCTTCTGGTCATGCCGCCGAAGTTGAAAGGCAGATTGCCGCTCTGGCGGACTTGTAGCGTCAAGTGGTTACGGCGTTTGGTAAAACGCCGTAACTAAAACCCGTGGCGCTCCAGGAAGCGGAAGGCTAGGCGAATCCATGGACGGACCGCCACCTGCTTGTCCTCGTTATCGACCGCGGTATTGGCGTTGCCGAGCGAAAGGCCGTGGCCACCCTGGTCAAAGACGTGCATCTCGCATGCAACACCCTCCTCGGCCATGCGCCGCGCAAACGGGTAGACCTGCGCGACCGGCGCCGTCTTATCGTCCGAAACGCCCCACACAAAGGTCGGGGGCATCTGGCGCGAAACGTGCGTGGTAGGGCAAATGTCGGTCAGGTGCTCATCGGTCGCCTCGCCGCCCGTCACCATCGACAGATAGTCGTTGAGCAAATCGCGCCCTGTCTTGCCACCCGTCTTGGGCACGCGCAGGTCGATGCGCGGGTCGCGCGTCTGCATATCGCGCACATAGGCAAGGTCGAGCAACGGATAGCCCAGCACCACGGCGTCGGGACGAATATCCTCCGGACGGGCCCCGGCAAGGCCCGCGAAGGATCCGGTCTTCCACTGCGTTGCCAACGAGGCACAGATCATGCCGCCCGCCGAGAAACCCACGATGCACACGCGCTTGGGATCGACATGCCACTCGTCGGCGTTGGCGCGCACGGTAGCGACCATCTTGGCGAGGTCCGCCTGCGGGTGCGGAAAGCTCACGTCGCCCGTGGCGCTCGTCACATAGTTGAGCACAAAGGCCTGGTAGCCGCGGTCCAAAAACGCAAACGCCACCGGGTCCTGCTCGTGCGGAGCGATATGCGTAAACCCGCCTCCGCCGCAGATGATCACCGCGGGGCGGCGGCCATTGGGCTTGTCGGGCAGCGGCTCGGCACCCAGATACGTAAACGTCGCCGGATAATCCTCGGTCGGCTCCTCGCCCCACAGCGCATGGTTCTCAATAATCATAGGTGCTCCCTCCGTGCGATTCGTGCGCACTCGTTTTTCGCACCTTAGCGTACCCCACTTGAGCCTGCGGCGCAGAAACACCCCCGCAATAAGTTGGCCTTCAACTGATATATCACAAAATCGCTGTTCAGAGGCATCGTTAAGCAGCGTAAAATAGGAGCGCTGACCGTGCTGGGAAACACGTACGAAACGTTTCCGGCAAACCACACGCGTGCAACATGCACGCCTGATACGTTGGAGGCATCTATGGGTCTGCTCGATTCGCTCAAGTCCACGTTCACTTCGTCGGGCGAGGCGTCCGTTCCGCCCGCAGCAAGCTTCGCCACCCGCGAAGGCGTCATCTACGCTCCCGTCAACGGCGTGCTCGTCAATCTGAGTGAGGTTCCCGACGAGACCATCGCCTCGGGCATGCTCGGCCAGGGCTACGGCATCGAGCCCATTACCGACACCATTTACGCCCCCGCCAACGGTCGCATCGGCGCCACCACCGTCACCAACCACTCCATCGGCATGATTACCGAGGACGGTCTTCGCGTGTTCATCCATGTTGGCCTGGGCACCGTGGAAATGAACGGCAAGGGTTTTGCCCGCTTTGTCGAGATGGGCGACACGGTCAAGGCCGGCCAGCCGCTCATCAGCTTCGATCGCGAGGCCATCAAGGCCGCCGGTCACGAGGACATCGTGACCGTCATCATCTCTGAGCTCGACCGCCTCAAGAGCATCGACCACGTCGGCGAGTCTGGCACGCTTATCGGCGGCAATCCGCTCGTCAAGCTTGGCGATCCGCTGCTGGTTGCCAAGACCAAGTAGCCAGGCCCCGCGCCACACAGCCAAAAGGCACCTCGTCAAGCGCCCGCGACCATTTGGCCGCGGGCGCTTTTCGTTTGAAAAACCATCCCGCCAATGCCTTATCTGTATAGCCCAAATGAGCCGAGCTGCTAGAATATCGAACTGTATGGATAACTATCATTCAACCGTTATGGGAGGATACGTGAACCGCACCAAAATCGCGCAGCTCTATGCCGATGCCGAGTCGCTCGGCGGCCAGACCGTCACCGTCGCCGGCTGGGTCAAGTCCATCCGCGACATGAAGAACTTTGGCTTTGTTACGCTCAACGACGGCAGCTGCTTCCGCGACCTGCAGGTCGTCATGAACCGCGAGGCACTCGACAACTACGACGAGATCGCCCATCAAAACGTCTCGGCCGCACTCATTTGCACCGGCACCGTCAAGCTGACCCCCGATGCGCCCCAGCCCTTCGAGCTTTCTGCCACCTCCATCGAGGTCGAGGGCGTCAGCGCCCCGGATTACCCGCTGCAGAAGAAGCGCGCAACCGTCGAGTTCCTGCGCACCCAGCAGCACCTGCGCCCGCGCACCAACCTGTTCCGCGCCGTGTTCCGCATCCGTTCTGTCGCGGCTGCCGCCATCCACCGCTTCTTCCAGGAGCAGGGCTTTGTCTACGTCAACACCCCCATCATCACCACGAGTGACTGCGAGGGCGCCGGCGAGATGTTCCGCGTGACCACGCTCGACCCCAAAAATCCGCCCCTCACCGAGTCCGGCGAGGTTGACTGGAGCCAGGACTTCTTTGGAAAGCACGCGAGCCTTACCGTATCCGGCCAGCTCAATGCCGAGAACTTTGCCATGGCCTTTGGCGACGTGTACACCTTTGGCCCCACCTTCCGCGCCGAAAACTCCAACACCACGCGCCACGCCGCCGAGTTTTGGATGATCGAGCCCGAGATGGCCTTTGCCGACCTTAACGACTACATGGATAACGCCGAGGCCATGCTCAAGTACGTCCTTAAGGACGTTATGGCCACCTGCCCCGACGAGCTCAACATGCTCAACAAGTTTGTGGACAAGGGCTTGATCGAGCGCCTGGACCACGTGGCAAACTCCGACTTTGCCCGCGTTACCTACACCGAGGCCGTCGAGATCCTGGAGCAGGCAGTCGCTGCTGGCCACCAGTTTGATTACCCCGTCAGCTGGGGCATCGACCTGCAGACCGAGCACGAGCGCTTCCTGACCGAGGAGCACTTTAAGCGCCCGACCTTCGTGACCGACTACCCGGCTGAGATCAAGGCGTTCTACATGCGCATGAACGAGGACGGCAAGACCGTCGCCGCCGCCGACTGCCTGGTTCCCGGTATCGGCGAGATTATCGGCGGCTCCCAGCGCGAGGAGCGCCTGGATCTGCTCGAGGCCCGCATCAAGGACCTGGGCATGAATCCCGAGCAGTACAAGTACTACCTTGACCTGCGCCGCTACGGTTCCTGCAAGCACGCCGGCTACGGTCTGGGCTTCGAGCGCTTGGTCATGTATCTGACCGGCGTGGGCAACATCCGCGACGTCCTGCCGCACCCGCGCACCGTGGGCAACGCCGACTTCTAATCGTCGGACGCTAGCTCGCGTCGCCACACGCCAACGCTCATCGCATAAGCGTCTCTCGACATCGGTCGAGAGACGCTTTTTTCAACAACATCCGTCAAGCTTTTGGCAAGTTTTTGGTCAGTTGACCAGGGCTGTTGAAAACTCGACCCGCCGCTTGCCGACGGCTACCGACCGCCCGGAGTGTCCTGCACCCCTGGGAAAGCCCCGCGCCCTAGGCTCCATACCGTCGCCACCCAAAACGGAAAGGACGTGGACGCCATGACCGAAACCGCTGTTGAAACTTACGAGACCACGACGAGGGGCGCCGCCTCGATGGCAGCCTATCGCGCCGTTCGCATCCTGCAATTATTAAGCGAAAACACCGGCGAGGACAAGGCCATGCTTTCCGATGAGTTGATCCGGCGTCTCGCCCATCCCGACGACCCCGCCCGCATGCCCATCTCGGCGGCGCGGCGCAGCATCTACACCGCCATCTCCGCACTTCGCCATGCCGGATACGAAATTGAATACAAGCGCGGCGTGGGGTATCGGCTCTTGACCCGTCCGCTCACCGACGAAGAGATCATCCGGCTCCACGGCATGGTCATGCGCAACCGCTCTACGCCCATCGCCATTCGAAAAAGCATGGCGCAGCACCTGGTCGCCATGGCGAGTGCCGACGTTCGCGGCTACCTCGATGCACCCGAGCCTGCTCCAAGCGCAGGCGACAAATCCACCAAGGCCATACGCACGCCCGTCAAGCGCATCGATGCCTGCGAGCTCATCGAGCAGGCCATCGACCACGGAACCACGGTGAGTTTTGATATTTCGAGTGTCACGGCACGCGGAGAGGTCGAAGTGGCGCGGATGACACTCCGGCCCTTTGCCATCAAGCAACGAGACGGCATCTCGTATTTGCTGGGAACGGTCTATGACGCGCGAGGCGCCGACGACACGCTGCGTACCGTTGAGATCGGCCGCATGAGAAACGTCACCACACGTCTCCTCGACGGCAAGAAGCTCTTCGCCGTCCTGGACGAGGACGATGCCTCCTCCGCCGCATAAGACCCTCCGCCGCCCATTCGACTACCCGTACCGCCCATCCGATTCTGTATTAAAAAACCCGCCAGGCTGTTGTAAAAATGGACATCAGCGCTACTATAGTTCCACTTGCACTTTGTCCCAGTGCAGTGTTTCCAGCCATTTTTATACTGGGGGTAATGATATGAAGGACATCACCATCAGCCGCAGGAGCCTTCTGGTCTCCGCCGGTCTGCTCGCGCTCGCCCCGCTCGCCGGATGCGGCGGCAACTCTGATTCCGGCTCTGCTGCCGCCGGTTCCGACTACACCATCGGCGTTCTGCAACTCACCGAGCACTCCGCACTCGATGCCGCCAACGACGGCTTTGTCAAGGCCATCAAGGAGAGCGGCCTTAAGGTCAAGATCGACCAGAAGAACGCCCAGAACGACCAGTCCACATGTAAGTCCATTGCCGACAAGTTTGTGGGCGACAACGTCAACCTGATTTATGCCATCGCCACGCCCGCCGCGCAGGCTGCCGCCGGCGCCACGGCCGATATCCCCATCGTGGGCTGTGCCATCACCGACTACGCCGCCTCCGGCCTGGTCCAGGACAACGACAAGCCCGGCACCAACGTCACGGGCGCTTCCGACCTCACCCCAGTCGCCGAGCAGCTCGAGATGATGCAGAAGGTCCTGCCCGACGTTAAAAAGGTCGGCCTGCTCTACTGCACCGCCGAGTCCAACTCCGACGTCCAGATCAAAGCCGCCAAGAAGGAGCTCAACAAGCTGGGCCTCGAGTACACCGATTTCACCGTCTCGAGCTCCAACGAGATTCAGTCCGTCGTCGAGTCCTCCGTGGGTAAGGTCGACGCGCTGTACTCCCCCACTGACAACACCATCGCCGCGGGCGCTTCGCAGGTCGGCCAGATCTGCAAGGAGAATAAGCTCCCCTTCGTGACCGGCGAGGAGGGTATGTGCATGGCCGGCGGCCTGTTCACCCTCTCCATCAACTATAAGGACCTGGGCTACGCCGCGGGCGAGATGGCCGTTAAGATCCTGAAGGGCGAGGCCAAGCCCGAGGATATGCCGATCAAGCACCTCTCGAGCAAGGACCTGGTCGTCGTCAAGAACGACGAGATGGCCGAGGCTCTGGGTATCGACCTTTCCGCTCTGGACGAGTAGCGCCATGCGCGGTAACGCGTCTAGGGCCCGCACGCGCGCCACAGCCGCGTTATTCAATATCTGAGTCCTTGGGGCGAACGCTAAAGACCGGCGTTCGCCCTGCTTGTTTCGGATGAGACAAAACATCCGTCCGCAGCTCTTTTATGCATTGGTACCGCTATTATGGAAAATCACGTGTCCACCCTATCCTAGGAGGTATGAAGCATGCTCATTGCATTGCAGGGCGCCGTTTCGCAGGGCGTCCTCTGGGGCATTATGGTGCTTGGCGTGTTTATCACGTTCCGCCTGCTCGACATCCCCGATATGACCTGCGACGGCAGCTTTGCCCTCGGCGGCTGTGTCTGCGCCGTACTCATCGTCAACAATAACGTCGACCCCTTGCTCGCCGTGCTGGCCGGCATGTGCGCCGGCGCCATCGCGGGCGCGGTCACGGGCATTTTGACCACCGTCTTTGAGATTCCCGCAATCCTCGCCGGAATCCTCACCCAGATCAGTCTGTGGTCCATCAACCTGCGTATCATGGGCAAGTCCAACACGCCCATCCTTGCCAAGGGCACTATCTTCTCGTCTGTCAGCAACATGACGGGCCTGCCGCAGTCCACTGTTGCCATTATCCTAGGCATCGTGCTGGCCGTGGCCATCGTCGCCATCCTGTACTGGTTCTTTGGCACCGAGATCGGCTCGGCACTGCGTGCCACCGGCAACAACGAGTACATGATCCGCGCCCTGGGCGTTAACACCAACACCACCAAAATGATCGCCCTCGTGCTCTCCAACGCCCTCATTGGCCTTTCGGGTGCGCTCATCTGCCAGAGCCAGAAGTATGCCGACATTGGCATGGGCACCGGCGCCATCGTTATCGGTCTTGCCGCCATCGTCATCGGCGAGGTGCTCGGCCGCCTGCTGCCCGGCGGTCTCACGCAGTTCTCCGTCCGTCTGGCCTCCGCCGTCTTTGGCTCCGTGGTGTACTTCCTCATCCGCGCCATCGTGCTGCAGCTGGGCATGGACGCCAACGACATGAAACTGCTCTCTGCTGTGATTGTCGCCGTGGCCCTGTGCGTGCCCGTGGTTTGGGAGCGCTATAAGCTCCGCAGCTCCTACACGAAGGGAGATGAGGCAGATGCTTAAGCTCTCGCACGTCAAGAAGACCTTTAACAAGGGCACCGTCACCGAGAAGCGCGCGCTCACCGGCGTCGACCTTACCCTCAACGACGGCGACTTTGTAACTGTGATCGGCGGCAACGGCGCCGGCAAATCCACGCTGCTCAACATGATTGCCGGCGTATATCCGCTCGATTCGGGCGTTATCGAGCTCGACGGCACCGACATCTCGCGCCTGAGCGAGTCGCAGCGCGCCAAGTACCTGGGCCGCGTGTTCCAGGATCCCATGCGCGGCACCGCAGCCGACATGCAGATTGCCGAGAACTTGGCCCTCGCCAAGCGTCGCGGCCAGCGTCGCGGCCTTTCGTGGGGCGTCACCAAGGCCGAGAAGGACGAGTACGTTGAGTTGCTCAAGCGCCTGGACCTTGGCCTGGACACGCGCCTCAACGCCAAGGTCGGCCTGCTTTCGGGTGGCCAGCGCCAGGCACTCACGCTGCTCATGGCCACGCTCACCAAGCCGCGCTTGCTGCTGCTCGACGAGCACACCGCGGCACTCGACCCCAAGACCGCCTCTAAGGTGCTCAATCTGACCGAGGAGATTGTCGACGAGAACCACCTGACCACGCTCATGGTCACGCACAACATGAATGACGCCATCCGTCTGGGCAATCGCCTGATCATGATGCACGAGGGCCACGTTATCTACGACGTGGCGGGCGACGAGAAGAAGTCGCTCACCGTCGCCGACCTGCTGCAGAAGTTCGAGGAGGTCTCGGGCGGCGAGCTCGCCAACGACCGCATGCTGCTGAGCTAAAACCTGCCAATAAGGGACAGGTTTATTTTGGCAGGTTTTATCTGCGCAAACGTCAAAACCGCCGCAAAGGAACAGATACCTTTGCGACGGTTTTCGCATATCATGTCGATAATCCAGCGTCAGCAGGAACCACTGGTTAAGAACTAAGGAAACTGCCATGAGAAGACTCCTTCCCCGTCTTGCTTGACCGCCGCACTCCTTGCCGGCGTGCTCGCCGGCGGCCCAGCTTACGCCACCGCGGCCACCCCATCTCAAGTTATCGGCCCGTCCGATGTGATCGGACGGGCTTTTTGGTGGGTATCATGGTTGAATAATCATTAGGAGGTTTTCCCTACATGGAATTGTTTGAACCGATTCTTCATTTCTTTGAGCAGCGCTGGGTCCACAACATCATCTGGGCCGTCATCTTGGTAATAGTCACCGCCATCGCCGCCAAGGTGGCATCCAAGACCCTGCGCCACCTACTCAACCGAGACGACAACCCGCTTCCCGCATCGAGCATCTTCATCAACATCGCGCGTGCCGTCATTTGGATGATCGGCGGCAGCTTTATCCTCGACAACTGCTTTGGCATTAACGCAAACGCGCTCGTCGCCGCTCTTGGCGTCGGCGGCATCGCCATCTCGCTCGGCTTTCAGGACACGCTATCAAACCTTATCGGCGGCATGCAAGTGACCTTTATGGGCATCATCAAGCCCGGCGACAATATCGAGGTCGGCGGCGTGTCGGGCGTGGTCCAGGACATCACTTGGCGCCACACGACCATCGAGGACGCCTGCGGACAGACCATCATCGTCCCCAACTCCAACATCTCCAAGAACACACTCGTGCACCTCATGCCCTTTGGACGCGTTGTCGTTCCCGTCGCGGTGAAGGACACGTCAAAGTGGGACTCGCTCGATGCGCTGGCAGACGAGCTCGCCTGTGCCACCAAGGTCGCCGTTTCACCCATCTCGGGCTTTGACAAGGAACCCTACGTGCTCTTTAGCGAGATCGGCGACTTTGGCATTAAGGGTAAGATCATCTTTATCGTCAGTGACGACAGCACCACCTTTACGGCAGCCGACGCCTGCATCCGCGCCATCGCCCCCATCATCGCCTAAAACCACCGCAAAGGGGACAGGCACCTTTGTGGTGGTTTCGCATCGTGGTACCATGGTTCATATCGTTGTTTAAACGACTAAGGGAGTAGACACCATGGAAGAGGCCTATCGTCAAGCGCGCAAGCGCGGCGAACAGGGACGCCGTCGCGCCATCAGCCAAAGCGAGCATCCATATCTTACGGACCTCGACAGCTTGGTCGCCCAGCTTCCCTGCGGGCAGCGCGAGAACATCGGCCTGCGGGACATTCCGCTCGAAATGGTCGTCGGCACGGTTACCAAAGGTCGCCAGTCCGCCTTTTCGTGTAACTTTATGCCGCTGCTCCCCTGGAATACCGAATTCGCCCGCAAATGGTCCAACCTCTACGATATCCAAATCTCCGAGGGCTACCGCGACCCCATCATCGTCACCGAGTTCATGCACCGCTTTTACGTCCAAGAGGGCAACAAGCGTGTCAGCGTCCTCAAATTCCTTGACGCTCCGACGGTTTCGGCCAAGGTGACGCGTCTGTACCCCGGTAAGTGGGATTCCGTCGAGAGCCGCCTGTACGGTGAGTTTTGCGCCTTTTGGTACGTATGCCCCCTGTACGAGATTGAGTTTTCGCGCGAGGGCAGCTACGAGATGCTTGCCAAAATGCTCGGCCAAGATCTTGTCGAAAAATGGCCTCAAAAGAAGGTCGACTACCTACGTCACACCTTCCTGCTCTTTAAGCGCGCCTATCTTCGCGCGGGCGGCGACCACTTGGACATTACGCCTGCCGATGCCATGCTCGTCTACCTCAACGTCTACAACCAGGACCGTCTGCTGGATACGCCGACGGATATCGTCGTCAACCGTCTGTGCAAGATTTGGCGCGAGCTTGTCATTGCCGGCAAAAGCGACGAGGACAAAGTCGATCTTGTCGAAGCGCCGCAGCCCAACGAGAAAGAGGGCGCACCGACAAAAGCTACCTCGGGCGTGCTCAACTTCTTTATGAGCAAGACCGTCTACTCCACTGCCAATCCCATGCGAATCGCCTTTATCCACGAGTTTCCCTGTGCCACGTCGAGCTGGGACAGCCTACACGACCAGGGCCGCCGGTATCTTGATGAGCACTTTGGCGGCATCGTGCGCACCGAGGCGTTCGAGGACTGCCACGATTCGGACGTGTTCTACGCCGCCGTCGAGACAGCCGTAAAGCACGGGGCGAACGTCATCTTCTCGACCTCACACCGGCTCATGGAATACACGCTCAGGGCGTCAGTCGAGTATCCCCAGGTGCGGTTCCTTAACTGCTCAATCGGCCTTCCCCACCAAAGCGTCCGCTCGTACTTTGGAAAGATGTACGAGGCCAAGTTCCTACTGGGCGCCCTTGCCGCCAGCATGGCCGACAACCACCGTATTGGCTACCATGCGTCGGTCTTCGCCTCGGGCGCGCTGAGCGAAATCAACGCCTTCGCTATCGGTGCCTCGCTGCTCGACCCTCGTGCGCAGATTATCCTCACTTGGGGAGATGTTCCCGCCGGCGGTCTTGCCGAAGCCATGTGTCGCGAGGGCGTGAGCGTCATGACCGGCGCCGATATGTCCAAGTCTCTCGAGGACCCCACCGCCTACGGGCTTCACCGTCTGGTAAACGGCAAGGAAGTTACCGGTATTGCTATGCCGGTATGGAACTGGGGCCGTTACTACGAACTCATCGTACGCAGCCTACTGCACGGCACATGGGACGAGACCGCCGATGACCAGCAGGTGCGCGCCGTCAACTACTGGTACGGTATGAGCTCCGGCGTCATCGATATTCGCTACGCTCCGGGCCTACCCTATCAGACGCGTAAACTTGTGCAGCTGCTTCGCAACGGCATTGTCGAGGGCTCCATCAACCCATTTGGCGGCGAGCTCCACAGCCAGGACGGCGTGGTTCAGATTGAGGGCTTCCCTCCCCTGCCGAGTACGCAGATTGTCGATATGAACTGGCTGGCTGACAACGTTATAGGCTCGATTCCGCAGCTCGATAACGAGCCGGAGGTCCGTGCCCTATGAATATCCTAGCCATTGCCGATGTAGAGGAGCGCTGCCTGTGGGAATGTTTTCGCAAGGAGCGCTTTGAGGACGTTGACCTGATTCTATCCGCAGGCGACCTGGATCCGGACTATCTTGAGTTTTTGGTCACTGTCATCAACAAACCGCTTGTGTACGTTCGTGGCAACCACGACGACCGCTACGCGCGCCATGCACCGGGCGGGTGCATTTGTGTTGAGGACAGCGTATATGTGTACCGAGGTATTCGCATTGCGGGTCTGGGCGGTTCCATGCGCTACCGCGACGGCGCGAACATGTATACCGAGCGCGAGATGGCAAAACGCATGCGCAAGCTATCGCGAAAAATCGCACTGGTAGACGGATGCGATATTCTACTTACCCATGCACCCGTCGCAGGCATGGGCGACCTGGACGACCTGCCGCATCGAGGATTCGAGTGCTTTAATGCGGCTCTTGAGTCTTGGGGTCCCGACTATATGATTCACGGGCATGTGCACCAAAGCTACGGCCCCAACTTTCAACGCGAGCGCCAACACCCATGCGGAACGAAGATTGTCAACGCCTGCGGCTATACCAAGATCGAAATTGACGAGGCGCGCTACCCCACGCGCGGTTGGAAGGCCGCTTGGCTCAACTCGCAAACCATGCGCCGCGAGCTCAAACGCCACGAAGCAATCGAGTCTTCAACCGCCAGAACCCCCTGGTAACTGCCAACAACCACCACGAAGGGGATAGGCACCTTTATGGTGGTTTTGCTGACTCGTCCGACCTGTCCATCACGGTGCTTGTGTAATTAACGAGAACACTCATTGTTTTGTAAGGACGGCGCTCACGTGCCGTCTTTTTTTGTCAACTTATGCAGTCTCGACCGTGTTGTATGTAGAGGGACCTCGCGAGACGCCTTCCCTATATCCACCACGACCAATTGGAGGTGACACTATGCCTGCACGCCGTAACCGCAATAGCACGCTCCGATGCGATGCCGATCAGATCGAGCGGGAAGCAAAGCGCTTGGTCGACACGTATTCCGACCTCATCCTTCGATTGTGCTATTCGGCCCTTGGATCCGCTGACGACGCTCAAGACATCTGCCAGGACACGCTGATCAAGATTCTCCAACGCACTCAACCGTTCGACTCGCTCGAACACGAACGTGCTTGGGTGATCCGAGTCGCACTGAACGCATGTCGCGATATCGGCCGTACGCACGCGAATCACCCGGTTGTCGACCTCGATTCGCTCCCCGATTTCTGCGCACCCGTAACACATACCGAGCAAGAATTCGCGCAACGCGACTGCGCCATTCTTTCCGCTGTCACGGCCCTGCCTCAAGCACAGCGCATCGCCATCTTTTTGCACTACTACGCAGGCATGAGCATCAGGGAAATCGCAGACGCCGTTCACGCGACGCCAGCTGCAACCGCCCAGCACCTTAGCCGCGGACGTGCGTCACTTCGGCTTTCCTTGAAAGGAGACCACAATGACTACGAATTCGAATGACTATCGCCACGCCCTGGAGCACATTTCGTTTACCGATAATGCGAAGCAGCACATGGCAAACTCGATTGCTCAGTCCGTCGCCTCGAGCGATGCGGCGACCGCTCAAAGCAACTTTAATGGCACGCGACGCAAGCCGCGCATCGCCCGCCATCCCGTAAGAACAGTCGCTCGCATTGCCGCTGTAACGGCAGTCCTCGCTATCGTCATTGGAGGCGCTGGCACGGCTATGGCAACAGGCGTCCTGCCGCTTCCTTCTGACATGCTTTCCGACATCTTTGACGGACCTGCTTCTCAAACCGAGATCATCGACCGTATTGGCCGGCCCGTCGGTGCTAGCTGCTCCAACAACGGAGTCACCGTGACCGCTGACGCCATCATGGGCGACAAGGATATGGTTACCATCGCCTATACGCTTACGTTCGACGATCCCGCTGCCCTGAAAAAGCTTTCCGAGCCGGGCGAGAACGGAACTATCGCCGGAAGTGTCGATGGAAACGTATACGTTGATGGCGAGCATGGCGGCCAAGGCCAATCATGGCTCATTGACAAGAACCCCAATGACTCCAGCATTCAATACTTTGCACAGTTCAGCGTTGAATCACCCGGCCTTATGGGCAGGACCGTCCGCACGCATATCAACTCTCTCGTTGTGCCACGTGCTGGCAAAGAGCTTCCCGAGTATAAGAAAATACTTACGGGCCCATGGGATCTTAAGTTCCAGCTGAATTACGAAGATACATCCGTTACGATTCCCGCGCCCAAATCGGTCAACTTTAACGGCACCAAGGCGACGATTCAAGAGGCCACCGTATCCTGCGTTGGCGTTTCAGTCCGCTACAACATAGATCGTTCCATCGAACACGACAACAACAGCGGCAAGATGTCTCAAAACATGGAGGAGTCTATGGATGCCGTTGGCAACATACCCCTCATCGTGACGTTCAAAGACGGTCATGTTGAGGACGCAACCAGCCACAGCGGCTATTTCGCAAATAAACTGGATAACGGCACCACTGATGTCCACAAGACCTGGCCGTTCTCGCAAGTTTGTGACACAGACAAGATTGCAAGCGTACAAATTGGCGATACGGTCATTCCCATGAATTCGTAACGCTACGCGGCTCGTATATGCACCCGGTTCCGCACTTCGCGTCTAAAGATGCGCTGTCATCGAGCAGCGTGAGCGCAAGGCCGCCCGTATGGTCGGCTGGGAACACCTCGTTGCGCTAAAAACCACCACGAAGGGGACCGGCACCTTTGTGGTGGTTTTGCTGACTCGTCCGACCTGTCCCAACGGTTTGTCTCAATCTGTAACAGGTAGGGCCCAAATAATCGGTTAGCTGTTACAGATCGAGACAGACCACGGATGCTCAGCCGAAAATCTCAATCTGTAACAGGTAGGAACGATTTTGCCCCTTAGATGTTACAGATTGAGATATTTGACAGCTTGAATCGGCATCGCCTACAGCGCGGCGACGACCTTGTCGCCCATCGTCGTGGTGCCGAGGATCTTATCTGCCGGGGTGTTGACATCGGCGATGTCACGGGTGCGCCAGCCCTCGTCGAGCACGCGCGCCACGGCGCTCTCGATCCACGCGGCTTGCTCGCCCATGTCGAGCGCGTAGGTCAGCAGCATCGCCACCGACAAGATTTGAGCCAGCGGATTGGCCACGCCGAGCCCCGCGATGTCAGGAGCGCTGCCAGCGCTCGGCCCAAACAGCGATACGCCATCATCCAGCGAGGCAGAGGCAAGCATACCGAGCGATCCGGTAATCTGAGCCGCCTCATCGGACAGGATGTCGCCGAACATGTTCTCCGTCACCACGACGTCAAAGTCTGCCGGTCGACTGATGAGCTGCATGGCGGCGTTGTCGACGAGCAGGTCCTCAAGCTCCACGTCGGAGTACTCCTCGTCTTGCACGCGATGCACGATCTCGCGCCACATGCGGCTCGTCTCCAGCACGTTGCGCTTATCAACGCTCGTCACCTTGCCGCGACGTTTGCGCGCCGCCTCAAATGCCTGGCGCGCAATGCGCTCAATCTCGTACTCGCGATACTCCATCACGTCGACCGCACGCTGACCGGCCGCACCCGCAGCGCCCGCGCAGGTCACGGATGCGGGCGCCAAAGTCCCACGGCATGTTGTAGCCCATCGTATCGGGGATGTTCACGACCGTGGCACCGGCCTTTACGGCCGCCTCGATAATGCGCACCAGAAACTCCTGATCGGAGCGGCCGGCATCCTCGGCATAAAACTCAACATCGTCAACGAACTTGCGAGCATGTTTGACGGCATGGATCGCTCACTCAATTGCCCTTTCCTCAGTCATATGGAGCTTGTCGCGCAGGTGACTGGTGCTCACACCCAGCCCTGTATGGATACGGGGCCTCTGGGCCGTTTTGAGCGCCTCTGCAGCCACTTCGATATCCCTGTCGACAGCGCGCGTCAGGCCGCATACCGTGCATCGGTCGCCCGCAATCTTGCCAATCTCCTGTACGGAGCGAAAGTCACCAGGACTCGAGATGGGAAAGCCCGCCTCGATAACGTCCACGTTCATGCGCACCAGCTGGCGGGCGATGAAGAGCTTTTCCTCGGTATTCATGCTGGCGCCCGGCGACTGCTCACCGTCGCACAGGGTGGCGTCAAAGATTGTGATTTTGCGGCTTATATGTTCCTCCTGATTGACCGTTTTATGACAGATGGCTTTCAGGAGAGAGAGAAGGCCTAGAGATAGAAAAATACCCGTGTCGCTCATCACGCCTGAAAGCGGCAGACGATAGCGCACCCGGGTACAACAAATCGTTATAGCGAGATTACAACCCTAGCGCGCTATCCAATCTAGTAGCGCTAGGCCTAGGAGCTGTTGCGTGTTCTTAAACATGTTGGGCTCCCTTCGGCCTCGGGTAGTACTACATCGCGCTAAAGTACAACACAAGTAAAACCACCACAAGGGTGCCTGTCCCCTTCGTGGTGGTTTCGTTGACTCAAAAGCAAGAGACCCGGTCCTGCACGAGGCAGAACCGGGTCTCTTTAGCAATGCTTGCTTTGCTCAGGCAGTAACTGTTAGTTACTCAGCCAGGAAGTCGCGCTGGATAGCGGGATCGACCTTGACGCCAGGGCCCATGGTGGAAGACACGGAGATGGACTTGACGTACTTGCCCTTAGCAGAAGAGGGCTTGACGCGCAGGATCTCGGTGTACAGGGCAGCGTAGTTCTCGACGAGCTGCTGCTCAGAGAAGGACTTCTTGCCCAGGGGCACGTGGCAGATGCCGTAGCGGTCGGCGCGGTACTCAACGCGGCCAGCCTTGAGCTCGGAGACCATCTTGGCGACGTCCATGGTCACGGTGCCGAGCTTGGGGTTCGGCATGAGGCCACGGGGACCGAGGATCTTACCGATGCGGCCGACCTTGGCCATCATGTTCGGCGTAGCAATAGCGGCTTCGAAGTTGATCTCGCCCTTCTGGATCTGGGCGACAAGCTCGTCGGAACCGATGATGTCGGCGCCGGCAGCCTCGGCCTCGCGGGCCTTCTCGCCCTCGGCGAAGACAGCAACACGAACGGTCTTGCCGGTGCCGTGAGGCAGGGAGATGGAACCACGGATGTTCTGGTCAGCCTTACGAGTATCGATGCCCAGACGGAAGTGAGCCTCGACGGTCTCGTCGAACTTGGCGGTGTCGAGCTCCTTGATGAGCTTGGCAGCCTGAAGGGGGGTGTAGAGCGTGGCGCGGTCGATCTTCTCGGCAGCGGCGTTATAGCTCTTACCATGCTTAGCCATGTGCATTACCTCCTGTGGTTAAACGGGCGTGAGCCCTCCCACATCGTATCGTGTGCCCTATTGCACACATATAACGGGCGCCCCGGTCGGAGCACCCGTCATTACCTAAAGAAATCGCTACTCAGCGATGGTGACGCCCATGGAGCGGGCGGTACCGGCGATGATCTTCTTGGCGGCGTCAATGTCGTTGGCATTGAGGTCCGGCATCTTGATCTCGGCGATCTTGGTGAGCTGCTCCTGGGAGAGCTGACCGACCTTGTCGGCCTGGGGCTTAGCGGAACCAGACTTGAGGTTCAGCTCCTTCTTGATGAGGTGAGCCGCCGGCGGGGTCTTGGTGATAAAGGAGAAGGACTTGTCCTCGTAGACAGAGATCTCAACGGGGATGATGTCGCCCTTCTTGTCCTGCGTCTCGGCGTTAAAGGCCTGGCAGAACTGCATGATGTTCACGCCAGCAGCGCCCAGGGCGGGGCCGACGGGAGGAGCGGGGTTAGCTGCACCAGCAGGAATCTGGAGCTTAATGACGTTGGCAACCTTCTTCTCAGCCATGGTCATTCCTTTCGAATCACGAGTGTGAAGTACTTGCTATATCGTAAGCACGCACGTGTTAGAAGCACTCCTGAGATGAGCAGTCACAGAAGAAGCACGCTCGCGCGAACGGACGAAAACTTAAGCGATGACAGCAACCTGGTTAAAGTCGAGCTCGACCGGCGTCTCGCGGCCAAAGATCATAAGCGTGACCTTGAGCTTGCCAGCCTCGGTGTTGACCTCGGAGACCTTGCCATCAAAATCGGTAAGCGGGCCATCGGTGACGCGGACGGACGTGCCGACCTGAATATCAACCGAGGTGCGCTTGGGCGAATCGCCCTTACCGGGACGACGAGTCATCTTGTTGTACTCGTCGCGGGAAAGCGGAGCGGGCTTGCCGTTGCCGCCCAGGAAACCGGTGACGCCGGGCGTGTTGCGAACGCACGTCCATGCATCGTCATCCATCTCCATGCGGACCAGGACATAACCCGGGAAGATCTTAGAATCCTTGGTCTCACGCTTGCCACCCTCTTTAATCTCGGTGACGCGCTCCATAGGAATCTCGATATCAAAGATACGGTCCTGCATGCCCATAGTCTCGATGCGATGCTCGAGATCGGACTTAACGCGGTTCTCGTATCCAGAGTAAGTGTGAACGACGTACCAACGCTTAGACATGGTTTAGCCCCTCAATCCAGAGAACAGAGCAAGAGCCTCGCCAAAGCCAGCATCGAGCAGAGCGATGACGACGCCGACGACGATCAGAGAAGCGCAAACGACGACCGAGTAGTTCACGAGCTCCTTCTTATCGGGCCACGTGACACGCTTCATCTCGGACTTGACCGAAGCGAAATACTTCTTGGTGCGGGCGAAGAAACCAGACTTCTCGTTCTTCTTGGACTTCGCAGCCTTCTCGTTCTTCTTGGCAACGGCCTTCTTGGCCTCAACCTTGGAGTTGGCGGCAGCGTTGTTGGCAGGTGCCGGCTGCTGAGCCTTCTTCTTGTTCTTCTTGTTGGCCATTTGGGTTACCTCCGCGCAATGCGCTTATACATGAGTAAACCGTAAGCCCCCAATTGGGAGCTTACGGAATAATGACTGGCACGCCAGGAAGGACTCGAACCCTCAACACTCGGTTTTGGAGACCGATGCTCTACCAATTGAACTACTGGCGTATGTGACTAGAGACTAGCGAGTCTCTTTGTGCAGCGTGTGGTGACGGCACCAGGGGCAATACTTCTTAATCTCCATACGATCAGGCATGGTCGACTTGTTCTTGGTGGTCGTATAGTTGCGGCGCTTGCACTCAGTGCACGCAAGAGTAACTAGAGTACGCATGTATCCTGAACCTTTCATTTCCGCCCCGTACGGGCACGAGTTGTTACTTTATCAGCTCCACGTAAGTGCTGTCAATGAAAACCTCGAGTCAATTGGTTCTCGGTGGGTCCATTCATATTTGGAACACATCAATGAAGCCATCGAGAGCTAATCGACGGTGCATCCAGGACCATTATCGATCCTCTCGACACCAGCAACGGCTCAACATCCATTGCAGAAAAGAACCCGGCACCCATATAAGTGCC
The DNA here is from genome assembly GCA_902490445.1 of uncultured Collinsella sp. GTDB lineage: Bacteria > Actinomycetota > Coriobacteriia > Coriobacteriales > Coriobacteriaceae > Collinsella. Next base: position 30,041 of record CABUDZ010000013.1, read on the forward strand.
GGGTTCTCTAAGTCAGCTATATCAAAGAGCTAATTTACTCAATGATCGTGGAGACGATGCCCGAACCGACGGTGTGGCCGCCCTCGCGGATAGCGAAGCGCAGGCCCTCCTCCATGGCGATCGGGTGGATGAGGTCGCCCTCGATGGTGATGTGGTCACCAGGCATAGCCATCTCGGTGCCCTCGGGAAGCTTGACCGTACCGGTAACGTCGGTGGTACGGAAGTAGAACTGAGGACGATAACCATCGAAGAACGGGGTGTGACGGCCGCCCTCCTCCTTGGTCAGAACGTAGATCTCGCCGGTGAACTTGGTGTGCGGGGTAACCGAGCCGGGCTTGCAGAGAACCTGGCCACGCTCGATGTCCTCACGCTTGATACCGCGGAGCAGCAGACCGACGTTATCGCCAGCCTCGCAGAAGTCCATGGACTTACGGAACATCTCGATACCGGTAACAACGGTGTTCTGGGTATCCTTGATGCCGACGATCTCGACGGGCTCGTTGAGCTTGAGCTCACCGCGCTCGACACGGCCGGTAGCAACGGTACCACGGCCGGAGATGGTCATAACGTCCTCAACGGCCATCAGGAAGGGGAGGTCGTTGTTACGAGCAGGCGTCGGGATGTACTCGTCGACGGCCTTCATGAGCTCGCGGATAGCGTCCATCCACTTGGCGTCGCCCTCGAGAGCGCCCAGAGCGGAACCACGGATGACGGGGATATCGTCGCCGGGGAAATCGTACTCGGAGAGGAGCTCACGGGTCTCCATCTCGACGAGGTCGATGAGCTCGTCATCGTCGACCATGTCGCACTTGTTCAGGAAGACGACGATGTAGGGAACGCCGACCTGACGGGCGAGCAGGATGTGCTCGCGGGTCTGAGCCATGGGGCCGTCGGTAGCGGCGATGACCAGGATAGCGCCGTCCATCTGAGCAGCACCGGAAATCATGTTCTTGACGTAGTCAGCGTGGCCCGGGCAGTCAACGTGAGCGTAGTGACGGGCAGCGGTCTCGTACTCGACGTGGGAGACGGAAATCGTAATGCCGCGCTCGCGCTCCTCGGGAGCCTTGTCGATGTTCTCGAACGCAGTGAAGTCAGCCTTGCAGCCCTCGGTCTCGGAGAGAACCTTGGTGATGGCGGCGGTCAGCGTGGTCTTGCCGTGGTCGACGTGACCAATGGTGCCGATGTTAACATGCGGCTTAGTGCGCTCAAACTTCTCTTTGGCCATAAAGCCCTCCTCTAAACAGGTCGTCCCCGGACGGGACTTTGCCTTTATACCATAGTGGCCTCTCAACATACTATTGAGAAGCCACCGTGTTACCTATGGTAGCGGTGACTGGATTCGAACCAGTGACGCCACGGGTATGAACCGTGTGCTCTAACCAACTGAGCTACACCGCCGGATGGAGCCTGCAACCAGACTTGAACTGGTGACCTCTTCGTTACCAACGAAGTGCTCTACCGACTGAGCTATACAGGCACTTGACGGGTGGGAGCTATAGGATTCGAACCTATGTAGGCAGAGCCAACGGGTTTACAGCCCGTCCCCATTAACCACTCGGGCAAACTCCCAATCGTTCAAGTATCCGCAGGTCCTTTGGTCTTTTGGACCGCCACCCCCGCGAACGAAGAAGATAATACGATGCCACCTTGGGGGCTGTCAACGAAAACCTCTAGATACACGGCTC
>CABUDZ010000014.1 GCA_902490445.1 uncultured Collinsella sp.
TCTAGCAGTAAAACCAAGTGCGTAGGCTTTTGGCGGGATGCCGAGCACACCCCGAATCGCCACAGCGCTGACCTGCGGTTTTATTGAGCGTTTGGCGCGGTGTGCTCGACAAGTCCAAAAAAGTCTACTCACTTGCATCTAAGGCGCACCAGAAAGGCAAAAACCGCCGCGAAAAGGGTCCGGACCCCGTTCGCGGCGGCTGTTCGCGTTTGTTTTGCGACGGTTTTGCCCGCTTGCTACTCGCTGTAGCGGGTGGCGATGGCAGCTCGCACCATGCCGGTGCTCATGAGGTACGTTACCAGGAAGTAGCCGCCGTAGGCTGCCAGGAAAATCGCACAGGTGAGGCCCACCGTGCCGCCGATGCTCATGTTGCCAAACGTGCTCACCAGCTCGATGATCACCTTGAGCGCCACAAAGGAGTGCGCCAGACCCACTGCCAGCGGGAACAGGAAGAACACCGCTTGCTGTGCCATCACCGAATGGCGAATCTGGCGGTCGTCACAGCCGATCTGCGCCAGCACGCGATAGCTGCGGCTGCCATCTGCCACGTTGGAGAGCTGCTGGATCGACAGAATTGCCGCGCATGCAACGACCAGTACAAAGCCGATGTAGATAGCCAGATAGCTAATCATGCCGTTCATCTGCGCTGCCTGCGTATATAGCTCGGAGCGTGTCATGAAGAATCCCCACGAACCCGGCTCCTTGCCGTCAACGAGCAGGTTGTCGAGCATAGTGTATTTAATGAGCTCATCGGCCTCGGCAACATCCATCCCTCGCTTGTAGTTAACGAGCAGGTTGCTGGCATACGGCTGCAGATTAAGCTGGGACAGCAGCTCATCGGCAACGACCACGGTACCGGGATTGCTACCGAGCCCCGAGTTGGCGATGGCCGCCGTGTCCTTGTCCGACTTATCGGTTGCGGGCTTGAGCTCATGCCCACCCAAGGTGAGGGTATGGCCGCCGGCCATATATTTGGTGTACAGGTCGCCCAGCTCACCGCCCATATCACACGTAAGCACGTACTGGTCGCGGCCAATGCTCACCGGCTCCTCGCCCATCATCTGGCGCAGCTTGTTGTACTGGCTCGCCGGCGTCACAAACAGGCCCATATCATCGGCATTGCTACCCTCGAGCACCTTGGGGAGCTTTTCGCCCATGGCCTTGCACATCTCGCCTGCAGCTACCGAGGGACCCGAGCCGCCAAGCGGGTAACTCAGATACGAATCGATCTGCACATGCTCACCGGCAACATCGGCGATATTGACCTTTTTGCCGGTCTCGTCGTTGTTGTCCGCCGACTTGCGCTCGCCATGCCATGCAGCGTACAAATCGACCGTTGCATCGGCCAGCACCATGCGATCGGCCTCAGACGGATTGACATACTCCTTGTAGTAGTCGAGCGTTTCGGGCGTGTAATAGACATACGTCTGAGACACGTCAACAGGGTTATAGCGCTCCAGGTTTTCGTTCATCACGTTGGCGATCGACATACCGCACGTCAACGAGGTGATGGCCAAAAACAGGATCATCGCGATGACGCCCATCGAAAAGCACACCGTATTGACCTTGGCCGCAAGCTGGCGTACGGTAAACAAATTGAGGCCGCGCCAATAGACGCTGCGCAGGCCCTGCAGCAGCTTGATAAGCATGCCCGAAAGGCCCCAGAACAGGGCAAAGGTACCCACCGTAACCATGGCCGTGGTGATACCAAACTGGTTCATGGCCTCCTGCAGCTTGGTATCGGTCGCGGTGAGCGGGAACCCGTCGCGCAGCAGACGGTAATAGGCCACGCCCACAAGCACCGCGCCCACAGCAAAGATGGCAATCGCGATCCAGGGGTTGCGTGTCTTGATACTCTCGTTGCGACGCTCGGCACCCATAAGCTCGATGAGTTTGGTACGACGCACGGCGCGAAGGTTCAGCAGCAGCGTGAGCACAAACATTACGAGCATGCAGGCAAGGGTCAGGTTGAACGCATGCACCGAGAAGAAGAAGTGGAAATTGGCGATCTGCGTCTTGAAGAGTGAAGCCGTAAAGAACGTCATGAGCTGGGAAAGCCCCACGCCCAGCACAATGCCGGCGACAAAGGCGCCGACCGAAGCGATCACCGTCTCGAGCGCCATGATCGTGGCGACGCGCCCGCGCCCCATGCCGAGCACCTGGTACAGGCCAAACTCCTTCTTGCGGCGTTTCATGATGAAGTTATTGGCATACACCATCAAAAAGGCCATGACACCGGCCAAAAAGTACGTCAGGTAGCCGAGCATGCTGCCCATAACCTGCGCCAAGCCCTCTTCATCGATGCCGGCAATGTCGACCTGCATCGAGACGGTGTTAAAGGCATAGAAGACGGTGACGCCCAGGGTGAGCGTCAAAAGGTAGACGAGGTAGTCGCGGCCGGCGCGGCGGACGTTGCCCCAAGCGAGTTTACAGAGCATCGGAGCCCTCACCGCCCATCATGGCAACGACCTCCATAATGCGGTCGAAGAACTCCCGGCGGTCGGTGTCGCCGCGGCGCAGCTCGGTGAAGATCTTGCCGTCGCGGATAAACAGCACGCGGCTCGTGTAACTTGCAGCAAAGCTATCGTGCGTGACCATGAGAACGGTGGCGCGCAGGCGGCGATTCAGGGCCTCCAGGCTCTCGAGCAGCAGGCGGGCGCTTTTGGAGTCGAGGGCGCCGGTGGGCTCGTCGGCCATAATCATAGTGGGGTCGGTGACGAGCGCGCGAGCCGCGGCAACGCGCTGCTGCTGACCACCGGACATCTGGTAGGGGTACTTGTCGAGTACCTGGCTAATAGACAGACGCGCGGCCACATCCTGCACGCGGGTCGAAATTTCGGCCGAGCTTGTGCGGGCGATGGTGAGCGGCAGGGCGATGTTCTCGCGTGCCGTGAGCGTATCGAGCAGGTTGGAGTCCTGGAAGATAAAGCCGAGCTCCTCGCGGCGGAACTGCGAAAGCTTGGCCTGCTTCATGCGCGTCACATCCTGGCCGTTGATGCGGATGGTGCCACTCGTGGCGGCATCGATGGTCGACACGCAGTTGAGCAACGTCGACTTGCCCGAGCCCGAAGCGCCCATGATGCCGACGAATTCACCGCGGTTGACGGTAAAGCTGACGTCGTTGAGCGCGCGGGTCACGTTGCCCAGCGCTCCATATACCTTTTCGAGATGCGCGACCTCCAGTACCGGGGTCGCCATGTGCGTGGTTTGCATACCGAGTCCTTTCTTGCGATTAGTCTACGGCATCTATAGTCGCAAGAAGCCGAGTCGGCTACCATCGATATGGCTTACGCTTGCCTTACCGTTGCGTAAGGTAGTGCAGGGAACGTTTTGATGTTGAGAAAGGACTCCTGTTGAAGACTGTTCATGTTGCCGCTGGGATCATTCGCAAGGATGGATCTGACGAGCTGCTTGCCGTGCAGCGCGGCTACGGCGACATGCAGGGACTATGGGAGTTCCCAGGTGGCAAGCTCATGCGCGGCGAGACACCCGAAGACGCCGTGCGCCGCGAGCTTATGGAAGAGCTGCAGGTAAACGTCACCAACCTGCGTGATTTTTACACCGTTGAGTATGACTACCCCGATTTTCATCTCTCAATGGAGTGCTATTACTGCTCGCTGGCTAAAGAGTCCGGCGAGCCCCAGAAGCACGACCGTCAGCTCGATATCCGCTGGATTCCACGCACCTCGCTTGCCACGGTGGAATGGATGCCCGCCGACAAGGGGCTTATCGATTCGCTGATTGAGCTGAAGGAAGATCGGCTTGAGGCCAACGGCGCCGTCAACGATGCCGAGACCACCACAGCCGACGAACTTGCCACCAAACCCAAACACAAACCTAAGCGCCGTAGCAAAAAACGCCCCAAGCCCAGCCTGCTCGACGGCATCGATACCTCAGACCTCTCCGCCGACGAGCGCGAACTGGTGCGCCGTCGCGCTGCCATCAAAAAGTCCATGAAGGGCAACAAGCGTGCGAACACCAAACCCGAGCTGCTCGTTCGCCAGCGCCTGCGCGGCGCGGGCCTTACGGGTTATCGCTTGGAATGGAAGGTTCCCGGCAAGCCCGACATCGCCTTTCCCGGGCGCAAGATCGCCATCTTCGTCAACGGCTGCTTTTGGCACCGCTGCCCCAAGTGCAACCCTAGCCAGCCCAAGCGCAACGTTGAGTTTTGGGAGGCAAAGTTCCGTCGCAACGTCGAGCGCGACCGCGCTGCCGTGGCAGCACTCACTCAAATGGGCTGGACACCCATAACCATCTGGGAATGCGAGCTTAAAAAAGACCGCATCGACGCCACGATGGAAAAGGTCATCGAGCAGGTGCGCGCCGCAGAGCCGCAGCGCTAACAGCGTGCATTCACACGCTCCGTACGTCCGCGCCACATCCACGTCACAAACCTTAGAAAGCCCTTAAGCCCAAAACCTTTCAAGAGTGTTACTCAATACCTCTGACCTGCAGTTTCATCGTAACACCAAACCAGGTTAAGCCTTTCTTTAGCGCTTCTTTGCGGCAGCCGCGGCATAATACTGCCAACGCACGGGACCTAGCAGCACGCCCCGTGCGCAACCTTTTGGCGGACATCGAGGAGGCCGCATAAGCATGCATTCTTCCAATGACGCAGCACAGCAGCCATCCCTAACACATGCAGACCTTTTCTCCTTCCCCCCGACACAGAGAAACAGCCCCCTCGACTCCCCCACCACAAAAGCCAAACGCTCAACCAATCAGAATCTCAACTTGCTAGCATCGTTCGAAAAGCTCCAAGCATCCCTAGACAAGGCGTTCCCCGAACAGGCAAGAGCAATCTAAGCCCATCGCGCTTTATACTGATGCCATGCGAAACATGGATCACATAGAATTGCACCGCGGAGGACGCGAGGAAGCGTTTCCCGAGACCGCCGAAGACTGGCCCTATATTGCCGAACGCGCAGAATTCGCTCGCTATCCGGGCAATTCCGTCCCCTGGCACTGGCATTCCGAAGTCGAGCTTTTCTACATGGAGCAGGGAGCGATTGACTATCGAACGCGCGCGGCTCATGAACACGTGCGCTTTGAGGAAGGGTCCGCCGGCTTTATCAACGGCGGCGTTTTGCACAGCACGCTGCAATCACCCAATTCGGCGCCAGCCATTCAAATGCTGCATATCTTTCAGCCGTCGATGCTCGGCGATCCCGCGGGACGTCTCCAAAAGCGCTACATCAACCCATTGCTTCAATGTCGAGGCGTCGATGTGCTCAAATGGTCGCCCACCAATCCCGACGATATGCCCTTTATCGATTTGCTGAAGAGCTCCTTTAGCCACGACCTTCAACGGCCGCAGAACGAGATGGCGCTTCGAAATAGTTTGTCAGAGCTCTGGATTCAGATTAACGCCAAGACCGAACCGCTCTTTTCTTCCGACGGCGCCTCTTGGATGACCAGCCGCGACGTACAGTTCAAGGCAATCCTGGACTTTATCCGCGCAAACTATGCAGCCGCTATAGATGTGCCCCAGATGGCATCTGCAGCCGGCGTAAGCGAAAGAGAGTGTTACCGCATTATCGAAACTTGTGCAGGAACGACCCCGGCGGCATATCTACGCGCATACCGCATAAACCGTGCTTGCGAACTTTTGGCACACACCACGCGAACGGTACAGACAGTCGCGCGCCAATGCGGATTTATAACAGCAAGCCATCTTGGCCAGGTATTTAAAGAACAAATGGGGTGCACTCCTTCGAGCTATCGAGCAGCGAGGCAGAATCTCGATAGCACCAGGCAGAAATCCCGCTAACCCTTCTTCTGTCACTGCATCAAACTTGCAGGCAAACAACAGAGAGGAGCAATCATATGAAGCACTTTGACCATATCGTATTTTACGTTGATGTGACATTGGCAGATACAGAAGAAAGCGTTCTGTCATCGCTTGTCCAGATTGTCCAAGAAGAGACCAGCAAAACGCTTCCCCGACACGAGCTTGACTTTGCCCTCGGCATACCCGGCAAGGATGCCCTTGAGAAACTTGGGATCTACTCGCAGGCAACGTTGGACCGCTGGTGCCAAGTTGCCGCCAGCTTTAAAAGCACCATCAGCGTGTTTCCAGGTTTGCTTGAAGTCATCGCAACACTCGCCGATAGCGGCTGCAAACTTGGCATCGTCTCCTCACGTGCGCGCGACGAATACGCAAAAGAAATTGCACCCCTTGGTTTCGATAAGTATTTTGAGCACATCATCCTTGTCGAAGACACAACCGAACATAAACCCGCACCCGCACCCATGCTCGAATATCTCCGACGTGCGGGCGCGAATCCTGGCAACGTCGTCTACGTTGGCGACACCGTCTACGACGAACAATGCGCAACTTCAGCAGGGGTCAGTTTTGCCCGAGCAGCATGGGGATCACGCCAAGATATCCCAAACGCCACCTACAACCTCAAAACCCCCAACGACCTACTAACCCTAACAACCAAATAACCCACGCGTCCCACCCTTTCAGCCCCAACGCCACAAGGGCGACGACCTCGAGTAGGTCAACCTGGGAGGGACGAGGGCTTAGTTCCCCTATCTTTCCGCAGGGGGCAAAAAGCAACGTCTTATTTTTCCGACACTAACGCCACAAGGGCGATTGAGCAGGACGGTTTGGGCGGGTCCCGTACTCAGTTTCCAAAATCATTCCGCAGCGCGAAGGCCCCCGTTGTCAACGCTTCGAAGAAGCGAGACAACGGGGGCCTTCATGCGCGAGGACGTTTTGGAAACTGAGTACGGGACCCGCCCAAACCGTCCGGTGGGATCAGAGTACCCTTGCTGTTACTCTGCTTTGCCCACAGAGTTGAGGTTGGTCATGCGGATCTTAACCAGCTCGGTGATCTCGCGCATGCCCTCCTTGGCCGGCTTCTTGGGATCGAAGCAGGCGGGGTTCTCGGCCATGTAGGCCATGAAGCCCTTGGTGAAGGCCTGACGCAGCTCGGTAGCGTAGTTGACCTTGCAGATGCCGTTCTTCACAGCCTCGGCAACCTGCTCATCGGGCACACCGGAGGTGCCGTGCAGAACCAGCGGCACGTCGACGGCGTCGCGGATGGCCTTGACCACGGACTGCTCGATGTGCGGATCGCTCGTGTACACACCGTGGCTGGTGCCAACGCCAATTGCGAGGGAGGTGCAGCCGGTACGCTCGACGAACTCCTTGGCCTCGGCAGGATCGGTGTAGGGGCTCTCGCCCTCAACCGCGGGACCGTCGTCCTCCTTGCCGCCAACCTTACCGAGCTCAGCCTCGACGGGCACGCCCATGGCGCGGCCAGCGTCGGCGACGGACTTGGTCAGGGCAATGTTGTCCTCGAAGGACTCGTGCGAGCCGTCGATCATGACGGAGGTGTAGCCCGTGCGGAAAGCCTGCATGCAGCGGTCATAGCCATCGCCGTGATCGAGGTGCAGAGCGACGGGCACGGAAGCGCGCTCGGCGGCAGCCTTGACCATGCCGTAGAAGTAGTCCAGACCAGCGGTCTTGATGGTGCCCGGGGTGGTCTGCATGATGACGGGGGACTTGGTCTCCTCGGCAGCAGCCAGAACGGCCATAACAAACTCGAGGTTCTCGACGTTGAACGCGCCGACGGCGTAGTGACCGGCCTGAGCGTCCTTGAGCATCTTTTCGGTGGTAACAAGTGCCATGAGCGTTTGCTCCTCTCCCTCGCCCGCATCTGGACATCGGGCGTAGTTGTTCACAAGGCGTTTTACCTTGCGTTTTGCTGCGCTCATTGTATGAAATTCAGCGGCTTTGCACGTGCGAGATATTGTCATCGCGCGAGGTTCAACCTTCATTTTTGAAAAGCAAACGGAAGGGATCGAACCCGAGCGCGCGTGTTCGATATTGAGTTTTGAGCCTTGATCGTCTTTCTTTTATAGAAAAGATAAGTAATCGAAAGGTATTTTCTTACTCAAAAAGAAAATGAACGAAAATAGAGTCAACACAATTCCTGCAAATTTCAGACGATGATGGAGCAGATATGGCCCACGCAACAACCCGAGCTTTCGCCGACGAGCGTCGTTCCGCCATCATGGAGATGCTCGATCATAATGCCTCGGTGCAGGTAGCAGAAATCGCCCAGACCTTTGGCGTGTCCTCCGTCACCGCCCGAGCCGACCTGGACGCCCTCGCGGAGTCCGGCAAGCTGCGCCGCACGCATGGCGGTGCCGTATCGCTCCACAAACGCCTGACCGTTTCCACGCAGGATCGCCGCATCAATGTCAACGTCGCCGCCAAGCAGGCCATCGCGCAAAGCGCCATTGAACTCGTCGGCAATGGTGACACTCTGCTCGTCGACTCGGGCACCACAGCGCTCGAGTTCGTCCGGCTCCTCGACCAGCGCGATGGCATCACCGTCATCACGGCCGACATTACCATTGCCGATTACATCGACGAGAGCATGCCCTTAGTCGATGTCGTCATGCTGGGCGGGGCACTGCGCAAAGGCCATCGCTATCTGTACGGCCCACTTACCATGCAGGCGCTCCAAATGGTCCACGCCGATCTTGCCGTCATGTGCCCTGGCGCTTTTGTTCCCGGCTGCGGCTTTACGACCGACTTTCCGCAGATGGCCGAGACCAAAGCGGCTATGGTCGGTGCCGCTCGTCAAAGTGTCGCCCTCATGGACGCCAGTAAGGTCAACGGACGTGGCATGTACCGCTTTGCCGAGCTGACCGACGTCAACGCCATCGTAATGGACCGTGACCCCGATCACGCCGTCGCCATCTCAATCGCCGAGATCGCCGACGACACCCGCCCAAATCTCGTCATCGCCGGCGCTTAAACAAAAACCACCACAAAGGTCTCCTTTGTGGTGGTTGAGCATCAGAAGTGAATGTGTCGCTACTTGGACAGCTCGTCGGCGAGAACCTCGATCTGAGCGCGCGAGGCGTCGTTGAGCGAACCCAGGACGGTCACCTTATTCTGCGTCAGCGTGATGTCTTTCATACCCTCGAGCTCCTTGGTCATAACCTTAGCGGCGGCAGGTGCCCAGGAACCGGCCTCGACGAGCGCCACGGTGCGGTTCTGGTAGGCATGCTCGGCGAGCGTGTGGATGAAGGTGCTCATAAACGGGAAGATCTCGCCCTGATAGGTGATGGAGGCGAGCACCAGACGGTCATAGCGGAACGCGTCCTCAACGGCCTCGGCCATGTCGTCGCGAGCCAGGTCAAAGACGGAAACCTTCTGGCCGCGAGCCTCAAGCGCAGATGCAAGCTCCTCAACGGCAGCCTTCAGATGGCCGTAGACGCTCGCGTAGGCAATGGTGATGCCCTCGTCCTCGGGCTGATAGCTCGACCAGGTGTTGTAGGTGTCGAGGTAGTAGCCCAGGTTCTCGGTCAGCACGGGGCCGTGGAGCGGGCAGATGATCTGGATGTCCAGATCAGCGGCCTTCTTGAGCACGGCCTGCACGAACTTGCCGAACTTACCAACGATGCCAAAGTAGTAGCGGCGCGCCTCGCAAGCCCAACCCTCGGGATCCTCGATGTCGTTAGCGCCAAACTTGCCAAAGCCGTCGGCACTAAAGAGCACCTTGTCGGTAGACTCGTAGGAGAAGATCACCTCGGGCCAGTGAACGTTGGGAGCGCCGACAAACGTTAGGCTGTGACCGCCCAGATCAAGCACGTCGCCCTCTTTGACGACCATCTTGCGCTCGGGGTAGTCGGTGCCAAAGTAGTTGACCATCATGCGGAAGGCGCCCATGCTGGCCACAATCTGTGCCTGGGGATAGCGCTCCATAAAGGCGGCGATGCCGGCGGAGTGATCGGGCTCCATGTGATGGACGACCAGGTAGTCGGGCGTACGTCCATCGAGCGCGGCCTCGAGGTTGCCGAGCCACTCGTCGACAAAACCACCGTCAACCGAATCGGCGACGGCGATTTTATCGCCCAAGATAACGTAGCTGTTGTATGCCATGCCGTTCTCGGACACGTCGTACTGGCCCTCGAACAGGTCAATGTCGTGATCGTCGACGCCAACGTAGCGGATATCCTTGGTGATCTCCATCAGGCAAAGCCTCCTAGATAGACAAAAGAGCCCGTCTATCATAGCACTCGGCTGCATCCCAACAGCTATCTGCCGGTATCCTTACCGATTGTTATTGAAATGCGATAAATCGCCGTTTATCAGCACAAACTATGCGCGCGGTGCCGCCGTGCTATGTCGAATGATGAGTTGTCCGGGAATACGAATGGCGACTGTTTTGTCCGATGCCCCCGCCTTGGGAACTGCGCGCTCGAACACCTCGCGCCCGCGCTGATGCAGATCGAATCGAACGGTCGTGAGCTCGTTATGTGCGACAAAGTCGTCGAGCGAGTCATCGACGCCCACCACGCTCACGTCCTCGGGCACGCGCAAGCCGCTATCGCGCAGCGCGGAAATGGCGCCGTTTGCCATCTGGTCGTTTGCCGCGTAAATCGCCGTCATGGTGCGGTCGTGCTCAGCCAAGTACCGAGCGGCCTCGTAGCCGCTGTTGGCAGACCAGTCGCCCTCGAGTGGCTCTACCGTCTCGATGTGTTTACGCTCGAGTGTATCTTGCCAACCGGCGCGACGAAATTGCTCGTCGACCGAGAACGACGGGCCGCCAATATAGCGAATCTGCTCGTGCCCCAGCTCAAACAGGTGATCCATAAGCAATAGCGAGCAGCCGTAATGGTCGGAATCGACCGTGGTCACGCGCGGATGCGCGTACATGGTAACGATGACCGTTCCAATGCCCGGCAACGGATCGAACGTCTCAAAATCGGGCGCCATGCGACTCATGCCGATGATGATGCCGTCCACGGGCAGCGCGGCCATACGACGCGTGGCCTCGGCAAGCGAAAACTCCTCGGTCTTGGACATCTCGACCAGCGTGATGGCGCAATTATGCTCGCGAGCTGCGCTGGCGATGCCGTCGATCATTGAGAGGTTCCCAAACTTGGTGACATCGTTGACGCACAGCCCGACCGAATGGTAACGGCCGTCGCGCAGCGAGCGACCGGCATAACTCGGACGAAAGCCAAGCTCTTGCATAGCGGCCTGCACGCGCTGGCGCGTCTGTTCGTTAACGTTGGGCAAGCCGTTGGCGACGCGCGAAACCGTCTGCTGCGAAACGCCAGCAGCGCGGGCGACGTCGGCCATGGAGACCGGACGCGAACTGGTATCGTTGGACGGGCGCCTTGCCACAGGACCACCTTCACCCTTGAGAGATCTGAATAGCGTGAATGCCGGCCCGGGCAGAAATACATCCCGCGCCGAGGCCCGCTATCGTCGGACGCATGTTAACGTACTCTACTTTTTCTATCTGCATCTCTTCTGCTTTATAAGTCCATACGGCAGTACCGTTCACGGCTGAATTTCTACCGATTACCAGATTCTCAAAAAGTGATAAGTGTTGTGTTATGAGTACGTTAACATAGCCCGTAACGTGCGGCATCGTAGATGCTGAGTTTATGCCGCTTCAGATTGTTAACGTACTCACTACGACGGAAAACTCGTCAGTATGCGCCAAGGAAAGGACCCTCATGACCACCCCCGACGAAAAGACACTCGCCACGCTCACCAAGCTGTTTGAGGAGGAGTTTGGCCCCATCGGCGATCGCCAGGTGCTCTATGTGCACGCGCCCGGCCGTTCCGAGATCAGCGGCAACCACACCGATCACGAGGGCGGTCACGTTATCGCCGGCTCGCTCGATGTCGCCGTCGACGGCATCGTCGTGGCAACCGATTCCAACAAGGTCCGCGTCGCCGACGAGGGCTACCCCACGTTTGAGATTACCCTCGACACGCTGAATGTTCAGGAGTCCGAGAAGGGCACGTCCGCAAGCCTCGTGCGCGGTATGGCCCACGAGGTCGCAGCGCTTGGTGTTGAGCCCCAGGGCTTCGACTTCGCCTTCACCTGCTCCGTCCCCTCGGGTGGCGGCCTTTCTAGCTCCGCCGCTGTCGAGGCGGCTTACGGCCGCGCCATGGAGACGCTCTGGGGCGCGCCCGCCATTGAGCCCGTCGCGCTCGCCCAGATGAGCCAGCGCACCGAGAACAACTATTACGGCAAGCCCTGCGGTCTTATGGATCAGGCGGCTGTGTGCCTGGGCGGCCTCGCCTACATGGACTTTGAGGATCAGGCTCAGCCTAAGACCCAGAAGCTCGAGCTCAACTTTGAGGATCACGGCTATGCGCTCGTGCTCGTTAAGGTTGGCGCCGACCATGTGGCGGCTACCGACGACTACGCCGCCGTTCCGCGCGAGATGCAGGACGTCGCCGCCGAGTTTGGCAAGGCACGCCTGTGCGAGGTCAACGTTGCCGACTTTGACGCCAAGCTCCCCGAGCTGCGCGCCAAGCTGGGCGACCGCGCTTGCCTGCGTGCCGTTCACTACTGGTACGAGAACGGCCTGGTCGACAAGCGCTGGGCAGCCCTGAACGCTGGCGACATTGACCAGTTCCTGGTCCTGACGCGCGAGTCCGGCGCCAGCTCTGCCATGTACCTGCAGAATGTTGTTGCCAAGCTGGGTTCCGAGCAGCCTTCCATGTATGCCCTGGCGCTGGCCGAGCACGTGCTCGACGGCCGCGGCGCCGTCCGTATCCACGGTGGCGGCTTTGGTGGCACCATCCAGGCCTTCGTGCCGCTCGATCTGGTCGACACCTTCATTGCCAAGATGAACGGCTGGCTGGGCGAGGGCTCTGCCCGTCACTACGCCATCTCTGACAAGGGGGCTTACGCGGCATGGCTGTAATGACTGACGTGCGAGAGGCCGCGCAGAACCTGATCGAGTACGCCATCCACCGATCGATGATCGGCCAGGACGACCGGATCTGGGCATACAACACCATTTTGGAGTGCATCGGCGCCACGGGTCCCGCACTCGATATGGCCTGGGCGCTCCAGGTTGAGAAACTCTCGCTCTTGCACCCCAATACCCTGCCCGACTTTGATCTTGAAGGCACGCTTGCCGCGCTTTCCGAGGCCGCCGTTACCAACGGTGCCGCCGAGGACACGGCGTCAGGCCGCGACCGCATCGCCATGCGCATCATGGGTGCGCTCATGCCGAGGCCTTCGGTTGTAAACGAGGAGTTCAACGGACGTATGGGCGTCAACGAGCCCCGCGCCGCAACCGACTGGTTCTACGGCCTGTGCTGCGACGCCGGCTACGTGCGCCGTGCCGCCATCGCGCGCAACATCAAATGGAGCACCCCCACCAACTGGGGCGATCTTGAGATCACCATCAACCTCTCCAAGCCTGAGAAGGACCCACGCGATATCGCCGCGGCTGGTGCCGCAAAGAACACGGGCGAGAAGTATCCCGCCTGCCAGCTCTGCATCGAAAACGAGGGCTATCCCGGACGCTCCGCCGCAGCCGACGGCGGCGCTCACCCCGCTCGCCAGAACCTGCGCATTATCCCCATCCAGCTCAACGGCGAGCGCTGGGGTTTCCAGTACAGCCCGTACGCGTACTTTAACGAGCATTGCATTGCCATGAGCTCCGAGCATCGTCCGATGCACGTCGACCGCAAGGGCCTGACCTGCCTGCTCGACTTTGTGGACCTGTTCCCGCATTACTTCATCGGCTCCAACGCCGACCTGCCTATCGTGGGCGGCTCGATTCTGTCGCACGACCACTTCCAGGGTGGCGCGCACGAGTTCCCCATGATGCACGCCGCCGAGGTCTCGCAGTTTAGCGTGCCCGGTTTTAACCAGGTCAGCGGCACCGTGCTGCAGTGGCCGCTCTCGGTGCTGCGCCTGCGCTCGCACGACCGCGCCCAGCTGCTCGATGCCGCCGAGAAGATTATCCTCGCCTGGCGCGAGTGGACCGATGAGTCGATGGGCGTCATCGCACGCACAGCCGATGGCGTGGCGCACAACACCGTGACGCCCGTCATCCGCCGCGTCGACTCCCGCGGCAATGCCGGAGGCGAGATCTACGAGGCCTACTTGGCGCTTCGCTGCAACATCACGACCGACGAGCATCCGCTGGGCGTGTTCCACCCGCATGCCGAGTACCACCATATTAAAAAGGAGAACATCGGCCTGATCGAGGTCATGGGCCTGGCCATTCTGCCGCCGCGCTTGGTTCCCGAGCTCGGTGCTGTCCGCGAGCACCTGCTGGCGGCCAAGGCCGATGCCAGCTACGATCTTGCCTGCGCTCTCGAGAGCGACGACCTTTGCCTCAGCCACGCCGCATGGGCGGAGGACGTCTTTGCTCGCCGCGCGAACGAGCTTACGGCGGATAACGCCATCGACATCCTGCATGAGGAGGTCGGCGTGGTGTTTAGCCACGTGCTCGACAACGCCGGAGTCTTTAAGTGGGACGAGGACGGACGCGCCGCCCAGCAGCGCTTTATCGACTCACTGTAATGATCCCTTGGGGACGGAGGAAAACAGATCATTCCGCCTGCAAGACAACGGCGCCCGCCGGCAACATCGCCGGCGGGCGCCGTTTTTGAGTGTAGCCATTGGGGACGTTCTTGAATGACTAGTCAAACAAGAACGTCCCCAACGACTAATGACTCGAGCGTGGAAAATCTCCCACTTTGAGCTCGCATGGGCACCAAAAGCGGGAGATTATCCACGCTCATTCTATTAGGAGTCGCAACCGCTACAACTCTACGACCTCAACGTTGTTGTAGATCTCGTCCCAGCGGTCCATGACCAGGTGGCCGGTCTTGGGGTCCATGGCGTTGAGCTTGCCGCAGGTATTGGCAGTCTTGAGCACCGTGACGTCGTCGGCACCAGCAGCAATGGCATGCGCAAAGCCGGCGATGGTCGAGTCGCCGGAACCCGTCGCGTTCACAGCCGCAATCGCGGGCGTCTTGGCGCGGAACGCGCGACCCTCATGGAAGCCCACCGAACCGGCGGCACCCATCGAAACGACAACCCAGGGAATACCGGCAAAACGGTCATCGGCGGCAAGCGCCTCGCGTAGGGCATCGACATCTTCGGTCGTAAAGGACGTACCCAGCAGGCCGTTAATCTCGGTCAGGTTGGGCTTTACGAGCTCAGGCTTAGCGTCGGACTCCAGCGCGGCCTCCAGCGATGCACCCGAGGTGTCGAGCAGCACCTTGGCGCCCGCCTCCTCGGCGATCTTGACGAGCTCAGCATAGTAGCCAGCATCGACGCCACGCGGCAGCGAGCCCGAAAGCGTCACAACGTCCGCCTTCGCTGCAAGCTCGGCGAACTTGGCCGTAAAGGCCTCGAGCTCGGCCGGGGCGATCTGCGGGCCGCTCTCCAGCAGCTCGGTCTGATTACCCTCGTGCAGAATATTCAGGCAAATGCGCGTCTCACCGGCGATGGGCACAAAGTCGTTCTTGACGCCGTCGGCATCCATAAGCTCGGCCATATAGGCACCCATGTGGCCGCCGAGCAAACCGGTCGCGAGCACATCGTCGCCCAACTGCAGCAGAACACGGCTCACGTTGAGGCCCTTGCCGCCAGCGGTCTTTTCGGGCGTCACACGGTTAACGTCGTCGATGATCAGCTTGTCGAGCTGATAGCACGTATCGATCGACGGGTTCATGGTAACGGTCAGAATCATGTTGAACTCCTGTTCCGGGGCGGCATGACCCGCCCCAAACATACGATAGCTCGTTAAAGGATCTCGATCTCAAAGCCGCGGGTAACGGTCTCCCCCGGCTTGGCCACCAGGCAGCCACGCTTGTGCTCCAGAATATCGTCCTCGTCGGAGCAGGTGGACAGGCCGCCCCACGGTTCCACGGCCACAAAGTCGCCCTCGGGCTTGCTCCACACAATCAGGTACGGCATATCGGGGAACGTCAGGCGCACGCCCTTGTCCTCGGTCTTCTTGGTCAGCGTAACCACGCGGCTCTCGAGCACGTCGAAGATGGTCTCCGCGAAGTCGAAGAGTTCGTGGGTCAGCGGCAGGTTCTGGCCGATCATGGGGTTCTTGCTGCGATGCTCAACATCAATCAGGCCCGTCGAGGGAACGGCAGTACAGAGCTCGGCGGCCTCGCGTTGCTCAAAACGGAGCTCGTAGTCGTCATAGGACTCGCCCTCGTCAAGCGGGCACTTAAAGCCAGGGTGACCGCCCACAAAGAACGGCATGTCCTCGGTGCCCTCATTGGTCACCTCGTACGACACGGCCACCTTTGCCGCATCGATCGTGTAACGAGCAACGATCTTAAACGGATACGGGTACTGCTCGAGCAGCTCGGCATGGTCGGCAGAGCTTAGGCTCAGTGCAACCATGTTGTCGCTCTGTTCCTCGAGCTTCCACTCCTGTTTGCGCGCAAAGCCGTGGCGGGCGAGCCTAACCTCGCGGCCGCCCATGGTCATTGCGTGACCGTCGCGAAGGCCGCCGCAGATCGGGAAACAAATGGGTGCCTGGCCCGACCAGACCGCCGGGTCACCCTGCCACAGGTACTCACGGCCGTTGGCCGCAATAGAAGTGAACGATCCGCCAGCCGTGCTCAGTGCTACGCGGATAGAACCGTTATCAAGAACAAACTCCATAGGAGCCTTCCCTTTCTTACGACAGCCCGCCAAGTCAGTGGGGCTGATAGAAAACCGGCCCGCGCCCCCTCACAGAAACGCGAGCCGTCAATTGAAAAGCTGCAGAATGCCGGGTACCGCCAAGAGCGAAGCACTCAAGCCCAGCAAGCAAAAGTGTTATCGGAGCAACTTGCCATACCAGAACGCTTCGCAACAACAGCGGTAACCCTGCTGGTACCCCTACGTCAGCGAGCAGCGCTCAGGTGCCCCAGGTCGCCGCGAAAGAGGAGCGACGCGTACTTCATGTACGCGAGCGACGGTTTGAGCGGCGAGATGGGGTGCCTGAGCGCCGCGCAGCGTCGACCCGTTACGCGGTTTGGTAAAACCGCGTAACCTCCTTAGTCGTGGTATTCGCCGCGGTCCCACTTCTCGAGGAACTCGTCAAAGAAATGCGGGTCGGCCTGAGCCTCGGCGTCGGCCTTGTTGCAGGCGTCGATCTTGGCGATCAGGGCATCGTGCTCGGGGGCCTTCTCGTAGGGCTCCTCCAGGAAGGCAAGCATGATGTCGGCCATCAGGAATTCGCCGGTGATCTTGCCGCCAAAGCCCACGATGTTGGCGTTGAGCTCGCGACGGGCATACAGGGCAGAGGTCATGTCGCGGACCAGCGCGCAGCGGGCGCCGGGAACCTTGTTGACGGCGTTGGTGATGCCGATGCCGGTGCCGCACAGGGCCACGCCAAAGTCGGCCTTGCCGCTGGCAACAGCCTCGCCCACGGCCTTACCGTAGATGGGATAGTGCGTACGGGTGTGGCTGTAGGTGCCGCAGTCGAGCACCTTGTAGCCAGCCTGCTCCAGGCGGTCGGCCAGATAGATCTTCTCGTCCGTAACGATATGGTCGCAACCGATTGCGATGGTCTTCTTCATCAGAACGTCCTTTCGTCTGAATTCACAAGTTGAGATAGAAGTTCGAGTTCTCGGTGGCTCTCGTTAGGCCATCTTGTTGAGCATGTCGACACGGATCTGGTGACGGCCGCCGGCGTACTGGGCGCGCAGGAACTCGCGGGCGATCTTCTTGGCGACCTCGGTGCCCACAACGCCCGGGCCCATGGTGACCATGCGCGAGCCGTTGTGCTCGCGGGTCATGTAGGCGGAACGCTCGTCGGAAATGTTGGCGACGACCATGCCCTTGATCTTGACGGCGGCCATATAGGAGCCGACGCCGTACTTATCGAATGCGAAGCCCTGGGAATCCTTGTGCTCCAGCAGGTCCTTGGCAACGGCGGTCGCGGAATCGACAAAGTCCGCAGCAGGGGTCTCGGAATAGTCGACGACCTCGTGACCGTCAGCGATGAGCATCTCCTTGATGGACTCCTTCATCGACATACCGTCGGCATCGGAAGCGATTACAACCCTCATGACATCCTCCTTGAGAGATACGCAGGTGCGTAGTTTCTGTTTGGAAGTGTTGAATCGCGTTCAGGTCCGGGCATCTGAATGTGCGGTTCTTCACTGTTCATGTTTATTTGAACACATTCGAACATCAAGTGCAACCATTATTTGTTTAACTTTGTTCTTTTTTGAACAAATACCGTTCACGGATGATTGCCGACCGTTTGAGCCCGGCGCAGACGTAGCGACCATGTGTTCGACAAACAAAAGGGCGGCCGAGAACGTGTCTCGGCCGCCCTTCTTACGGTTGATCTTCCAAGGATCGCTTTGCCGCCTACTCAGACTGTCCGCTCTTCTTGGCATGTTTGGACGGAGCCCTCAGAAAACGGCCCGTCAAATAGTTCGCCGGGCCAGAGATATCGATCCCCAGCAGGGTGTGGCCCAGCCACAGAAACGCCACGAGCACCAGCAGCGGGATAACGCACGAGGTCACGATCATCACGATGACGCCTTCAATTAGGTCGGTCACCTGTTGCACGATCTCGTCGGTCATCTGCTTGGCGCCACTGGTCACCGACGTGACGAGACCCGAGGCACCGTCGGCAAGCTGCTCAAGCACGCTCTTGGACTCTGTGGACTCGGTCTTTTTCTTGCTTGCTTTGGAGCTGTCGCTATCTGCCGCACTCGCAGCGTCGGCCGCCTTTTGCTCGGCTGCCTCGATGCTCACTCGATACGTTTCGTCGACCTTTTGCGACACCCATACGCTTGCAGGCACCAACGCCATGCCGATCATGGCAACCACCAGCACGCGAGTCGCCACGCGGCGCAGGACGGCGCTCGTGCTCCAGCGCCCATGAATGCCAAGCGACACCGCAAAGAGCACCAACGCAAACGGGATTAAGATGCCTAGGCCAACCGACCACAAAATAGTCAGCAGATATTTCTCGAGATAGAGCACGGCAAGCACGATGCCCAAGTTGCCTGAAAGCTGCGCGAGCTGCTCGGCAACCGGCGTTCCCGTATCACCCGGCAGCGCGGTAATGCCCGCAGATAGCGCCACGCACGAGGTCGTGAGCGCCAGTACGTTACCTTTCTTTTGATCGATGACCTCGATGGTGGAGTCCCAAGTCTTGGTATCGGCAAAATGCGGACGAGCTACAAAGCCCGACAGCAGCGCCAGCACCACGAGCGCAACGA
Source organism: uncultured Collinsella sp. (assembly GCA_902490445.1). Lineage (GTDB taxonomy): Bacteria > Actinomycetota > Coriobacteriia > Coriobacteriales > Coriobacteriaceae > Collinsella. The sequence continues at coordinate 19,001 of CABUDZ010000014.1, forward strand.
TAAAGCCAATCTGGAGCTTTTTGTTTGCGCACACGACATCGGACAGGCTGGGCTGCAGCTCGGTTACCGTCGTATGCTCGGTTATCTGGACAGGACGCCCATGAGCCATCTCATACGCGTCTCTTTTTTGTATTGACCCGTTATCCGGCATTTGGATACCTCCTCAGTCCGGCGTTTAATGTGAAAGGAAGTATACCCACCCAGCGAAAAACCGAACGGCAAGACGAACGGGCACCAAGACCGTCCCCAATGACTATTTCGGGATGAGTTGCGGTGAAATAGGGATTGTTTTGCGCCCGCCGGTCCCTATTCAGTCCCTATTTCACCGCAACTTGGAGGAGCGCAGAAAAAGCCCTGTCGCGGATTTGCGGCAGAGCTTTTGGAAGGGGACTTGATTGTGAGGGTTCGTTAGGCGAGCTTGGCCTCGAGCTCAGCGATGCGCTTGTAGGCATCGATGGTAAAGCGGGTCTGCTTCTCCAAGATCATGGTGGTCATGAGGGTGTCCTGAGCGTGGGCCATGATGAAGGTCATCTCCATCTCGCCGCCGCCGGCCTCCTGCGAAAGCAGCTTGGTCTGCGTGTCGTGGGCGCCAATGAGTGCATCGCTCGCATCCTTGTGCAGCTGTTCGGCCTTCTCAAAATCACCCTCGCGAGCAGCATCGAGCGCTGCAAGCAGATCAGTCTGGGCGTCACCCGCGTATGCGACGATCTCGAATCCAACCATCGAGATTTCTTCTTTGGTTGCCATATTGCGTTCCTTTCACATATGAACCAATGGAGAGCATCGCGTCCGGGCATACGCGCTGCGTTGTGTATGCCAGAAACATTAACATTCAAACAAAACAGAACAATGCAAAACGCAATTTCGAGCTATGAACGGTCGATTTTCGCCCGTGAACGGTTTTTAAACCAATGCGAACAATATCGAACACAATTAGTGGCAACCCAAACAGGTCCACACCCTAGCGTACATCGCGCACCGTATCACCCTCTACGAGCATGCCGGGGATCAGCATGTGCTCCACGCCAGACGCAACCCCCTCGGCGCCGGCAATCTTGTCGACCGCCCACATGCCGACGCGCTTGTTATCAAAGCGCACCGTGGTCAGGCGACGGTCGGGCACGATGTCGCCCAGGCTGTCATCAACACCCGCCACGCTCACGTCCTCGGGCACGCGCTTTCCGCGCGATTCGAGCCCGCGAATGCAGCCGTAGGCCATGGCGTCGTTGGAAGCATAAATGGCCGTACAGGTCGGATCGTCCGCCAGAGCCTGACCGGCGGCATATCCGCTCTGTGCCGTCCAATCGCCACGGACGAGTCGCGGCGGCTCAATACCATGCGCACGCAATGTCTCGCGCCAGCCCTCCTCGCGCTGCATGCCCGAAAGCGAGCGCTCGGGGCATGAGATAAAGTGCACGGTCTTGTGCCCCTGCTCCAACAAGTACTCGACCACCTGGCGCGAGCAATCGAACTGGTCGTTATCGACCGTTGAACAGAGCGGGTGCTCCAGCATGGTAACGAGCACCGTCTGCATGCCGGGCAGCGGCTCAAAGGTGCCAAAGTCCGCCGGCATGCGGTTCATGATCACGACCATGCCGTCCACCGGCAGTGCGCTCATGCGCGACGATGCGCTCTCGAGGGTATAGGGATGTCCATCTACTTTAGTAAGGGTGATGGCATAGCCGTGCTTGTCGGCGGCGGCGGCAAAGCCCTCCATGCGGTCGAGATTGCCGGTACCGGTAATGTTGAACATGGCGACGCCGACGGTCTTGAACTTGCCGCGACGCAGCGAACGGCCGGCAAAGTTTGGACGATACCCCAGCTCGCGCATGGCGGCACGCACGCGCTCCTTGGTCTCGGGACGCACGCTGGGCGAATCGTGCACGGTGCGCGAGACCGTCTGCTCCGAGACGCCCGCGAGACGCGCCACGTCCTTAACGGAAACCGATTTTTTAACAGCGGCCATAGGTCGATCTTTCTATGTCAACGATGCCATCGCGGACATCCCAACAGACAAAATGAACGCCTCCAAGTATATCCAACGCCTCCCCGCAATACGCTTACCACCCAAAACCTACCGTTCACCGACAATCCCGCTTCCCCGGACGGCTTTTGTCGTCCAAATGTTAACGTTGCCATTGCGCAAACACAGGGCCACCGGGCGGCTCAAACGTTCACGCGTAAGGAATCGATGGTTCGCAGGCACAGGAACCACCGGTTCGCGTCTTTTTTTGTGTCGCAAAATGGCAACGTCAACATTTTGGCAACCGAACGCCAAGAGCTACCATCGTTGCTAACCCACCGACTCTTAGGAGCATTGTATGGAGCAACTCATCGCCATCATCGAAAAGGGCCAGCCCTTTTTCAACGCGATCGCCCGCAACAAGTACCTCAAGGCGATCCGCGACGGCTTTATCTCCGTCATCCCCATCATCATCTTCTCGTCCATCTTCTGTCTGGTAGCCTCGGTCCCCAACATCTGGGGTTTCTACTGGCCCGATGACATCAACAACGCCCTGTGGAAGTGCTACAACTACTCCATGGGCATCCTGGCCATCGCCTGTGCCGCTACCACGGCCAAGCACTTCGCCGACGCGCAGAACCGCGACCTGCCCAAGAATAACCAGATCAACTTTATCTCGTGCATGTGCGCGGCCATCATCGGCTTCCTGCTCCTTTCGAGCGACACGATCGCCACGGACGCCGCCAGCGGCTTCAACACCACCTACCTTGGTTCCAAGGGCCTGCTGACCGCCTTCATCGCTGCGTTTGTGACCGGCATCATCTACAAGTTCTTCATTAAGCGAAACATCACCGTCAAGATGCCCGAGCAGGTTCCGCCCAACATCTCGCAGACCTTTAAGGACATCATCCCCTTCTCCGTCTGCATCACCGTCTTTTGGGTCTTTGACATCGTCTTCCGCGCTGCCTTTGGCTTCTGCTTTGCCCAGGGCGTCATCCAAGTGTTCCAGCCCCTGTTCACCGCTGCCGACGGCTACATCGGCCTCGCTGTGATCTACGGCGCTATGAGCCTGTTCTGGTTCGTCGGCGTCCACGGCCCCTCGATCGTCGAGCCCGCCATCGCCGCCGCCCTCGTTGCCAACATGACCGACAACCTAGCTGCGTTCCAGGCTGGTCAGCACGCTTCCGCTGTCCTGACCCAGGGTGCCCAGTACTTCGTCGTCTGCATGGGCGGCACCGGCGCCACGCTCGTCCTGGTCTTTATGTTCTGCTTCCTGGCCAAATCCCAGGAGATGCGTGCCGTCGGTAAGGCAGCCATCGTCCCCGTGTGCTTTGCCGTCAACGAGCCGCTGCTGTTCGCCGCACCCATCGTGCTCAACCCCGTCTTCTTTGTCCCGTTTGTCTTTGCTCCGATCGCCAACATCTGGATCCTCAAAATCTTTATCGACTTCTTGGGCATGAACGGCTTTATGTACACCCTGCCTTGGACCGTTCCCGGCCCCATCGGCACCATCATGGGCTTGGGCTTCCAGCCGCTCGCCTTTGTGATGCTCGCCCTCATCTTGGTCGTCGACTTTGTCCTGTACTATCCGTTCTTCCGTGCCTATGACGCCCAGAAGTGCGCCGAGGAGGCCGAGATCTCCCAGGAGGAGCTCGCCGCCAAGAACGCCGAGAAGGCCGCCAAGCTCAACGACGCCTTCCAGGGCAAGGCCGATGCCAAGAGCGTTGCCGCCGGCGCCGCAGCCGAGGCCGTGAAGGCCGACGCCCCCGCCGCTTCCACAGCACCCGCTGCCGAGGCTACGACCGCCAGCGACCTCAACGGCAAGCGCGTGCTCGTGCTCTGCCAGGGCGGCGGCACCTCGGGCCTGCTCGCCAACGCGCTGGCCAAGGCCGCCAAGGATCGCGGCATTAACCTCGAAACCGCTGCCGAGGCATATGGCAACCACGTCGACATGCTCCCCGACTTTGACCTGGTCGTCCTGGCCCCGCAGGCCGCCAGCTACCTGGCCGACCTGCAGAAAGACTGCGAGCGTGTGGGCAACAAGTGCGTCGCCTGCCGCGGTAAGCAGTACATCGAGCTCTCCCAGAACGGCGACAAGTCTCTCACCTTCGTGAGCGAGCAACTGTCGAAGTAAGTAACGCTTAGGGCCAGCCGACTATCCAAGACCGGCTGGCCCTTCGATTTAGACGATTGGATCATAATGTCCGTTAATCCTGCTAGCGTCACCAACCCGCCTGCGCAGTTTCCAGAGGACTTTGTCTTTGGCGGCGCCACTGCTGCCTACCAGGTAGAGGGCGAGACCCGCACTCACGGTAAGGGCAAGGTTGCCTGGGACGACTTCCTGGAGGCCCAGGGCCGTTTCTCCCCCGATCCCGCTTCCGACTTCTACAACCAGTACCCCGTCGATCTGGAGCTGTGCGAGGAGTTCGGCATCAACGGCATTCGCCTCTCCATTGCCTGGAGCCGCATCTTCCCCAACGGCACCGGCGAAATCAACCCCGAGGGCGTCCAGTTCTACCACGATCTCTTCGCCGAGTGCCACAAGCACCACGTTGAGCCGTTTGTCACGCTGCATCACTTCGATACGCCGCTTCCCCTCTTTGAGAAGGGTGACTTCCTCAACCGCGAGACCATCGACGCCTTTGTGGACTTTGCCACCTTCTGCTTTAAGGAGTACGCCGACCAGGTAACCTATTGGTTCACCTTTAACGAGATCTGGGCCGACGCCTCCAACACCTACATCGAGGGCACCTTCCCCGGTGGCGTCAAGGCGCATCTTGCCGAGGCCTTCCAGTGCGAGCACAACATGATGCTCGCCCACGCCAAGGCCGTGCTGGCCTTCCACAATGGCGGCTTTAAAGGCAAGATCGGCGTCATCCAGTCGCTGGAGTTTAAGTACCCACTCAACGAGAACGACCCCGCCGACATCAAGGCCGCCAACAACGAGCACGTGCTGCAGAACCAGTTTTTGCTCGACGCCACCTTCCGCGGCGACTATGCCCCCGACACCCTCGAGTGCGCCAACCGCCTGGCCGCCATCTCGGGCGGCACCATCCAGATCCTGGACGAGGATCTGGAAATCATGCGCGAGGCTGCGCTCTACAACGATTACCTGGGTGTCAACAACTACCAGTGCCGCTTCCTCAAGGCTTACGACGGCGAGAACGACCTGCACCACAACGGTACGGGCGAGAAGGGCACCGGCCGCTGGCGCGTTAAGGGTATTGGTGAGCATGTGAACAAGCCCGGCATCCCCACCACCGACTGGGACTGGATCATCTATCCCGAGGGTCTGTTCGATCTGCTCGTCTACATTAAGCAGCGCTACCCCAACTACAAGCAGATCTTCATCACCGAGAACGGCATGGGCTACAAGGACCCCTACAAGGACGGTTTTGTGGACGACCAGCCGCGCATCGACTACATCGAGCAGCACTTGCGTTGGCTGCTCAAGGCCATGGAGGTGGGCGTCAACGTGGGCGGCTACTTCCTGTGGAGCCTGCAGGATCAGTTCTCCTGGACCAACGGCTACAACAAGCGCTATGGCTTCTTCTACGTAGACTTTGAAACCCAGAAGCGCACGCCCAAGGCAAGCGCCTACTGGTACAAGCACGTGGCGCAGACCCGTCGTCTGGACTAGCGACTTGCGACTAGCGAGATGCCCCGCTCACACAACCTGCCCCCATTTCTCAGCCGGGGGCGGCACGTCACACGGCGCGCCGCCCCCGGCCTTTGTGTTTGGGCGGACCGGGAACCGTTTGTCTCGATCTGTAACATCTGACCCGCGGTTTCGGCCCCAACTGTTACAGATCGAGACAAATAAAATAGACCGGGCTGACAATCTCAGCCGCATGCCCCCTTTTTGGCCGCATTCCACCGATCAGATAAAGATCGTCATATACAGAGGTAGATATATCCTATGCCCTTCAGCCCTGAGCTGTTTTGGGTGAAGAACTATCTCTTCTCCGACTCGTCGTTCGAATCGTCTGCCGAAATCGTCAAGCGAGATTGTTGAATACGATTTGGAAGATTTAACTTCAACAGGAGTGACCCGCGGTTTTCCAGCCGCGTCTTCAAAGCCGCGCTAAACAAGAAAATCAATTTCACGCGTTCTGGGCCGACTCCCCTCTGTTTTGGAAGGCTCCTGCCAGCTGTAATAAAAAAGCGAATGCCCCAGACTCTTAAGCTGCTGCGCCACGATGTTCTCGATTAGCATTCCTTTATTAATTGAAATTCTTCCAAATTGAATGTCTCTATGAACATCCATAAGGTCCGGACCATCATCAAACGCCAAGCTCACGAGCAATCCCGTGTCCGCCATATAGCATTTAAGCGAAGACGCGTCCTCGTGCAGGCGGTAACCCACGCTCGGATCACTGCATAAATAGCAACGGTTAATCAGTCGCGCATCCTCAAGCCAGATTAACGCCGACTCATATGTCTCAAAACGGGACCCCTTCTCCAAGCTGTCAAATTTGAACCGTTTATTTGCCGCAGATAATTGACCCGGAATATCGTCATAAACCGCCCGCGCACGTCTAGCGTCCGAACCTCCAAACTTGGCAATGTCCTCCCTGTACAGTGCGATAATCTGCCGTTTAACCCTGTCGCATCCTCTAAAATCATTCTCTGCCACAAAGGAGTCGACCGACTGAGGCATACCACCGACAAGCATATACTCATCAAATAATCTCATGCACGTCGCATGAACGCCGTCCGGAAGCGCGGTCCGAGATTCGCGCGCTTTACGGATCTCTTCTGCATAAAGATCTTTTCCGGTCGCCCAAAGATACTCCTCAAAATCGAGGGGCTCGAGAGGGATTCTTTCTTCCTCTGACGGTATGACAATGCTATCGACATTCTTTTTGATGGAGACAAGAGAGCCTGTCTCGATGTAATCAAATCTGCCGTCTTCTACAAGATGCTTTATGTATTCGCGCGCGATGGGAAACCGCTGCACTTCATCAAAAATGACCAGCGACTCTCTCGGTTCGAGGGCCTTACCATACTGCAGCTGAAGCATGCGTAAAAAAAGATCGACATCTTCACGATGGTTCAGAAATATATCGAGCGTGGCTTTGCTAGCAGCCGAAAAGTCAATGTACAGATAATCCTTGTATTCATTTTGCGCGAAGCACTTGACGAGCGTCGTTTTGCCAACGCGTCTTGCACCCTCAATAAGCACCGCAGTGCGCCCTTGCGAGCGTTCTTTCCACTCCTGCAGACGATCATATGCCTTCCGTTTAAACATAATCTCACCTCAACATAATTTACGTGCTAGTTTACAAAAATACCGACCTTCAGATATATCTAATAATACAAAAATACCGAGCTTTAAATGAGCTTATAGCTACAAAAATACCGACCATTGCAATGGCCGAAACACACAATATCTCCCGCGGCATCAGCTAGCAGATGACCTGCGTGTGTTCCTCGATGGCGGCACGATCCTCGGCGGTAATACCCGGCTCGCACACCACGGCATCCAAATTGTCCAGGCGGCAGAAGGTGTAGAAGTCGCGCTTGCCGATCTTGCTGGAGTCGGCGATCAGATAGCGCGAGTCCGCCTTGCTAAAGGCGAGCTGCTGGATACGGCCCTCGTCCATGTTGGACGTGGATACGTCACCGTCCAAGATACCGTTAGCGCCGATAAACGCCGCATCGATGCCCAGCGCACGTAGGGTATCCTCGGCCGTCGGCCCCACAAAAGCGGCAGTGCGGCGGCGGTACATACCGCCCACGAGGCACAGCTCGCAGTCCTCGCGCTCCTCGAGCAGGTTGAACACCGAAAGCGAATTGGTCACGATACGCAGGCGAAACGCCGGCAGCATCGAGGCCATCTGCTCAACCGTGGTGCCCGTACCCAAAAAGATGGTCGAGCCTTCCTCGATAAGCTCCACAGCGCGGCGTGCGATCTGCAGCTTTTCCTCGGCATGCTTGGTGCGCTTTTCACTGTGCGAATACTCATGGCGCAACATAGCGTGGGGACGGCCCTGCGCACTGCGGGCTCCGCCGTGCACGCGCTCGATCTCGCCCAGGCTCGCAAGCTCCTCAAGGTCGCGACGGATCGTCATGTCCGAAACGCCCAGCGCATCCGAGATCTCCTTGACCGAGACCGTACCCTGCTCCTCGAGCAGCTGACGAACCTTATCCTGTCGCTCTGCCTTAATCACGATGAATCCTCGCCGTTCTTTGCGCGCATATCATTCAAACAGTAACGAACAAATTGTATCAGACTCGTACGCGTCAAAAATGAACGCCCACGCAGCCCTAATCATCACTTTTTTGAGAAAAATACCCCCTGCTTTAGTGGGGTGTAGTGATAATCTTTCCTGTTCGCGCTACAGTTTGTCGGAAATACCTCGATGTTAGGAACCAAATGATCACTTCCGAGCTTTTCGGCACCGCGCCGTGCGGTACCCCCGTTCATCGCTACACCCTCAACGGGCCCGAGATCTGCGTTCGCATTATGGACTATGGCGCCACCGTGTTGGGCATCGACGTGCCCGACATCCCCGGCAACGTGCGCGATGTGGTGCTGGGCTTCAATAAGCTCGAGGATTACTTTGACAACCCCGCCTGCTTTGGCGCGACCATCGGCCCTGTGGCAAACCGCACCGCGGGCGCCACGATCACCATCGACGGCACGGACTGGCATATGCCCGCCAACGAGGGCGCCAATAACCTGCACAGCGACCTTGAGCATGGCCTGCACAAGCGCGTATGGGATGTTGAGCTCGACGAGGTCCACAATGCCGTGCGCATGACCACCTCGCTTGAGGATGGCGAGCTGGGCCTACCCGGCAACCGTATCTTTACGGCCGTGTTTACCGTTACACGCACCGGCGCCTTCCGCATCGAGTATGGCTGCGAGAGCGACCGCGCCACGTACGTGTCCATGACCAACCACACGTACTTTAACCTTGCCGGTCATAACGCCGGCATGGACTGTGAGCACTTCTTCGTTGCCAACGCTGCCCACTACCTACCCATCGATGAGCAGAACATCCCCACCGGCGAGATCGCTCCAGTCGAGGGAACTCCGTTTGACTTTCGCGAGTTGCGCCCCGTCGCGCCTGGCATGGAGGCCGACGATCCGCAGATTAAGCAGGCCCGTGGCTACGACCACTGCCTGTGTATCGATGGCTATCAGTACGGCCGCAACCTGCGCCGCGCGATGCACGTTGAGGAGATGTGGACCGGTCGCGAGCTGGACTACTACACCACCGCCCCGGGCGTGCAGCTCTACACCGGCAATTGGCTGGGCGACGAGCATGCCAAGGACGATGCCAACTATGGCTGGGGCGCCGGCTTTGCCCTCGAGGCAGAGATGTACCCCGACACGCCGCACCAGCCGCTGTTCCCGCAGGGCATTGTGGGCCCGGGTCACCCCTACAGCAATGTGATCGAATACCACTTTATGAGGCACTAAGCCCACAACGCTGCATATCGCACACCAGCGCCCGCCGGCACCACCGACGGGCGCTTTTTTCAACTAGTCATTGGGGACGTTCTTGGATGACTAGTTGGATGGGATCGGGGTCGGAGCTGGGGAGTAAGCAGATTTCTAGCTCTATGCCTAGTTCTCGCAGTTCTTCGAGGGCGGCGATGTCCGTATCGTCTATGGCAACGGCAGGCGCTACAGAGCGCTTTCCCTCCCCTGCCTGCATATGGCCAATGCTGATCTTGGTTATTGGCACACCACCCTTAACCAGCGCGAGCGCATCAGCGGGTGAGGCCACCATAATCAGAATCCATTGACGCGGCGTTGCGGTATGAATGATATCAATGGTCCTTTGCACCGAGAAAAACCGTGTCCAAACGCCTTCTGGCGCCGCTACCCTCATGGGCGCCCACTGGCGCGAATCCGCCGCGATCTCGTCGTTGACGATTAGGACGAGGTTGGAACCCACGGCTTCGTTCCACAGCTCAACGTCTTGCCCGTAAATGAAACGGTCGTCGATGCGTGTGAGAAGAATCTTGGGTTGAGCCATCGCTGCCCCATTCTGTTTGAGACCCGTAAGAGCAAGACATCGCGTCTCCAATATTAGGGTTGATTTTCAATCTCAACGCAACAGCCTGAACGGGACCCGCGTTTCCGCAGCTAGCGCAACGCGGAAATAGCTCCCGGCACCTGGCCGTCGCCTCGTTTCCGCAGGTGGAGAGGCTATGGAGGCCGGTGCCCCCATGCCGCCGCCGCAT